>NZ_CP118605.1:3780000-4082500 GCF_029869925.1 Microbulbifer bruguierae | reverse complement strand
AAAAAATAGATCTGGAAAACGCCTACACGGAAACTAAAGCAATGAATACCGAAGAATCTGGGAGACTGACGAAGCCACATACGACAACCGTCACCTAATTAAATATACATTAACCAAAAATGAATCCGGATAGGCGAATCTGGCAAGCATCGGGCAACTAAACCTCATTTGAAACTAAGATAACTCATCGCTTCTCTAGCCAAGCCAGCATTCTTTAACGCCTCGTAGAATTCATCCCAATTAGCAATTTTATCTTCTGTAGCTGAGTCATCTTGTCTTCCAATAAGGCTCTGCTCGTCGACTAAAGTGGCATCAAAACCAGCATCGGTATTGAGCTCAGATTCATGCTCAGCAGCGCCAACCCAGGATTTCAATAAATCACGCCAATGAATTGCGCAAGCCTCATTCCCGATATCAATGTCGTCTTCATAGGTTACCTGGTGAACTTTTAAGCCCTTTTTTGACATCACGCTATAAACGAGCGAATACCAATCCAATCTTGGCTGTCTCCAACGCATATATTGATCAACATTAAGAGCAGGCTTTACACCTGTAGTTCTGTTCTGAACGTAAGACTTAGTAATTTTAGCTTTACGAAAAGAGATAAAGCTGTCCACACACCGACGTTGCAAAATAACAGGAGTAAATCCCGGAATAGTAGCAAGAGCCTCCAACCCCTCTTTAACGCCTATTAAATGATCGTTAAATATCTTCAGGTACACAGCTTTCTTACCAGCCAACCGAGCAAAATCGACCAGAGCCAAGACAGTTTCTTTAGGATGAGATCGAATCCAGCTAGAAAACTCAGCATCATCGGGCTTAGAAAGGTCCCGAGCGCCAGTTTTGTGCCTATCATTTATGAAACGGCAAGTCTCTTCAGACACAGAGAAGGCCTGCTCTGGGTGAAAAATCTCGGCGTAGACATCAACCTCCGGCAAGTTGCGCAAAACATTCGCCAGGTAATTTGACCCCGTTCTAGAAATTGAAAACAGGCAAACTACCTTTACGTCAGAACACAAAGAATTCATAGCTTTTCTCGATCACTCAATATCATCAAACTAAATTTAGGAAATAGGAGCTTGAAACAACCTTCTATGTGAGAATTATCATGCAACTTTACCGAATAGAGGAAATATTCTTTCAGGCAATTTACAATCTAGGAAATCACACAGCTCTACAAAACCATCTCCTTTATATAGGTCAAAATACAGGAGGTCATCAGACCTTCCATCAGCAGAAAACCACTGCTTTACACGCTTTAGATGGTTATACTTTTCTTTCAGCCACTTTTCTCGTTCTACATTAACAAATGAACCCACATAGTCGCCACTTTCAAGCGCACTCTTATTTCTGCCAACGTGCCTCTCCCGATCCCGCAACCATTCCTCGTCATCTCGGCAAGTGTAAATAAATTTGCTTCCCGGGTAAGCGCTGTAAAAATATTCAAAATATTGAATTATTGGCCATACATCACTAAATACATCAAAGTACGAAGCGTCACCTAAAGGATCTCTCTTTCCCGCCTCAATTGCATTCAGAAGTGAAAACTGGAACTTTTTTGCCTCCTCCATCCTTGACTTAAGGGATCCAACCTCTGGAGCCCAATGTAAGGAATTAAGCCCCATAACTTGGAATGCTCGATGCAATATCGAGGTGCCAGTAGCATTCATGCCTATAACAAATATTTTACCGTCGCTCATATTACCCCCGTAACCCCACTAAAATCTGCTGCTATTAATTTAGATTGAGAAGCTAGTCAAACCTGAATCTTCGATCTTGTACTTCGAGAATGGGGTATTGCGTAAAATATAGTTACAAGCATCCTGAAATGATGCCGCAAAAATGTGATCCCCCTTCACCTCCAGTTTATCCGCCGAAATAAATTTAATTACATTCCCCCTATCCCAATGATTAACCTCTGGAGTTTTTCCAAGGCTATCAACATTAACCAGCAGCAGTTTTTTATTTGTTGGTGTCGGAATTAAGTAAGGAGACGAAAACTTGTACGAGTAAGGATTGTAAATACATGTACGTATGATTTTATTAAGGCTTCCCAGCATCCGAGTAAGATTAATCTTTGTTTCACTATGGTACTGGTCAACAGATTTTTCATTGGCGCCTATACTTTGCTGAGCAAGCGAGTATATTTTGTAGTGCCGAATTGGCAACAAAAACTCACACTCCAAATCTTTTGGAGTTCGTTTAACGCCATCAATAATTAAATCGTGGAACCCCTGGTTCAGGTGCATCTTTTCACGCCACCTGACCAATGGAAATTTTCGAAGACTATCGAGTGAACCGTTACAGCGATAACGTATATCCAGAGAGTATGCCCACGAAGAATGCTCCCCATAACTCCACACTGCTGTGTTATGTTGAACATATCGATGCTGTAAGTTTGCAGGCCGAAATTGATAATATTTACAATCATCCAAAGTAATATTATTTGCCTGTAAACCACTTCCTACGTATTCACTACCGCCGGGGTAAAGGTCCAATAAATAGCCAGAAAAATACTCCCGCCCATGGCCAGCCACGAATTCTAATGTTTTATTTCTTGATTCCGAACCAGCGCTGACCAACTCGACATACTCGTCGCTATCAACAATATATGTCCACCGACTCTGGCAATACGAGTTCAGTAGAATCTCCATCCAAAGTGTCTTAGCAAACTTAAACTGACCAACGACTGGCGACCAAACAAATACGTCATCACAATCTTTAAAGGTTTCAGAAACAGGTTCAACCGAGCCATCGTCTATCAGGAAAAATGAATCAACTCCAATAGACTTGTAGTATTCGTACCACTCCTTCAAGTTTGGCTCATTTTTTATGCACGAAACCAGACACACCGCACCAACTTTAGAGGTGTTTGGCTGATTTGACTCACATTTTAGATACCACTTCCTTAGAGTTTCAACGTCAATGGAGGAAACGATTTCCTTCTGACAATTTGAAATCTCAGAAATGTACTTATCCTTTAAATCATGGGATGACGTATTTTTTATATACGACAACAAATGGTTGTACACTGAAGCCAAACGCAATTTGGCATCGTCTTGCACGTAGTTGGAATTATGTTCACCTACCGCCGCGCGATCACTTTCAAACCGGTTCGCGCCTGTATCCTCAAGCTCGATCTGTTCAATACTGATTGAGCTCTCTTCAAGAAAACGCCGGAACGGATGGCTCTTCTTGATAATGTTTTTACCTTCGCCTTTATAACAGATATATTTTGTGCCAGGCTGGTTCACCAGGACACTGAGCATTGCGTCCATTTCATCCCACTGACGAGGTAAAAAGTCTTCGTCATACCCCCACTGCAGGTAGTCTTCCATCCTTATGGAAATACGCCCACAAGTTCCATCACCCCAGTCTCCCTGGAACTGGTGAAAAATACACTTGTATTGATACCGCTGGAAAATATCCAGAATATGTCGCCCACCCCGATAACCGGTAAAGTTATCGCCATCGAGGCTCGCGTAAATTTTCCCACTTACATAGGGTTTAAAGGCATTTTTCGCCTTACCGAAGTGCCAGAATTCCAGATCTTTCAGGTGATAGAATTTGAGGTATCCAGTTGCCAATTCATTTTGGAACTCGCTTTCCACCCACTTTGCAGTGCCGTCGTCATGATCAAATGATATGACGATAAACTCAACGATATCGCAATCCTCGCGGTTATCCTCAAGGTTTTTCCTCAAGGTCGACTGGATATCACCCAGGCGATTCATAACCGGGATACAGAAAGAAACTTCTATTGCGCTATTTTCAATTTTTCTGTCCATAGACACCTCAGAGTCCCTCGACTACTTTGTAAAATCCACTCGAAAAGCTTTCGGCTGTATGCTGGCAACCGTTATGAGCCAGCCTTCCCATTCTCTGTAGCTCAGACGCACTTTTACCATATGCGGTCTTCAGCGAACCTATCAGGCCCGCGATACTTCCGTCGTAAAGAAGCCCGTTATCACCGTCGACAATTTTTTCCTGGAACATTCCTATCCGCGGTGCGATACATGCTTTCTTGTGAGTAGCTGCCATGTAGTAACTACCTGAAATCAGAATCTTTTTATACGTCAGCACGCTAAACTCGCAGCTCTTGTAGAGAAAGTTCACTTCTGCATCAGATAGATTTCGGGAGATATAGAGGAAATTGTCCGGGTAGCATTTAGTCAGAACTTTCGCCTTTTCCGTAACCTCTGGATCCATCGGGCGACCAGCTACAACAAGCCGAGCATTCTTATCACCAGAAGACAAGATTGCGCTGAATGCATCCAGCAGGTCTGCAACCCCCTTGTATGGACGAATCATTCCCAAAGATAGCGCAAAGGACTTTCCTCGACCTGACCATGCGGAAAACTCAGAAGGCTCCTTTAGATCTTCACTACCCTCGACAGGATCTGGATAAAGAGGGTGCTCGAGAACTACGGCCTTTCTCTTTATTTCGACACCGAGATAAGCTTCCATGATTTCGATCGTATTGTTTGTATGCACCAACACACAGTCACAAAGCTCAACAAGCGCCTTCATCAACTCAATCAATAATGGCGAGATATGCTCAGGTTGGTCATGATCAATTTGATTATGGATAGTCCACAAGATCTTCACACCGAGGCACTTGTAGAGCTTCAGTGTTCCGAGATAATTTCGCAGTTTGATTTTTGCTTCTTGAGAATTTTCAGCGCCAGCAAATACCTCTTTAAGCCAATGGACGTGGTACACGCGATTTTCGGCGGCAAGGAAATCCAGGCTATTTTTGTATGCATCGGAGGAGGACGGCTCATATTTCGAGCTCTCGGGCTGGCTAGAGCCATACAGTATTCCCTGATAGGGGTTTCCCCGGTAATCGGGATAAAACTTGACCATCAGTTTTTGGTCTTTTCTACCGCCAGAAAAGCCTGTTTTTTCATTCAGCTGCTCGGAACGAAGCTGCTCGAGCAGGAGCCACCATTGCCCCTGATCAGTTTTATATGCAGATGAGAACTGCTTCGCAGCTTCCGCATATTTTTTATTATAAAAATAATCCCTGGCTAAGCTTAGATTTTCAGTCGACATCTTCTAACTCACGAAATACAAATTGTTTGTTGTTACGACCACACGCCGCAATCCGTCACGCGGCTCCTGGCAGCATTCTCGAATCCCAACCAGGTTCGAAATGCCCTCCCCGGACTCAAGGTCTTCCCCAATAGAACGGCCTCTCCTGGCAATGAAGATGCTCGTCATATGAGGGGATCCCCTACTTTTAAACCTCGAATCCTTATACGACCACAACGCCCCCTACATACCCCAAAACCAATCCCAATAAAACTGCGACGAAAGCACTAAAACCGCGCTCATTCACCAGTACTTTAAGCAACCTAAAGTTGAAGCAGTCAGTGCAACAGCCTAATTTGCCTTCCGGAGCGAAGTCATTCGCTTGGTATCTCGCTTGATCGAGATATAGTGGAACAGCGGATTAACTCCAGCCTCAACCACCTCAGGATGTAATTTTTTATACCAGCTAGTTGAAAATACACTGTTAGGATCTCTATCTTCATCGGCACCATGCCGTACATAGTGCTCTACCGGATCCAAGCCATCTTCGGCGACATCAGGGTACTCATTCAGGTACCAGTCATCATCGAATAACATGGATTCTTTGATGACCCTAATAACCTTTTTGATCGCATGCTTTTCCCTTCTCTGCGACGATGAGATTTGCTTCAGCGGTGAGATCACCCTCCAGGCACCACTGCTCCTCATCTGCTCTATTTCATCCTGCAAAGAGTTCAATTTTTCCCGGGCGGCTTCCAATTCCTCAATTAGTGATACGTTCTCTGCCAAAAGTGCCTTTTTGGCGTTACTCAGCTTCTGGAGTTTTAGATTTTTCTCTTCGATCTTTTCTTGTAAGACATCTGCTTTATCCTCACTCTCCAGTTCCGCGAGCTTTTCCTTTGCCATACTGAGCTCAGCATTTGCTTTGCTGAGCTCATTATTTGCATTACTCAGCTCAGCATTCGCGCCCTGTAGATCAGCTTCAACAAGCTTCTTGCGACGGCTCAGGCCCAACAGCTTAGCGTTCTTTTCTTTTATCAAGTCGCTCATAGTCTGAACGTCGCTATTTTCGTATTCCATCAGCTGGTGATAATAATGCTCGAGCTCTTCCTGAGTGTGGTGGAGCTGCTGCGTAAGTAAATTGACTTCCGCTTCCATCAGTTTAAGCTGATTGCTGGTATCGACCGTTACCTCCAGGCTGCCAGGCAGTTGGCCACCTTTCCGCAGGTTATCCAGTTCACTGTGTGCCGCCTGAAGACTACTGGTTAATTGCTCAATCTGCGCAGCTTGCTCTGACAGTCTGAGGAGTAATGGGCGTCCGGAGTCGCTTCCATAAACGTTTAGCTGTTGATAATAAAACTCAAGTTCTTCCTGGGTATGATGCAGCTGCTTATTTAGCAGCTCGATTTCCTGATCACGCAGGTAAAGATTACCTTCGAGCTCCATGATTTCTTTCTTCGCGAGCCCTCCAGCTCCTATAGAGCTCAGTGAGTCGTAAATGGCATCCACATCAAGGCTGTCCATAGAACGACCACGACGCCCCTTAAGAGAAGTGCGGAGTTCCAACTCCCGGAGTACCGGAATCAATCTATCAGTACATGCCACCTTATGGGCAGCCAGTAGATTGTTCAGCTCTGTACTCTCAACCCCTTTAAGTAGTGCAACAGAGGGCAATGCGATAGAACGTTGAAAGCGTGTTTCAAGCAGCACCTTCACATCTTCTTGGTCAGATTTAACGATGGACAGGTCCAGTAAAACTGAATTACGGCTGGATTTTTTATAAAGCTCCAGCAACAAGCCAATACCCTGCTCCCAGGCTTCAAGCGCGTCTTCCGGTCGAACGCCCAGATCCATAGCCGCCGCCAATGCACTTTCTGCGTTTTCATAAATCAGCAGGGTCGTAGCTCCGTCCTTTGACGTATTGCAACCAATAAAACACGACGGAGGCTCTTCAAAAAATGGTCCATTCTGGTTTGAAGCAATGCCCAGGGATTCGGCCAGTGCCTTTACATAAGGCAATCTTGTCGCCGGGACTGCATTAACGATCAAGCTGATTTCTGAGTCGCTCATATCCGATCTTTTCGTTATCAAATTTTATATATTCATGGCCGAGCGTTCCTCGGCACGCTTAATTAATCTGTACCGAACAGGTCTCGTGTATAGACTTTTTCACCGACACTTTTAAGGTTGTCAGTTAAACGATTAGCCAATATCACATCTGATTCTTTCTTGAATACCTCAAGGTCATTCACCACTCGCGAACCGAAGAACTCCTCTGCTTCAAGCACTGGTTCATACACAATAACTTCGATCCCCTTCGCCTTGATTCGCTTCATAACGCCCTGCATCGCACTCGCCCTGAAATTATCAGAGCCAGCTTTCATAATCAGTCGATATACCCCGACAACTTTCGGCTTGCGCTTAATGATGCTATTAGCGATAAAGTCTTTTCGCGTTGTATTTGCATCTACAATCGCCTGAATCAGGTTATTGGGCACATCCTCATAATTTGCGAGAAGCTGTTTAGTATCTTTCGGCAAGCAATAACCACCGTAACCAAAGGAAGGGTTGTGGTAATGCTGCCCGATTCTCGGGTCGAGCCCTACGCCCTGGATGATCTGGCGTGCATTCAAACCGTGGGTTTCCGCATAGGTGTCCAGCTCATTAAAATACGCTACCCGCATTGCCAAGTAGGTATTCGAGAACAACTTGATCGCCTCCGCTTCAGTACTATCTGCGAACAGGATTGGCACATCTTTCTTGATAGCTCCCTGTTGCAACAGCCCTGCGAACTGTTCTGCACGAGCGGACCGCTCACCTACAACGATGCGCGACGGGTGCAGGTTGTCGTATAGCGCCTTTCCTTCACGCAGGAATTCAGGTGAAAAAATGATGTTATCCGACTCGAACTGCTCACGGATTCGCTGGGTATAGCCTACCGGGATCGTTGACTTGATCACCATTACCGCTTGAGGATTAATATCAAGAACATCGCGAATTACCGATTCAACACTTTTTGTATTGAAGTAGTTTGTTTCAGGATCGTAATCCGTCGGCGTTGCAATAATGACAAAATCAGCACCATCGTAGGCGCTATATTTATCGAGCGTGGCGGAAAAATTCAGATCGTTCCGCCCCAAGAACTCATGCACCTCCGCATCTTCGATGGGAGACTCATTTTGGTTCAGCATTTCTACCTTTTTTGCATCAACATCCAATGCAACAACTTCGTTGTGTTGCGCCAGGAGGAGAGCATTTGAAAGGCCAACGTAGCCAGTACCTGCAACTGCAATTTTCATGAATTAATAATTTCTATATTTAGTCAATTTATACGATTGCCCATGGTCACGGTGATCAGAAAGACAGCACCGCCGCTGTGCCCACCGCAATCCGGTAAAGGATCTCGGTTATATCCTTGGTAACCTGAATCTCGCTGGACTTGATCTTGGGCATAATCATGATTTCATCACCCGCGCGCAGCGTTCCGCGGAGCCGGTTGTCAAAATCGTTGTCTTCAATGCGGCTGATGGTTCCGTCCAGGTGCAGGATGACCAGCTCGTCCTGATTGGCGTTGTTAGTAAATCCACCGGCCAGCTCAACATAGTCTTCCAGGGTACGCTTTTCGTTAAACACCAGAGAGGTCGGGAATACCACCTCGCCAACGATGGAGATCGTCGAACTCTTCGATGGCACCACCAGCTCGTCACCGTCTTCAAGGAGCATTGCATTGGCGTTAGAGGTATTGGCCAATACCACCTGGCCACGCGGCTGAGCCTTTCTGGCCTTGGCGATGAAGTTCTGAATCATCGTTGCGGTTTCTTTTTGTGCGCCCCGTTCTTCAGAAGTTGCCGGTTGCCTTGTCAGAGCTTCCATCTGCAGTGCATCAAGAGAACGCTGCAGCGCCGCTTTTTGTCGCTCTGCGACACTTTTTCTGTACAGCTGTACCGAGAATGGGTCAGCGTTGGATCGGAACTTCAACTGGACCATCAAGTCGTCCAGTGTCGCGCCGTAGGGAAGAACAAATGTCGCTGGGCCGTCCAGCTCGCCACTCACTTTGATGGAAATAGATTCGATATCGCTGTCTTTTACCAGTTCAACTACAGCGCCGGAGTACAAAGGTGCCGACAGCGCGTCCTCCAACGGCATATAACTTGCCTGTTGACGGTCATCGACGACCTGAGTGATCCGGGCAAAATTGGCGAGTGGATCAGGCTTGGCGATCAACAACATTTCGCCAAGCTGCGTACTGGGGCCTTTAAACTCGATCTGAGCGGGTGTCTGTACCGCTCCTTCTATGGTAATGCTGCCGTTGCGCGGACCGACAACAATAGAGTCTCCATTGCGTAACTGGAGTGCAGGCATGGTTCCCGCCACCAGAAAGTTATATAGATTGATGTTTTGTATTAACTGGTTATTTCGCAGTACGTTTACATCAATAAAACTACCACTTTCCTGAGCGATACCACCGGCACTATCGATGTAGTAAAGAATCGAGTCCGAGGAGTAGCCGTTATATAAGCCGGGGCGATCGACAAAGCCGGTCACGAAGACTTTTACCGGCTGGCTGGCTTCGAGATTTACATACGCCTGTACGTTACTTTTGAATACCCGCTTTACATGTCGCAGGACGAAGCTGTTGAGCTCACTGTTCTCAACGCCCGCTACATGCACCGGCCCAACTTCAGGGATAAAGATATTGCCCTGAGGATCTACCGGTAATGTAGCGCTAAACGTGTAGGCACCCCATAGCTGCAGGTTGATCTGGTCACCCACCGCGATACGATATGAAGGGTTGAAGCCGGTAAATGGTTGATCCTTGAACGCCCCCTGGAACAGGGTCGCACCAAAAACAGGAGCGGTAGCTTCTAGAGCAAACGCTTCCTCTTCCTTCTCCAGTTGCTGTGTTTCGAGCGCATAGACTGCGGGGGCCAGCAGGGCAGCTCCCGCCAGAAGGGTCATAATGATTTTTTTTGATGCCATTTTCATTTTTCCAACAGCTTCCCAAGGCCTGTATCGATGGGAGCCAATTCCCTTGTCGATCATCAAATTAGAAAAACCAGAAGCCACAGATTAAATCCTGTGATCCCTGATACTAGCCACGAGCATTTTTCCAATCCCGTATAGAAGCAACAAGACAACTGCCAAGCTGATCAGGTTATACAGCTTACGGGGAAATTCAGCCTCTTCCGGCAACGACGGGCTAGTCACCGTCATCAAATGTTTCAGGTTATTTGAGGCTTCCATTCGCGCAGTTTCCAGGCCTTTTAGCGCCGTCTGATAGGCATCCATGGCAAATTGCATTTCCAGCTGCAAATTCTGGAACTCCGCACTGAGGCTATTCAAGCGCTCACCTTCGTTCTCTACCGGCTCCTGAACTTCACCGACAAGGCGAACTTTTTCCTGCTCAATTTGCGACTCTAACGCTTCTATCTCGGTTTGGATGGAAACAACTTTCGACGAGTCAGAGTTAAGGTATGCCTTGGACGCGGTTAACTGTGTTCGAAGTCCGGACAATCTCGCTTCCATTCCCTGGATAATACCGCTGACCCCCTGAGCCGCAGCTTCTGGGCTTACCATCTGGTGACGGTTCTGGAAACTGAGTACCTGTTCCTTAGCCGTCCTTAATTTATCTTTTGCCCGATCCAGCTCCTTGCGGACAAACTCGACCTGCTTGAATGCCAGCTGGTTACTCAACTCATTCACAAAGTCTTCCGACTGGCTCTTTAGCAGTTCAACCTGGCGGCGTGCAAATTCTGGCTCGAAGGCCTGTGCCGAGATGGTGATAATTCCAGTTTTTTCGTCGAAGGTTGCGCTGACGTGCTCCCGGTAATACTTAAGAAAATCTTCCTGGGAAGCATCTCCAGCCAAACGCGAAAAGAAGTCGTACTGGTCACTTTTGTAGTAACTGCCCAGTTCTAGCTTTTTATCAAGCGCCAAAGCCATGTCCAGTGACTGAACATAATTGACCACTAGATAGGCGTCCTGGCTCTCGCTAATCCCGCCCGGAACGAGGAACCCCAAAGAAGAAGAAATGGTTTCTTCAGAGCCGTTTTCCTTGACGATGATCTGGGTAGTGCTGACAAAGCGCTCAGACACCCAAAACAGGTAATATCCCCCGACCAGCAGTAATGGCACCAACACAAACAAGATCAACCCTTGCCAGCGCCGCCAACCCTGCCTCGAAGCTTTTTTCTCAGTGCCGACGGTTGGCTCGTTTTGCGCAATCCGCGCGAATACGCCCTTAACTGTATTCGCCGCATGTTTCAGCTTTGGTAGCGACCGGTTTTGCGGTGGCTGAACTGAGGCAGATTCCCCTGACTTCATTGTGTGCTCTTGCATTTTTTAACGTTTCACGTTTTCTGGGCTTAATTAGCCTTAGCAGGCGATACCCCAGCCAGGTAAAGTTCGATTGCCTCCTCGAGGTTCTCGTATACTTTCAAACCGGTGTCCCCGAGGAATATCCCCACTTCGCAATTTTCTTTCAGGGTACTCATGCTGTGGGCCACGATAATAAAGTTGGCGCTCTTGCGCTTCTCCGCAATCACCTCGCGGCATTTTTGCTTGAAGTGCGCATCTCCAACAGACATCACCTCATCTACGAGGTAACAATCAAACTCCACCGCGATACTGAGCCCGAACGCCAAGCGCGAGCGCATACCAGATGAATAAGATTTGACCGGGGAATCAAAATAGTTGCCGATCTCCGCAAACTCCTGAACCTGATCCAGTACTTTGCGCTTACTCTGCCCCCAGATGCCGTGCAACCCACAGATAAACGCTGCATTCTCGCGGCCAGTCATACTGCCCTGAAAGCCACCAGACAACCCCATTGGCCAGGAAATACGCTGGTCAGTCACAACACGGCCGGAATCGGGGTAGTCAATTCCGCCCATAATACGCAGCAATGTTGATTTCCCCGCGCCGTTGCGCCCGAGAATGCCGATATTCTTCCCTTCCGGAAAGCATGCATTTACGTCCCGAAACAGGAACTTTCGGCCATTCGAGGTACGGAATGACTTGGTCAGATTGCGCAACTCGATCATTGGCTACGCACCAAATCTCGCCACTGCGTCCGGTAGACAAGCAAGCCAAATGCCAGGCTACTGATGGATATCATTGCCAGGTATTTCACATCGCCAAACAAGCCGTGATAGCTGGTGAACAGCCCTTCCCTTGTCAATTCCACCATGTGCAGTACGGGATTCCAAACGAGATAGGCATGGTACTCTTCTGGAATCTGCTCGAGAGAGAAGAAGATCCCAGACAAGAAATACATGGGCCGCTGGATCATGGGCGCGAACTTTGCAGCCTCCGGGTACTTTTCACCAACCACACACAAAGTGAGACTGAGCCCCAGGCAAAAGGCCAAAAACAGAAGGTTGATCACAACCAGTAGAAGAAAGCTGTTGAACGTGGTCGAAATACCAAACCACGCGAAACCACCGAGCAACACAGCGAAGCTGCCGATGTAAATAACAAACTCCAGCAACACCCGCGTGACCACTGCGTCAAAAGGTCTTAACTGACGATAATTGAATAAACCGCGATTTGACTGAACGGCAGTCAGCCCTTTGCCGAAACAATGAGAAAAAAACAGAAAAGGGGCGATACCGCCCAGCATGAAGAGTGCCGTCGGAATGCCGGGGTAGAACTCCCGACCACGAAAACTGAAGACCGCAGCCAGAACCAGGATGTGCATCGCCGGCTCCAGCAGTACCCACGCGTAACCGAGACGCCACTTGCCAAAGCGGGTCTTCATCTCGCGAATCAGAAGCGCAAACATGACGTCGCGCTGGATCTGCCAAGGGTTGCGGCGGATGGTTGGATGCATTGTTGTAAGGTACGTTCTTCGGATTCTTATCAAATTGTCGCCGTTGATTCCCCCAAGGCGACCCCCGGTTCTCCGGGAAAGCTTGCTCTAGAGATCCGTCTCTCTGCTTCCAAGCCACAATTTAAAATTGTGACCCACATCCTTTTAAGTAAGCGCGGAATTCTACTCGAACTACCCCCCTAAATCACCCGCCAAGCAATTACAGATCATTACACTTGAACTGTATTTGCGACTGGCCAGTACGGCAGCGTCATAAGCTGAAGACCACATGCGAAAGCATTTGCAAGATTCCGACCACAATGGCGTGAAATAATTCACCAACCCACCAGCAAAACGTCATCGACAAAAACAAAAAAGCCGCATCCTTTCGGATGCGGCTTTTCGTATTTGGTGGAGCTAAGCGGGATCGAACCGCTGACCTCAACACTGCCAGTGTTGCGCTCTCCCAGCTGAGCTATAGCCCCAAATTCGGGTTGCTTTCGCGTTGCGTTTCCGTCGAAAGCGGGCGCATTTTAACAATGCATCGATCGGTGTCAACAAGAAAAACAACTTTTTAATCAATTAGTTAGGTGACTGTTGGTTTTTGGTGTTTAGGAGCCTACCCCGTCGTCCCGGCGGAGGCTGGCATTCTGTTGCGGGATGAGACTCCGCGGTTCGCCTGCGAGGCAGGCTCCTACAGATCTTCCGTTCTTCGTCATCCCGGCAAAGGCCGGGATCCAGCTGTGTGTCAGGGTGCCGGCCTCCCCGCCCGGCACCATAAGGATCAAGGTCAAAGCCCGGCGTACTCTTTCTCCCAGCGCTTCAACACTTTCTTGCCCGCGCCGCCGAGGACGTCGATGGCCTGCCGCAGGCGGGCGCGGCTGAGGTCTGGGCCCAGGAGATCCATGGCGTCCATCACGGAGAAAGAGGCCGTGGTGCCACTGATGGCGACGAACAGGGGCGCATTGAAATCCTTGAGCTTGACGCCCATCTGGGTGGACAGCTCTTTCATCGCCGCGAAGATGTTGTCTTTGCTCCAGCTGCGCAGCGCTTCCAGACGCCAGAGGGCGAACTGCAGGACCTTCTTCTGCTCTTCCAGCTCCAGTTTGCTATCGGCAAAGCTGGCTTCGGTGAGTGACAGCTTACCGGCGGCGAGGAAGCTGACCAGGGGGGCGAAGTCACCGAAGGTTTCCATACGGCCCTTGGCGTGAGGCAATACCTTCATCAGGTTATCGCGGTTCAGCAGCCAGCTCTGCAGACGGTCAGCCAGGGCCTCATCTTCCAGCTCGCGAATCCACAGGCCGTTGAGCCAGCTCAGTTTCTCCACATCAAATACCGGGCCGCCGAGGGAGACACGCTGGATGTCGAACTGCTCGAGCATTTCCGCCAGGGTGAACTTCTCACGCTCGTCAGGCATGGACCAACCCATACGGCCGAGGTAGTTCAGTAGCGCTTCAGGCATAAAACCGGCGCGCTGGTAATAAAGGATGGATGTAGGGTTCTTGCGCTTTGACAGTTTGGTCTTATCCGGATTGCGCAGAAGCGGCAGATGACACAGCATCGGCATTTCCCAGCCAAAGTATTCGTACAGCAGCTTGTGCTTGGGCGCGGAGTTGATCCACTCCTCACCGCGCAGTACGTGGGTGATTTCCATCAGGTGATCGTCAACCACATTGGCCAGGTGGTAGGTGGGCATGCCGTCGGACTTGAGCAGAACCTGGGCATCGACCTGGGCCCAGTCAATCTCGATAGGACCGCGCAACAGGTCTTCCACGACACAGGTACCGGATTCCGGGACGCTCATACGCACAACAAAGGGCTCGCCGGCCGCTTTGCGCTTTTCCACCTCTTCTGCTGGCAGCGCCAGGTCGCTGGGCTTGAGGGTTACCTTGCCGGTTTCCTGCAA
This sequence comes from Microbulbifer bruguierae, assembly GCF_029869925.1. Lineage (NCBI taxonomy): Bacteria > Pseudomonadati > Pseudomonadota > Gammaproteobacteria > Cellvibrionales > Microbulbiferaceae > Microbulbifer > Microbulbifer bruguierae. The sequence goes on along the minus strand of NZ_CP118605.1, from coordinate 4,067,750 downwards.
CTGAGCGCGCAGCTGCTCCAGCTCTTCCGCGGTGCGGTAGCAGTGGAAAGCGTGCCCCTTTGCCACCAGCTCATCACAGTACTTTTTATAGATATCGCCGCGCTCACTCTGGCGGTAGGGACCGTGTGGGCCGCCCACATCCGGGCCTTCCTGCCAGTCCAATCCCAGCCAACGCAGACTGTCGAGAATCGCCTGCTCGGATTCCGGGGTGCTGCGCACCTGGTCGGTGTCTTCAATGCGCAGAATAAACTGGCCACCTTGAGCCTGGGCGAAGCACTGGTTGAACAGGGCGATGTAGGCGGTTCCTACGTGGGGATCACCGGTGGGAGAAGGAGCAATGCGGGTTCTTACGGTCATGTTTCGCCTGATTGGGTTGATTGGAATCACGTTGGCTGATTTGAAGGCGCGGCATTATATCGTTGCGCTCTCAGGTCGCACAGGGGATCTGCCGCTTCCGCACACATCCAAAGCAAATAACACGATTCCTGCCTGCCCTATAGCCATGTAGCACCCGGGGTGTAGCGCCTGGTGCTCACCGCCCCGCCAGCAATACGTGGCTTAGAAGCAAATATCCCGTTGCAGGCGATCTCCCCATCTGCAAGTCGAGTCCCCAAGTGCGCCAATTCGCGCTTGCAACAGGCCGCCGAACAACTATTTTTCTTGTAGAGATTTTGCAGTTTCTCCCTTCCCCTTCCACACAATAAGGCCAGTCCTACGGGAACCCACATCCATGCTCATTGCGCACTCAGGCGACAAAATTCACCACCCGGAAAATACCCTGGCAGCATTCGAGGCTGCCCATGGTCTTGGCGCCTGCGCAATTGCTACCGAAGTCCAATTCAGCAAGGAACTCACACCCTGGTGCTGCGCCGGCGATGGGCTTGAATTTGTGTCTGCTGGGATTTCTGCACCACTGCACTGCCTCAAGGACAAGGATCTGAAAACCCTGCCACTCAGCAGCTTCCAGCAACTGGTGGACTGGGCCGGTCGGCACCGGCACCTGGAATGGTTTGTGGAACTGGGACCTGCCACCCTGCAGAAGGTCGGTGCGGAGGCCGCTATCCAGCGCTTACTCGATGAAATCCCCGACAGCGCGGACGCCTATGTGCTGCTGACCTCAGACCTGCGCAGCCTTCGTCTGGCGCGCAACTTGGGTTTTGACCAGGTTGCGCTGCGTATCCCGAATGTGGCTCGCTGCCTGTCGGTGGAAGTGGTGACTCTGGCACCGGATTATCTGCTGATCGACCAGCAGGCAGTAGACCGCCAGGAGTTGCCTCCCGGCCCCTGGCAATGGGTGGTGCACGAGATCAATACCACTCAGGGCGCCGTACATTGGCATCACCGCGGCGCCCACCATATTCTCACTGGCAATATACCCCTGCTGATGCGCTCGCGGGAGGCCAGCAATGTCTACGGAATATGACGTGCTGGTGGTCGGCGCCGGTATTCAGGGCGCCGGCGTGGCGGAGGCTCTGACCAGCGCCGGTTACCGGGTGGCCGTACTGGAGCAGGAATCAGTGGCGTACGGGACCTCGTCCCGCTCCTCCAAACTGATACACGGCGGGTTGCGCTACCTGGAGAGCGGACAATTCTCACTGGTGCGCGAGTGCCTGAAGGAACGCAAGTGGCTGTTGTCGCACAAGCCGGACCTTGTGCACATGGTGCCGTTCCTGATTCCGGTATACCGCCACAGCCGACGTCCACCGTGGAAGATCCGCCTGGGTCTCAGCTGCTATGCGCTGTTGGCGGGACTGCTTTCCTCTCACGCCCGCTTCGGCTCCGTTGATCTGCAGGATTACGATGCCCTCAGTGGACTGAACAGCGATGACCTGCTGGCGGTTTACCGCTATTACGACGCCCAGACCGATGACGCCGCACTCACCCGGGAGGTCATCCGCACTGCCACTCGTGGTGGCGCGGAATTGATCTGCCCCGCCAGTCTGGTCGGCGCAGAAGTGACAGACAAGTTCGTGCGTGTGGACTATTTCCACGAGGGTCAACTAAACACCCTGCACTGCCGGGCGCTGGTCAACTGTTCCGGCCCGTGGATCGAGGAGACCAACAGCAAATGCACCCCCAGCGCGAAATTGCCGCCCCTGGAACTGGTGGCGGGCACCCATATCCAGGTGCCACTGAAACTGGCCAACAAGATCTTTTATGTTGAAGCAGAAGACGGCCGCGCCGTGTTCGTGATGCCCTGGCAAGGGGAAACCCTGGTCGGCACCACCGAGCGCCCCTACCATGGCAACCCCTCCGAAGTCGCACCGACACTGGAGGAAAAGGCCTATCTGCTGCGCACGCTGAAGCAGTACTTCCCGGAAACCCGCCCGCTGCAACTGAGCGAACTGAGCGACAGCTTTGCCGGCCTGCGGGTGCTGCCACTCGCCACTAGCAATCCCTTCTCCCGCAGTCGCGAAACCATGATCTGCTGCAATAACGAAAAAATACCCCGCATCGTTGCGGTGGCCGGCGGCAAACTGACCAGTTACCGTGCCACTGCACGCAGGGTACTGAAAAAACTGCGCCCCGTTCTGGACACCCAGGACCAGTGGGCACCGCCGGCAACTGCGCACACCGAGGATGCGCGACTGAGTGCCAAAGAGCGCAACACCTGAGCACCACCCACTTGCCCCGTCAGGTCGCCATGCGGCGGTGATCAGCGCCGGAGCCGGGCTTTGTTATACTGCGCCCAGTTTTACCGCTTGAACGCTGATTTATGTCCCAGAGTCCACAAACCCCTTCAACAGCCGCACCCCAGAAACACACCCCGGCTACCGCTGGCACAGCGATGGCTGTCTCACACCGCTTCTGTACTGCACCTTTGATGGATTGGAGCGATCGCCATTGTCGCTATATGTGGCGACTGCTGAGTAAACATGCCCTGCTGTATACGGAAATGGTCACCACCGGTGCCATTCTGTTCGGTGATCAGGCACATCACCTGGACTTTGACGCCGCCGAACAACCGCTGGCACTGCAACTCGGTGGCAGCGACCCGGAAGATCTGGCGCGCTGTACGGAAATTGCCGAGCAATGGGGCTACAGCGAGGTGAACCTGAATTGCGGCTGCCCCAGTGACCGGGTCAAGAAAGGTCGCTTCGGCGCCTGCCTGATGGCGGAACCGGATCTCGTGGCCGAATGCCTCGCAGCCATGCGCAGCGCAGCCTCCATTCCCATTACGGTAAAGCACCGTATCGGGATCGACGATATGGAAGACTATCCGGGACTGACCCGTTTTGTGGAAGCCCAGGCCAAAGTGGGTATCACCACATTTATCGTGCATGCCCGCAAAGCGTGGCTGAACGGCCTTAGCCCGAAAGAAAACCGCGAAGTACCGCCGCTCAAATACGAGATGGTCTACCAGCTGAAACAGGATTATCCGGAACTCGAAATCGTACTGAACGGCGGCATCAACTCCATCGACGAGTGCAAACAGCATCTGCAGCAACTGGATGGTGTTATGCTCGGGCGTGCCGCTTACCAGACCCCGGGAATACTGGCGGAAGTGGACCAGGCCCTGTTCGGCGGCGACCCGGGCCCCACACCCGCTGCGGTGATCCGCGAAATGTTGCCCTACATCGAAGGGGAACTGGGCAAAGGGCAGAGACTAAGCCACATCACCCGGCATATGATGGGACTGTTTCAGGGGGTGCCCGGTGCCCGGCGCTTCCGCCGCCACCTGAGTGAGCACGCGATCAAGACGGGCGCAGGACCTGAGGTACTGGAACAGGCTCTGGCACTGGTGACCGACGCCGCCTGAGTAATACGCAAACTGACGAGAAATAAGGAAGTGAGGGGAGTTATGAATAAACTGGAACAACTGAAACAACGCAGCATGGTGGTAGCCGACACCGGCGATATCGAGGCGATCCGCCGCTATCACCCCCAGGATGCTACAACCAACCCCTCACTACTGTACAAGGCCGCACAACTTCCCCAGTACCAACAGCACCTGAAAGATGCTCTCGGCTGGGCGGAGAAAAGCGGCGGCGATGTGATTACCCTTGCCTCGATGAAACTGGCCGTGTCCATTGGGCAGGAAATACTGCAGCTGATACCCGGTGTTGTCTCTACCGAAGTCGACGCGCGACTCTCGTTCGATACCCGCGCCAGTATCGAATACGCGCGCAAACTGATTGCCATGTACAAAGACGCCGGCATCGAGCGCGAACGGGTGCTGATCAAACTGGCCTCTACCTGGGAAGGCATCACCGCCGCCTCGATACTGGAGCGCGAAGGTATCCACTGCAACCTGACACTGCTGTTCAGCCAATGCCAGGCCGTGGCCTGTGCGGAAGCCGGGGTAACGCTGATTTCCCCCTTCGTCGGCCGCATTCTGGACTGGTACAAGGCCAGCACCGGGCGCGATGACTACACTGCAGAAGACGACCCCGGTGTGCTCTCGGTAGCCCAGATTTACGAATACTACAAATCCCGTGAGTACCCCACGATCGTGATGGGGGCGAGTTTCCGCAATACCGGTGAGATTGAAGCCCTCGCGGGCTGCGACAAACTCACCATCAGTCCGCAACTGCTACAGGAGTTGCATGACGACCAGGGCCAGCTGGCCGCCGGACTCGGCAGCGAGTTCCCACCGCAGCCCGCGCCCAGCGAAAAACTGCAGGAAGCCGAATTCCGCCACCAGCTGAACGCCGACGCCATGGCGACGGAAAAGCTGGCCGAAGGCATACGCAACTTCGAGGCAGACCAGCTCAAGCTGGAAGCGCTGCTGCAACAGGCTCGTTAAGGTTGCCGGTCTTAGGCGACGACCACCGAAGTGACCACCGTAGAAGGAACCACAGCCCATGCTGCAACAGATTCGCAAACTGTTTGACCAGATCGGTCGCGGGCAAAGTGTGGAAGTGCACCCGGAAAAAGACGTGCGCATGATCAGCGCGGCCCTGCTCGCGGAAATTGCCACCGCTGACCACAAGGTGGATGAACGTGAAACGGTTGCACTTAAAAACCTGCTGCAGGCGCACTACCAACTGGACAGTGCGTCGGCGCAGGAGTTGGTGGAGCGGGCACTGGCAGAGCGCCAGGAAGCCACCTCCCTGTATGAGTTTACCCAGACGGTAAACAGCAACTTCAGTGAGCGAGACAAATATCTGCTGGTGAAGCAGATGTGGCAGGTGGCGTATGCCGACGGTGAGATTGACGCTTTCGAGGAACACCTGATACGGCGGGTGGCGGATTTGATCTACCTGCCCCACGGGTTGTTCACCCGCGCACGCGCCGAGGCCCGGGACGAAAGCGAATAAAGGGAAAGTGTTAAACGAACAATCGTAAATGGAAGGAACGGGAGCGGAAAATCGGAAGCGTAAATATGAGGCGAATCGTCTAAAGCCGGATTAGCGAGCCAGCACGCTCTTGCCACCCAGCGCCGCCTGCTCCACTTCCAGTGCCTGCACCAAATCGCGGAAAGTGGCTTCATTCTGCTCATTCATACTCATGAGCACACGGTGCGCTTCCAGCACCATTTCTCTTGCAGTGTGCTCATCCGGGGTATTGCATTTCAGCGGAGCCGGTTCCGCCTGGTAGGCATCATTGTCGGCGTCGCCAGTGATATCCATCAACGCATCGAAGCCCATTTTATCCAGCAGATGCCGCAGGCCGGCGTTATCGCACAGGACCAGCGGCTTGCTCACACCGCGCTCTTTGACGCGCATGGCAATTTTCGCCATCAACCCCAGGGTAGTACTGTCTATTCCCTTAGCCTGGTACAGGTCGAACACCACACCGCGGAAATCACCGTGAGAAAACATCTTGTCGATAAATTTATCGAAAGATGTACAAAGATTGAGGCGCACATCGCCCACCAGCTTCACGACATAAATGCCCTGGTGGTCACCAACCATTATCTGCCCGGACTGCATAGTAACCTCAAACACATCCCAAGCTATTCCTGAGCCAGGACGCGAGATTGAAAAATTGCGGCGTTTCGCCGCAGCACAGATCCTTGTGCAAACCCAATTCAACGGACGAAGGCATTCCGTCCCCGTCGATTGTCCAGAATTCGGGCGGAGCTTACTCCTGCCCGACTACGCTGACAAGGGCGTTACTAGCGGGCAATCAGGTATGACCCGAAAGTCCGGAACTTTATCGCTCCAGATTTCCCCTTGCCCCCCAATCATCCTGCCCGAGCGCCCGGTATCAGCTAATCACCATGTACCCGGAGCGAAACTCTGGACTGACCATGTCACTGAAACCGGCCCTGCTGAGGCTTTTCTGCAAACTGCCAACGGTTTATTTGAGTATTGAACTCGCTCGCGAGGTAAAACCGAGCGTGCCTATATAAGCGTGCCTAATAAAAGCAAGAAGAGAAAAGCAAGAATCGGGCCGTTATGACCGTTCATCCTGTCGCAGGGTGAGTATAGTTATATCGTCAGGGTAGGATTCGACGCCATTTACCTTCAATGCGCCACACAAACTGGTGAGATCACCACGGCTGTGCTCAATTTTTGCGAGCAATTCGGCCTCGCGCTGCAGCAGATCGCCGGGCAGCAGCTCCAGCACACCATCGGAACAGGCCACAAGACGCCAGCTGGCGGGCAAGCTGCAATGACACACTTCCCAACCGCCCTGCTGGAACAGGCCCAGGGGACGACCTTTACCCGTTAGCCATTGGGCGCCATCACTGGTCACCAGCGCCGGCATCGGCACCTGTCCCGCTACCGCGTAGTGCAACTGGCGGGCGCGACTGTCCACCACACCTACAAACATACTCGCGTGCTTATCCAGGTGTGTGGAGAGCAGCTCCCGATTGATCATCTCGAGGATATCGGTGATGTCCTTGTCGATGGTATCCAGCTGACTGAACAGCGGACGCTCCCTCAGCATGTGCATGATGCTGTGCTTGATCAATGCCGTTACCAGTGCGGAGGACACACCGTGGCCGGAAACATCGACCAGATAGAAAGCCACAAAGCGCTCGCCAAACAGACCGTAATCGATAAAGTCGCCGCTGAGGTAGAGTGAAGGCAACAGCCGGTAAGCGGCTTCGATACCCGCAGGATATTGGTAGGGTGTACGCGGCAATAAATGCTGCTGGAGCTGTCGCCCCGCCTCGTGATCCCTTTGCAGCAGTGCAATGTGATCGCGCAATTCCCGATTGCGTTCTTCCAGCTGCTCCCGGTATTCGCGATTCTGTTCCGCCAGCTGCCGGGCCTCGCAGATACGGGTCAGGGCGTGGTCAATGACCCCTTCATCGGCGATCGGCTTGAGCAGGTAATCACTCGCCCCCAAACGCAGTGCCTGCACCACATCATTGACCTCACTATTGGAGGCCAACACGACTACGGGTGTTTCCGGCGACAGCAACTTCACCTTGCGCAGCACATCCAGCCCGCCCATATCCGGCAGATGCAGGTCGGTGATCACCAATTCGTGTTTGGTTGGGGAAAAACAGCCGATGGCCTCAATGCCATTGTCCACCAGGTTCACCTGGTAACCGAGGCGGGCAAGCGCGGCGCGGACGAGATCGCGGGTGGGCTGGTCGGAGTCGGTCAGCAACAGGACCTGTCGCTGGTGGGCGTTTTCGGTATCCGCAGTGCTGTTCTGGGTGGCACCCTGCGCCGTTGCCAAATCGGGAGTCTGAGCGCTCATGGGTTAGCGCCCGTCAACACAGACAAAAAACCGGCGCGGATATCAATCAGCGCCGGTTTCAGTGTGAGGGCATCAGAAATCGTATTCATCCAGATCGCCGCCAAAGTCGTCTTCCTGTTCGCCGTCGTTGATCAGGAACTCCCGGCGTTGCAGATAGGCGTCCCGCATCAATACATAGCGATCCCCCTGCAATAAGGACTCCGCTTTTAGCAGGCTCGCGCGCGTCTGCAACAGATCCAGGACTTTCAGCGTGTATTCCACGGAGTTGTCATCGACATAAGTAAGCGGGTTGGTGTACCACTCCAGCACTTCTCCGGGCACATCGCGCACCGTAGATGGGCCCATGAAGGGTATCACCAGGTAGGGGCCTGAAGGCGCCCCCCAGACCGCCAGCGTCTGGCCAAAGTCCTCACCGTCACTGGGTTCCAGGCCCATATGCTGTGCCACATCAAACAGCCCCACCAGGCCTACGGTACTGTTGAGCAGGAAGCGGCCGGTGTCATTACCCGCCTGCCCCCACTTCCACTGCAGAATGTCGTTGAGGACATTGTTGATTTCGTGCAGGTTGGAAAAGAAGTTGGTCACTCCGGTCTGGACAAAAATCGGGGTGATCTGGCGGTAACTGGTCGCCGCCGGCTTCAGAAACCAGCGGTCGGCGGTGTCATTGAAACGGAACATGGCCCGGTTGAAGCCTTCCCAGGGGTCGCGGTCTTGCGGTTCTTCTTCGCTGGCGAATGCACCCGCGGGGTCGAAGCCGTACTCATCCTGCAGTTCCGAGCCGAAATCATCGGCTGCACCGTTACCGGTGCCTTCGCCCTCACCACTAGAAAATGGATCAGAGCCAAACGGGTCAGAACCAGAGGAATCGCTACCGCTGCTCTCAGTGTCCTCCCCGGACACGGGAGATCCTGATACAGGCTCTACCGGCGTTTCACTGGGGGATTCCGCGAAGGGATCGGAAGAATCAGACGCTTCCTGCGCCAGCGCCATGGGCGCCGACAGCAGTGCTGTCAGGGCCAAGGCGATTATGGGGGTACGCTCAAGCAATTCCCTGCTCCTTGCGTTGTCAGTTCTCAGTTTCAAACCAATGTCTTAGTTTCTGTTTGCGCGCGATTCTAACACTGGCCGCTAAGCCAGCATAGCAGCTGGCCGTTTTGGCTAATGGGATTGATCGACGCGGTAGTGCTTGCGGATCAGATACAGGGAGCAAACGGGAGCCAGCTATCAGCCGACAACCAACCTGTGTCTCACTTTGGCCTCAGCGAGGCCGATAGCCGGCGAGAATATGCAGGCTGAGCAGCTTCCTCAACAGTTCCACACCAAAGTCCAGCAGTTGCTCGGGAGCCGGATGCTGGATATCGGCCGCCAGTTGCAGCAATAGCTGACGGCCAGATTGAGGCCCGTCACCAGCGGATTCAATCAGCTGCAACAGATGTGACGTGACCGCATTTGCCTCGAGGAAGCCGACTGTATCTGCACGGTTCCGGTAGACAACCAGAAACGTCGGTGTTTGCGGCAGATCGTCGGGCTGATACGTCGGGCCGAGGCGATGTACGGGAAACTGATAGGTGAGATTCCAGGCCAGCGGGGACATGACAGGCACCCAATCCAACAGCTGTTCATCCAAGTATTCCCGCACCATTTCTCCGGGAATTTCGTCATCGCTGACGTCCAGCACCAGCTCTACCCACTCATAGTGCGCCAGTTCCAGCAGAAATGGCGGATCCTGTGTACTGCCCTCTGCGGTGCTGCGCTCATTTTGCAGGTAGTGCAGAAATTCTTCACTGATCTGTAAGAAGTAAGGACTTTGCGAGGCATGACGGGCGACAAAATCCCGCACCATTTCGTGCCAACGGTCGTCAGAATAGATACTGCGCAGTACCGGAAAGCCACTGGCAATAAAGGACTCAATATTGTTATAGATCAGGTCGCGATAAATGCCGAGGCGTCGGTCTTCGACATCCGCGGGCGCCACCACCTGCTCCGGGTTGCGCAAATGCGCCGCGAACTCATTTTGTACTCGCAAGAAAGCACCTTCCCGATCACTGTCCCTGTCAACGTTCGCATCTCCATTGTCCGGCGCCACCTTAACGGTCATGGAGTGCCTCCACGCCCGCCACTCGTCCGGACTCCGGTGGCGTATTTTGCACAGCAGTTGCCTGCAACTGATAGTCGCGAATACGGGCCACTTCCCCGAACAACTCCGGTAATGGCGGAATATTGAAGTCTCGTTCCAGCAGGGTGGGGATAGGGCCGAAACAGTCGTAAGCCTGCTGCAACAACTGCCACACCGGATCAATTACTGGCGCACCATGCGTGTCGATTTTCAGGTCGTCGGCTTCGTCAAAATGCCCTGCCACATGGGCGTAGCGGATACGGTGTGCGGGCAGGCTTTGCAGGAAGAGCAAAGGGTCATAACGATGGTTGATGGCGTTGACGTAGATATTGTTCACATCCAGCAACAGGTCACAATCCGCCTCCTCCAGTACCGCCAGCAGAAACGCCAGCTCACTCATTTCCTGCCCGGGAGCAGCATAGTAGGAGACGTTTTCCATGGCGATGCGCTGCTCGAGTATGTCCTGGACACGGCGAATTCGCGCAGCCACATAATGCACCGCCTCTTCTGTAAATGGGATGGGTAACAGGTCGTAGAGATGACCGTGATCCGAACAATAACTCAGGTGCTCACTATAGCAGTGGATATTGTGATCGCGGATGAACTGTTTGACGGAACGAACCAGTGTTTCATCCAGGGGAGCCGGGGCTCCGATGGACAATGACAGCCCGTGGGTTACAAATGGAAAGCGCTCGGTGTACTCGCGCAACCAGCGACCAAAGCGGCCACCAACACCAATCCAGTTTTCCGGTGCCACTTCAAGAAAGTCCACCTGATGCGGTGTAATGGTCTCCCCAATCATGGATCGCCGCAGCCCAAGGCCCGCGCCATGAACCGGAAATGGCTGCTTGTGCGTTTGCATCTTCACGACAGTTCTTGTTGAAAAGAAAAAATACCCGTTGCAACGATCCGGCTGGTTGCCGAACCGTTACAACAGCAGAGGTTCAGTCTGCAATCAGGTGCCGCACTTGCCCTCACCACATTTGCCTTCTTTCTTTTTGTCTTCTCCGCACTTACCTTCTTTCTTCTTACCCTCTCCGCACTTGCCCTCTTTTTCCTTGCCCTCGCCGCACTTACCCTCTTTTTGCTTGTCTTCGCCGCACTTGCCTTCTTTCTTCTTGTCGTCATCCGCCATTTTCAGGTTGTAGCCGGCGGACAGTTCGGTGGCACTAAAGGGGTTGGCCGCGGTGGATACACTCAGGGTGGCAGAAGCAATAAAGGCAGCGCCTACGGCCGCCGCAAGGGGCAGATTCTTCTTGTTCATGGCAGTTCTCCTGTTAAGACGTCATGGGATGTTTGGACTACTCGCGGACACGGCGCGAAAACCGCCGCCCCCGGATTATAGGCTGCCGGCAAGGAATTGGTTCAACAGTCAGACCAACGCTACCGGCGCCCTATTCTACGAGGCCTGGCATTCTGTGAACCCAGTTCACAGTACCATACTCCATAGATTGGTCGTCCCATGCACGCATTTCTTACACTGGCGAGAGAATTATTAGCGGACAATTACACAGCGCGCCCAAGACAGCCATGACAGCGCTGGCGCTTCAGGGTGTATGGTGTCCCCGCTCCAATTCAACTGGCAGCAATATCGGACCAGAACTTACGCAGCCGCTTGATGGAAACCGGCATCAGGGTTTTCAGGGTTTGCGCGAATAGCGATACCCGAAATTCCTCCAGCATCCAGCGATACTGCAGCAGCTCGGGATCCCCCGCCAGCAACAGCGGTTCGCGCTTGCTCGCTTCTGCCTGATAGGGCTCGTCAGCCTGCTGAAATTCGGCGCTAAGCTTGCGATCACGATTCGGGTCCAGCGCCGCCTTTTCCAGCCGCAGCTCTATCCCCTTCAGGTAACGGCCATACTGCCGCAACCATTCCAGCGGGGTTTGAAACAGAAAGCCGCGATAGAAGAGTCCCTGCAGCTGGCGATTAATATCCGCCACCGCCATGGCCACCGCCAGATTTTTTTGCTGTTTTATCAGTTTGCGCAGGGGCACCAGTTGTGCGAGTACTTTTACCAACACCTCACCAATTTCCTGGGCAACGCCCACCAGTTTTTCCCGTTGTTGCAACGCGTTCAGGAATTCAGCTTCGCTGCGCGGCCAGACTTCATCCGGCCAGAAACATTCGCGCACTGCAGCCATCAGAATATCGTCCGCCACCTCTTCCCGGCGCCCGAGATCTGCCGCACTCAATCCCAGCTCCTTGCCCTTAAGCAGCTCCTTGCGCAGGTACTTTACCGGCTCCGGCAGATGCAAAATGGCGAGGCGACAGATACCGGCGCGGGTTAGCTGGCGCGCTTCATCGGGATTGTCCATGAGCTTGAGATCGACACTGTCCTTTTGCGCTACCAGTGCCGGATAGGCCCGCACCTTGAGGCCACCCTGATCCAGCTGATGGGTTTGCGGGAGATCACCAAAATCCCAACTCGTAATACCCTCACGCTCGAAGTCATCGCCGGCACTGGCCAGCTCCTGCTGAACGCGATCGCGGTAGCGCGCTTGTAGCGCGGCGAGGTTCCGCCCCTGGTCCAGCAGTTTGCCCTTTTCATCCAGCACCTGGATATTGAAGCGATAAAAGTCTTCCACGCCCTGCTCCGCGGCTTCCCAGTCCGCATCAGGCAATGTGATCGCGGTCTGACGCTTCAGTTCATAGGCCAATGCCTGCCACAACGGAGTGTTATCGGCCTGCATACGCGGCAACGCCTTGTCCACCGCCGCCGGAACCGGCACAAAATGTTTGCGATGCTGTTTCGGCAGGTTTTTGATCAGCGCGATGCACTTGTCCCGCAGAATGCCCGGCACTACCCACTGTAGGCGCGCTGCAGGAACCTGGTGCAGGGCTCCGACTGGTACCTGGATACTTACCCCATCTTCCGGGGTGCCTGGCTCGAAGTGATAACTGAGCGGATATTCGATACCTCCGCTGATCAGGGAGTCCGGGAATTGCGCCTCACCCACATGGCCGGCGTCCTGCTGCATCATCAGTTCGCGGGGGATCAACAGCAATTGTGGATCTTGCTGCTCCGCCTGCTTGCGCCATTTTTCAAATCCGGCGAGGTTGACGATATCCTCGGGAATACGCTCATCGAAAAAGCGAAACACCACCTCGTCGTCCACCACGATATCCCGGCGGCGGGACTTGGCTTCCAGATCTTCAAGCTCTGCCAGCAGATCACCGTAGTGCCGGAAAAATTTCCCTTTGCCACGGTAGCGGCGCTCAACCAGAGCCTCGCGGATAAAGACTTCCCTCGCCACCACCGGATCCAGCTTGCCGTAGTGGATCCGCTGCTTGTCGACCAGCACCAGCCCGTAGAGCGTGACTTTTTCAAACGCCATTACCGCACCGGAGCGCGGATTGTAGTGGGGCTCGAAATAATTGCGTTTGACCAGGTGCTCAGAGCATGCCAGCACCCACTCGGGTTCGATTTTTGCCACCGTGTGGGCGAACAGGCGGCTGGTTTCCAGCAGCTGCGCGGCAACAACCCAGGGTGGTGGCTTTTTGAACTGACCGGACGCGGGGAAAATGTGAAAGCGGCGATTGCGGCAACCGACAAATTCCTTGTTTTCATCCCGCACACCGATATTGCCCAAGAGACCCGGCAAAATCGCCCTGTGCACACTGGCGTAATCCGCGGGCTCGCGATTCATTTTCAGGTCCAGATCGCGAATGGCCACACGCAGCTGGTGGTGGATGTCTCGCCATTCCCGCAGGCGTAGCCAGGACAGAAAGTTTTTCTGGCACCATTTACGCAACTGGTTCTGGCTCAGTTCCTGGCGCTGTGCCTCATAGCCATCCCACAGGTTCACCAGGGTCAGAAAATCCGATTGCTCATGCAACCACTGTTTGTGCTTTTCATCAGACGCCTGGCGTTTTTCCGCGGGTCGCTCGCGGGGGTCCTGCACCGCCAGCGCACTGACAATAATCAGTAATTCGCGCAGGCTATTGGCTGCGCCGGATTCCATCAGCATACGCCCCAGACGAGGGTCCAGGGGCAGACGTGACAGCGCGCGCCCAAGCTTGGTAACACCGCCTTTGCCATCCACCGCCTGCAGTTCCTGCAACAGGCTGTAACCGTCGTTGATCAGACGCTGATCCGGCGGATCCACGAACGGAAAATCGCGGATGTCACCGATGCGCAACTGCAGCATCTGGAGAATAACTGCGGCAAGGTTGGTGCGCAGGATTTCCGCATCGGTAAATTCCGGCCGCTGAAGAAAGTCGTTTTCCTCGTACAGGCGGATACACACGCCGGCACTGACCCGCCCACAGCGACCCGCACGCTGGTTGGCACTGGCCTGGGAAATGGCCTCCACCGGCAACCGCTGAATCTTGCTGCGATAGCTGTAGCGGCTGATGCGCGCAGTCCCAGGGTCGATCACATAGCGGATGCCGGGCACGGTAATCGAGGTTTCCGCCACGTTGGTGGCGAGTACGATTCTGCGGCCCTTGTGTGGTGCGAATACCCGACTCTGCTCTGCAAGGCTCAAACGCGCGTAGAGGGGAAGGACGTCGATATGCGCCAGCTCCGCGTCCCGCAATGCCTTGGCACATTCGCGGATTTCCCGTTCGCCGCTCATAAAAATCAGGATGTCGCCGCCGCGACGAGGGGAGGATTTTTCCTCCTGTAGCAGCTCTTCTACCGCTGTGATGATCTGCTCGTTGAGATCCGCATCACTGTCCGCCGGCGGGCGGTAGTGGATTTCCACCGGATAAGTGCGGCCCGATACCTCGATAATCGGCGCATCGTGGAAATGCCGGGAAAATTTCTCCAGATCGATGGTGGCCGAAGTAATGATCAACTTCAGATCCGGGCGTTTCGGCAGAATGGTTTTCAGGTAACCCAGCAGGAAGTCGATATTGAGGCTGCGCTCGTGGGCCTCATCGATGATCAGGGTATCGTAGTGACTGAGCAGCGGGTCCCGCTGGATTTCCGCCAGCAGAATACCGTCGGTCATCAATTTTACGTGGGTGTGCTCGGTGCTCTGATCGGTAAACCGCACCTGGTAACCCACCGAGTCCCCCAGCGGCTGCCCCAATTCTTCGGCAATGCGGTTGGCCACCGTGCGCGCGGCGATTCGGCGCGGCTGGGTGTGGCCGATCTGGCCGAATATACCGCGCCCGAGTTCCAGGCAGATTTTCGGCAGCTGCGTGGTTTTACCGGAACCGGTTTCACCGGCGACCACCACCACCTGGTTGGCCGCGATCAGCTCGGCGATCTCCTGTCGCCGCGCCACCACCGGTAGCTCTTCCGGCCACTCTACCCACGGCAATTTGCTCCGGCGCGCTTCTGCCAGTGCCTGCGAAGCCGTGATCTGTGCTTCCAATTGCTCCAGCATTCGGTCCGCCGGCTTGCCTTCTTGCAGTCGCCGGCGGGCATTGCTCAGGGTGCGCTGCAGGCGAAAGCGGTCTCGCCCCATGCACAGGGAGACACGTTGCTGCAGCTGCTGCAGTGCTTGCGGTGGGGTTGGGCGGGCGGAGTCTTGACTCATAAGTGACTGGCAATCCGGGAAAATACTGCAAACCAGCGATTATACCTGCTGGGGACCACCGGGGTCTGTCCCTACACTTGCGGGCGTTACGCCTGACCTATACTCAGGTCAGTGACGCGCATTACAACCCATCAATGTGGTATTTGCGCGCGACAATTTTCCAACGCCAGCACCTCAGGCCCGTCCAGCGGTCTGGTTTCACCAGCGTGAGGACTCTTAAAGGAGCATCCATGCAAGATCTCAAGCCAAAACCCCCGGCCACCGCTGGGGAAATGATGGGCCACCCGAAGGGGTTGTTCCTGCTGTTTGGAACCGAGATGTGGGAGCGCCTCAGCTACTACGGTATGCGCGGCATCTTTGTGTTTTACCTCACCTCGGCCGCCAGTGCGGCGGTATTTGGCTGGGAGGCACTCTCCGACACTGAACTGCAATCCAAGGCGCTGAGCTATCTCGGCTGGTACGCAATGCTGGTGTACCTGACCCCAATCATCGGCGGCTGGATGGCGGACAACAAGTGGGGGCAGCGTCGCTGCATCATGTTCGGTGGTGTGCTGATGATGCTTGGGCAATTCGCCCTTGGTTTTCCACACAAGTGGCTGCCAGATGGTACCGAAATCTACATGTTGTGGCTGGGGCTGGCGCTGATGATTATCGGCAACGGTTTTTTCAAACCCAATATCTCCACCATGGTCGGTGACCTCTACGAGGAAGGCGACAAACGCCGGGATACGGCGTTTACGATTTTCTATATGGGGATCAACCTGGGATCGATTCTCGGCTATCTGGTAATCGGCTGGATCGGTGAGAAAGTCGACTACCAACTGGCGTTTGTGGTGGCCGGTCTCGGCATGCTGCTGGGGCTGATTCTACAGCTGACCCAGGCGGATAAATTCCTCGGTGAAATCGGCAACCAGCCTTCGGCAAAACTCGGGCTGACGCCAAATCTGAGCAACCAGGACAAAAAGCGCCCACTCACGCTGGAAGAGCGCGACCGTATCAAGGTGATCCTGGTTTTGGGCCTGTTTACCGTCATTTTCTGGGCGGGATTTGAACAGGCAGCGGGCTCCATGAACCTGTTCGCCAAGTACAACACCGACCTGCATATTTTCGGTTTTGAGATTCCCGCCAGCTGGCTGCAGATGGTCAACCCGCTGTTTATCATCATCCTGGCACCGATCGTGGCGAGTATCTGGGTCGGACTGGGCTCCCACGAGCCGACCTCACCGGCCAAGTTCAGCCTGGGGCTGATTTTCCTCGGGCTGGGTTTTATTTCCATGGTGGGCGCGGCGCTGCAGATTGGCGATTCCGAAACGGCCAAGGCGAGCCCCTGGTGGTTGGTGGTGGCGTACATATTCCACACCATAGGTGAGTTGTGCCTGTCGCCCATCGGCCTGTCGATGGTGACCAAGCTCTCGCCCCTGCGTTACCTGTCGCTGATGATGGGCCTGTGGTTTGCGTTTATCGGTATTGCCAACAAAGGCGCTGCGGAAATCGGTAAGCTGGTTGGCGAGTCGGGTCCACTGGCGACCTTTGGCGGTGTTGCTGCAGCAGCGATTATTGCCGGTATTATTCTGTTCTTTATCCGCGAGAAACTGGTCGATTGGATGCACGGCGCCGAGGAAGACCACACCGTTGTGAAAGACACGACCAAAAAAGAATTCGGCATTACTGCCGACCACGATGTGGCACCTCAGAGGAAGTTTGGGGAGTGACGTCTGCACTTCGAATCTGCTTCGTAGCAGTGCCGCTACCGGGGGCGGGTTTTCAGGAGTGTCGCAAACAGGATGTTTGCGCCGCAACGCCCAGGGATGGGTTCACAGTGGTCCTGAAAAACCGCCCCCGGTGCCTTGCCGCCACCCTAGAAATACAGAGCACCAGTACCAAGGCCAAATAGCAACTACCTGCCTTTAACGAGATAAGCAATCGCCTTATCCAGACCTTCGATCGTCATTGGATACATCTGATCGCTCACCAGCTTCCGGGCCATGCCAATACTGGCAGTATAGGGCCAGTACTCTTCTGAAGTCGGATTCAGCCATACAAGCTTTTCGTAAGTGTCAGTTACCCGCTGCATCCAGGTCGCGCCGGATTCTTCGTTCATGTGTTCAACACTGCCAAATCGGCTGGTGATTTCGTAAGGGGCCATGGCGGCATCGCCGACGAAAATTACCCGGTAGTCTTTGCCATAGGTACGCAGAACTTCCACCAGCGGCGTGGATTCGCTATAGCGACGCTGGTTGTCTTTCCACACGTGTTCGTAAATAAAATTGTGGAAATAAAAGTATTCGAGGTGCTTGAATTCACTGCGACAGGCGGAAAACAGCTCCTCACATTGCTTGACGTAGGGATCCATGGAACCACCGACATCAAAAAAAATCAGAACTTTTACCGCATTGTGCCGCTCCGGCACCATCTTGATATCCAGCAGGCCCGCATTGCGTGCGGTGGAGCGGATGGTGTCATTGAGATCCAGCTCTTCCGCCGCACCAGTGCGGGCGAATTTGCGCAGTTTGCGCAGCGCGACCTGAATATTTCGGGTACCCAGGCTGATGCTATCATCCAGGTTTCGAAACTGGCGCTTCTCCCAGACCTTGGAGGCAGACTTGTTGCGACTCTGCCCACCCACGCGGATACCGCCAGGATGATAGCCACTGTTGCCAAACGGGCTGGTGCCGCCGGTGCCGATCCATTTGTTGCCGCCGCTGTGTCGTTCCTTCTGTTCTTCAAGGCGTTTCTTGAATTCTTCCAGCAGCTTTTCCAGCCCACCCATGGACTGGATTTTGGCCTTTTCCTCTTCCGATAACTGCTTCAGAAACTCAGCCCGCAACCAGTCCTCCGGGATCATCTGCTCGAGGAGATCGTCGAGCGTTTCAAGGTCCTTGAAATAGGCAGCGAAAGCGCGATCAAATTTATCGAAATGCTTTTCGTCTTTGATCATGCACGTGCGGGCGAGGAAATAGAATTCGTCCAGATTGGCATAGACCAGACGCTGCTGCAGGGCCTCCAGTAACGAGAGTAACTCGGTGATGGAAACCGGGAGCTGATAGCGGCGGAGATTCAGGAAAAATCCGATGAGCATTGGGCTTACCTGTTGGGCGGACTAAAGACCGAACGGGATGTTGGGCACGCTAGGCTTTGCCCAACAATCGGCTGTCAGCGGTTTTCTCTACGCGCCATAAACGCCAGCCGCTCCAGCATATGTACATCCTGCTCGTTCTTCAGCAACGCGCCGTAAAGCGGCGGAATGGCGGAGGTGGCGTCGCGGTTTTTCAGGACTTCTTCGGGAATATCGTCCGCCAGTAACAGTTTCAGCCAATCGATCAACTCAGAGGTGGAAGGCTTTTTCTTCAGGCCCGGCACGTCGCGGATCTGGAAGAAAATATCCATCGCCTCCGTCACCAGCTCTCGCTTGATATCCGGATAGTGGACATCCACGATTTTGTGCATGGTGGCGCGGTCCGGGAAGCCGATGTAGTGGAAAAAGCAGCGGCGCAGGAAGGCATCCGGCAATTCTTTTTCGTTGTTGGAAGTGATGATCACAATCGGGCGGTGCTTGGCCGTGATCGTCTCTCCGGTCTCGTAGACGAAGAATTGCATACGGTCGATTTCCACCAACAGGTCGTTGGGGAATTCGATATCCGCCTTGTCGATTTCATCAATCAGCAATACCACCCGCTCGTCGGCCGCGAAGGCCTCCCACAGTTTGCCCTTCTTGATGTAATTGCCAATATCGTGAACCCGATCCACCCCCAGTTGGGAATCCCGCAGGCGCGATACCGCATCGTATTCATACAGCCCCTGCTGGGCCTTGGTGGTGGATTTGATATGCCACTGAATCAGCTTCAGCCCCAGGCTACTGGCCACTTCTTCCGCCAGCAGTGTCTTGCCGGTGCCGGGCTCCCCCTTGATCAGCAGCGGGCGCTGCAGGGTTACTGCTGCATCCACCGCCATCTGCAGATCGTCGGTGGCGACATAATTGTCGGTTCCGGTGAATTTCATGGGTGCTCCGAGTACGCTTCGATCGAAAAACGCCCATGGTAAAGGAAGCGATCAACGGGGCCAAAGGCGGATTCTGTCAGATTGGGTGACGGCAGTGGCCGGGTGCCGGGGAAAGGTGACCAATGAATTACCAGTGGTCATGAAATAGAGAAGGCCGGGGAGTGCGATTGCGGAGCCGGAGCTCCGCGGTCTGTCGATCAGGCGACCTGGGCGCGACGGCGGCGGACGACCTGGCGACCCTTATCGGTAATGTACCAGCGAATTCCCAGGTGACTGTGTATCTTGCCCACCATTTCCAGTACCAGCAGGCTGTTCAGCGCACGGGCTACAGAGTTGGACTCCATATTTCCCTCCTGCACCATACCAGCCAGGGAGCGGAATACG
The DNA here is from genome assembly GCF_029869925.1 of Microbulbifer bruguierae. NCBI lineage: Bacteria > Pseudomonadati > Pseudomonadota > Gammaproteobacteria > Cellvibrionales > Microbulbiferaceae > Microbulbifer > Microbulbifer bruguierae. Next base: position 4,048,156 of record NZ_CP118605.1, on the reverse strand, counting down.
CAGTCACCATTATTCAGCAGACCCAGCACCTGCAACGTGTTGTCGTCCAGTTTGCGAATCTGATTGAAGTCCAGCGTCGGCCCCTGATCCGGATCGCCTTCAATTTCATGCTCCAGCAGCGGCATCATCTCCAGCTGCATGGCGCGGATCTCCTGCTCCAGATTTTCTACCCGCGCGCGGGCAATGCTGGCATCCCGCAGCTGGCGGCGGGCGGCATTGAATACGAACATGCGCGAGGCGATAGCAGCGAGCAGGCAATAGCCGGTAAATATCAGCAGACGGGACGGGTCGCCCTGGATTTCGATCAGCAGGTCGCTCTGGGTGAATTTGAGGAAGATGGGCACCATCAGCGCACCGCACAGCCCCATGATCAGACAACGCGCGAGACCGGCTGGGTCCTCCTCGGTAAATAGCATCTGGTAGTAATTCACCAGGCCGCCAAGAATTCCGGAGACCAGCATGACCGCAGTCAGAATAAGCAGGTGGTCGAGCATCCCTGTCCCTTCGCCCAATACGCAGTTAACGACTTTTTGTGATTTGTCAGCTATGAAAGCGTGCGCCCAGGCTCATTGATGAGCCATTCGCCGCCACGCAATCGGTAGGCCCATCGGCGGGCGGGATTGTTGCCGGCACTCGTTGCGGGCACTATTAGATATAGCAGTTAGCGGGGTATTAGGCTGTAGCGCTGGGCCACAGCGGGAGGGGATTGGCGCCAGTTACCGCTCTGTCCGATAACCGGCGCACGTGAACTTCAGTATTGGTCATTTTCCGTCATGGGGCGGTCTTTGCGCCGGCGCATCATCAGCATAATGATGCCGACCACCAACATTACCGCAAAGGCGCCAGCAGCGGAAAACACCAGCGTTGCCGCCACTTCGGGAGACGCACCTTCATCCTCAAAAATTGTCTGATAGACGAACAGCGGCAATACCGGACTCAGAGGGCCATCGGCGGTAGTCCCCCGCGCCGGGACCAGCAGTAACGTGGCCGCCTCCAGTAAAAACAGATTGCGCAGCCAAGACCAGTTCCAGTTGCGCATAAACCACCAGCCTGCAGCCAGTAATACCACTACCCCACCGGCGTATACCGCCCAAGCCAATTTGAACTCTTCTGCCATCGTATTTTCTTTCTTCTGAATGTTGCGGTTGTTGGTTGATTTCGGTGAATCCTAGCCGACGTCATCGACCCAGATAACAATGTGATCCTGATAATCATCCGGATGCACTTCGGATTCACTGATCACCTTGTCCTGTACCGATATACCTGCCGCATGCACGGAAGCAGGATCCCCAGACACCAGCGGATGCCAGCTCGCCAGTGGTCGCCCTTCCGCCAGTGTGCGGTAGGCACAGGTGGCCGGCAGCCAGGTAAAACTGACCGCATCGGCCGGTGTCAGCTGGATACAGTCTGGCACCAGTTGTTTGCGCCGGGGGTAATCCGTGCACTGGCAACTATGGGTATCCAGCAATTTGCAGGACACACACGTGGTATAAACCTCACCTGTGTCTTCGTCTTCGAGCCGGTGCAGGCAGCAGCGGCCACAGCCATCGCACAGGGATTCCCATTCCGCCGGCGTCATATCCGCCAGGGTCTTGCGCTGCCAGAAAGGTCTTTGGCTTACCACAACGGCCTTCTCCCGCTCTGCCTCGACATGCTCACTTCGATACTGTCGCCTCAGCGACGGGGAAGCTTGCTGTTCTGCGCGGCAATCGCCCGTATTTCGTCATCGACCACCGGCGGCATCTGCAAATAGTAGCCCTGATCCTGCAGCGCGTTCATGACCTTTTCCACATCTGCACGTGCCAGCTTGCGCTCTGCGGTCAGCAGCATCGTGGTAACCAGTACCGGATTGCCAAACAGTGTTTGCAGTTTTTCCGGCACCGCCGCCATTCCCTGTTGCTTTTCCACATACAGGTACATTTCACTTTCCCGCGGGCTGCGGTAAATATCACACAGAATTTTCATCAGCTATGTCTCAGGGCATTCAGTTGTTGCAGTAGCGGCTCGCCCACGATCTCGCGGCGCCATCCTGTGAGACGGCCTTCCAGTTTGGGCTGCGGTGACTGAACCAGGGTTTCCAGCTCTTTTTTCCGCACCAGAATTTCAGCCGGCAGCCCCGCAGTTTCAGCCAGTTGCGCGACGCAGTTGCGCAGTGCCTTGAGCTGCTCGCCCTGCTCGCGGTTCAGTGGCGATGGCAGGCGCGGCGGCAGATCCGTGCGCTCACTGGCGCTGGTAATTGTCTGCAACAGTGTCTCGCCGTATTTGCGCAGTGTTTTGCCTTCCAGCCCCGGCTGCGCCAACGTGGCGAGGTATTTCGGCATCGCCTGGGCAAGACTCAGGCAGATATTTTCTTTCAGCAGGTGATTGCGCGGGACATCCTGCAAGCGCGCTTCCCGTTCGCGCCAGGCACAAAGGTCCTGCAATACCGCGAGCTGGTTGGCGCGCAGCCGCCAGGCGCCCTTGACCTTGAGGTAATAGAGCTCCGGCGGCTCAGTTTCGCGGGCCGCGCGCACAATAGACGCGCAGTCTTCCCGCAGCCACTCGAATCGGTCTTGCTCCCGCAGTTTCTTCAACAGCATGCCGTAGATCAGTGGCAGCCAGGCCACATCCAGCGCCGCATAATTTTTCTGGGATTCGCTCAGCGGCCGCTGCAACCAGTCAGAACGGGTTTCACTCTTGGGCAATTCAATCTGCAACATCTGCTGCACGGTTGCGGCGTAGCCGAGTCCCGCGCTCATTCCGCTAATTGCAGCGGCGACCTGAGTGTCAAAAATCGGTTCGGGAACCGCGCCCAGCAGTCGGCCCAGGGTTTCCAGATCTTCGCTGCAGGAATGCATGATCTTGACCACGCTGGTATCCAGAAGCAGCGCCTTTAGCGGCTCCAGATTGTCAATGGCGAGGTTATCGATCAGGTAACAGTGTTTGCCGTCGCCTACCTGCACCAGTGCCGGCAACGGGTAAAAGGTTCGGCTGCGCATAAACTCGGTATCCAGTGCCACCGCGCTCTGGGTGCGCCAGCGCGCGCAGAGTTCTGCCAGCTGCTCGCTGCTGTCGACCCAGATGGGCGTGGTGTCTACCAGATGCTTTTGCGGGCTGCTCGATTGTTCAGGCATTACAACACCGTCCGGCTGTTAAAGGCGTGCGCCAGGGTGCCGCCATCGATGTATTCCAGTTCGCCGCCAATAGGCACGCCATGGGCAATGCGGCTGACAGCCACACTGCGGGCCCGCGCACGCTCGGCGATAAATTGTGCCGTCGCTTCGCCTTCCACGGTGGGGTTGGTAGCAATAATCAGCTCGCGGATGCCGCCATTCTCCTGATCCCCCAAAAGCTCGCCGAGCAGATCCAGCCCCAGGTCTGCAGGACCGACGCCGTCGATAGGAGACAGGTGTCCATGCAGTACGAAATAGAGGCCGTGGTAATTGCCAGCCTGCTCAATGGCAAGTACATCCGCCGGGGTTTCCACTACACACAATAGCGAGTGATCGCGACGGCTGTTATTACACAGGGAACAGATATCCTGTTCTGTCAGCGTCCGACAGCGACTGCAGCGACCGACTTTTTCCACCGCCTGTTGCAGTGAGCTGGCCAGCAGGCCGGCAGCGTCGCGGTCTTTTTCCAGCAGGTACATGGCCATGCGCTGAGCAGACTTGGGGCCGACGCCCGGCAGGCAGCGCAGTGCACGGATAAGGTCTTCAATAAGGGGGCTGAACATAGCTTGCGTTCAATTAAAAAGGGCCCCTTCAGGGCCCTGAAATCAATAAAGGGCTTGGTAATTCTTCGTGACAATCAATTGGAGAAAGAGACCAATTAGCTAGAGGCCAACTAGCAGCCAATTTACGGCAAATCAACCGAACGGGAATTTGAATCCTTCCGGAAGATTCATACCGGCAGCCAGGCCGCCCATCTGATCTTTCTGCACTTTCTGCGCAGCCTCTTCCACTCGCCGCACGGTATCGTTGACGGCTGCGGCAAGCAAATCCTCGAGCATTTCCTTGTCTTCACCCAGCAGGCTCTGGTCGATGCTCACATCCACGACATCGTGGCGACCATTCATGGTGACTTTCACCATGCCGGCACCAGACTCGCCGGTAACCCGCAGATCGCTCAGTTCCTTCTGCATTTTTTCCATGCGTTCCTGCATGTCGGCCTGCATCTTCTGGGCCTGCTGCATTAAATCGCCCAAACCTTTCATCATCGGAATCACCTTCAATCAAACTTTTTAATCGGCGGTCTCAGGGCACAGCGATAACCCTGAGCGTCACCTGGTACTCAACCCGGGTACTCAACCCAGGTACTCGACCGAGTCCGGTATCAGCTGCGCACCGAGCTCAGCCTGCAAATCCTGCACCACAGGATCTCGGTTCAGGGCGTCCCGGGCAGAGAGCAACTGTGCTTCACGGGTAGCGGCGATCAGTCGCGCCGGGGTACCACCGTGGACTTGACCAACCTGGATCTGCACCGTCAGTGGCTGCCCGAAAAAGTCACTCAGCTGATCGCCCAGGCGGCGCTGGTGACCTTCGTCGTACAGGCTGCTGAACGACTCGTCGAGGGTAAATGACAGTATATTGTCCTGCCGCCCGATCAACTCCAGGTGCTGGGCAATGGAATGCAGTATGCCGGCCACCCCTACTTGCGGGTACATGGCCGGCCAGCTGCCCGGCGACAGGGCATCGAGCCTTGCCTCTGGCCTGGCCTGCCGGGATTGCGATACCGACCGGGGCTCCACCGCAACGGACTGGGGAACCGGGACGGATTGCACTTCAGCTACCTGCTGGCGCAATCGCTCGCGCATGGCTACCCGCTCATCCACCACGCTGTCATTTTCGGTGGCAATTGGAACCGGGACTTCAGCGCGCGACTCTGGTTCAGATGCCCAGGGCGGTGCCTCTTGCGCGGCCATCGATTGTTCCACTGATTGCGTCAAAGCTGCCTCCACCGCAATCGGTTGCGGCTCGCGATCAGCTATCGGCTTTTTTCCGCTTTCGCTCCAGACGGTATCTTGCCCTGGCTGCACCGATTGCGGTGCAGGCTCGGGCTCTGGCCGCGTGTCCGATTGCGGTTGTGCCTGGGGCACCGGCCGAGCTTCAGACGGGAAGGAGCGCTCGCTCGATGGTGATGACTGCGGCTCTTCCGACCAGGGGGGAGCATCATCCTGCACCGGCGGAGATATCGGTTCCTGCACGGTCTCTGGAGAATTCCATTGCGGTGGAGCCGCTTGCTCCATCGGAGGCGGAGACGGCTGTTCTGGCGCAGCTTGACCGGATGCTTCAATTTGTCGGGGCGCCTGCGCTATCTGTGAGGGTTCCGCTGCGGGCGTCGGTGCAGACGGCGCGACAGACTGCCCGGCCCCGGCGAGGCTCGCGGTGGGTATATTCGCGACCCCCTGGGGCTTGAATGCCAGCATGCGTAGCAGTGCCATTTCAAAACCGCCGCGGGGATCTGGAGCCAGCGGTAAATCGCGCCGGGCGAGAAGCGCCATCTGGTAAAACAATTGGATGTTTTCCCCAGGGATGGCGGCAGCGTGATTCGCCAGTAACTCGGCATCGCCCAGCGCGTTATCAACGGCCTGCGGCAGCACCTGGGCAATGGCAATCCGGTGCAGAATGGCCGCCAGCTCCGCCAACGCTGCACTGTAATCTGGTGCCTGCTGCGAGAGTTCGTTTACCGCGGCAAACAGCGCGGAAGGATCTTCGTCCGCCAGCGCCTGAACCAGCTTCCACACCAGGGTGCTGTCCAGGGTACCAAGCATGGCGCGCACTTCCGCCTCGCTGATCTTGCCACCACCAAAGGCAATGGCCTGATCCGTAAGGCTCATGGCGTCACGCATACTGCCATCGGCGGCACGCCCCAGATGCCAGAGTGCAGCTTCTTCAAAAGGCACCAGTTCTTTTTCCAGCACGAAACGCAGGTGTTCAACGACCCGTTCCGGGCTCATATTCTTGAGGTTGAACTGCAGACAGCGGGAAAGCACCGTCACTGGCAGCTTTTGCGGGTCTGTGGTGGCCAGCAGGAATTTGACGTGGGGAGGTGGCTCTTCCAGGGTTTTTAGCAGCGCATTGAACGAGCTGTTGGAGAGCATATGCACCTCATCGATGAGATACACCTTGTAGCGCCCTCTGGTAGGCGCGTATTGCACGTTCTCGAGCAGCTCACGGGTATCTTCTACCTTGGTGCGGGACGCCGCATCCACCTCGATCAGGTCAACAAAACGCCCATCCGCAATCTCCCGGCACACCGAGCATTGACCACAGGGCTCGGAGCTGACGCCGGTTTCACAGTTGAGACACTTGGCGAGAATCCGCGCGATGGTGGTTTTACCAACCCCGCGGGTACCGGCGAACAGATAAGCGTGGTGCAGGCGATTGTTGTCCAGGGCGTTGATCAGCGCCTGGAGCACATGCTCCTGCCCCACCATCTCCCGGAATAACCGCGGCCGCCACTTGCGTGCCAGTACTTGATAGCTCATTCGTACTCCGCACCCTCTGGTGCCTTGCTTTACTAATTTGAACAGCAATAAAGCCGGCAAATAGTGCCAGCGATTTAGGACAGACCAAAACCCCGACCGGGGTCGCAGGTCTGCGGGCCGCTATTGTTGATAAGCTGGCCATTATACCGGCATCATCGCGCAGGAATAGTGACCCGCCAAAAGTCACCGCCCACAGGGGACTCAGCAGTGCACGGAGGAAAAAGTCACCTTATCGTGACAAAACGACCACTCGTCGACAGCAAGTCACTGTGTTATAACTGCCGGCGCCTGCCTTATAACAATGTTGACTAGCGCTGTACGGGGACCCCGCTGACTAATGAATAAAGCCCGGAAGACACTTCTGGAGAAGCTTTTCGCCGATCACGGCCAGGCATTGGTGCGCTTTGTAACCCGCATTGTGCGCAGCACCGAAGACGCCGAAGATATTTGCCAGCATGCCTACCTTCGCCTACAGAAGCTCAGCAGTGAGAAGGATCTGGAAAACCCCCGCGCCTACCTGTTTCAGATCGCCAACAACCTGGCGGTAGATCAGCTGCGTCGCGGTAAGTTGCATTTTGACTACATCAGCCAGCAGCTGCCCGCCGAAGGCGCCACTGCTGCAGACGACGAGCATGCCGACCACCAGTCCCCTGAACGGGTGCTCGCTGCGCGCCAGCAGCTGCAGGCCATTCACGACGCTATGGACAGCCTGCCGCTCAAGTCCCGCCAGGCCTTCCTGCTACATCGCAATCGCGGCCTGTCTTACACCGAAATCGCTCAGGAAATGAACATATCCGTGAGCAGTGTCGAGAAGTACATACTGCAGGCATTAAAAGCCTGTAGACAGAAAGTAGGAAGCTATTCCTGAGCGGTGCCCCTCTCCTGTGCCAAACCCCAAAACACGTCATTTTTTGACGCTTCAGAATGGTCGCGACCACGCCGTGACCACATTTGGCACACCCGGAGAAAACGTGCACCGCAATACGGCACGAAATGAAAAATATTTTTGAGGGACTAGTGCGGTCGTTCGTCTTTCATATAAGCGGCGGTATCCGGACAAGAAACTACGGACTACGCGAGAAGATTGTGCTAAATTTTGCGGTGTTTTATCGCAGAAATTGCACAGGAAGATCAGGAACGTTGATTTGAGCGCCAACATTCAGCACCATTATGGTGCGTGACAGTGCAGTCGGAATTTAACGTGTTCCGAAATGTCCAAATTGCTCGATTGGCATCCCTGGCAGGCAAATATACAAGTTATTGGAAAGAAAAAAAGGTATTAGCGCGGTGATCCCCCAGGAAGTACAAAAAGTACTAGCGGAAGACAGGCTCGACCAGGCATGTACCTGGATTGCGCGCCTGCGCTCCGACGCGCTCAGCGATGCTGACCGCCGCGCTTTTACCGCGTGGATGTCTGAGTCCGCCGCGAACCGCCAGGCATTCGACGAAATGGCAGAACTCTGGGGTGACCTCGGGGTTCTCTCCCGCTTTCCTCTCGACGAACTTTACCCGGAGAGTGTACCCACCCGGAAGCGAGGCGTGTCGCCAGATAATGCGCCTTCGCGTCCATCCCCGCGCCATTCCTCACGCCCCACCCCCAGCGCACCGTCCGACTCAGAGACTTCCCGTTGGTATCTCCCCCAGTGGCTGCTGGGTGGCAGTGCCGTTGCGGCCTGCTTCGGTATTGCCCTGTGGGTCGGCAACCAATGGTTCGAGCAGGCCCCACTTCAGCAGCAGATGTACACCACCGCTATTGGCGAAACACGCACCGTTTCCCTGCCGGACGGCTCCGTGGTGCAACTGAACACCAATTCAGAGCTGATCATTAATTTCAGTCGTGAGCAACGCCGCACCCAGTTACTGCGTGGTGAGGCCTATTTCGACGTGGCCCGCCAGACCTCACGCCCCTTCACCGTGGCCGCAGGTACTGCCAACATTCGCGTACTGGGAACCCAATTCAATATCGAGCGCAACCCGGATAACACCAGAATTTCTGTGACCGAGGGTGTGGTTGCCGTAAGCGAAACCCACTCCGCCAGCGGCCTGCAGCCAGAAGCGGTCAAACTGACCCGCAACCAGAAAGTAAGTGTTTCCGGCAGTGGCCTTTCCGACGTGGCCCGCACTTCACCGGAAGAGGCCCTGGACTGGACCCGCGGACAGCTGGTGTTCGACGAAACCCCGCTCAACGAGGCTCTGGAAGAACTCAACCGCTACCTCAAGGTTCCCGCAGCGGCCGCCTCCGATGTACGGGAACAGACTCTGTCCGGCACTTTCGAACTGACCGACCCGGAAAATACCCTGTCGGCCATCGCCGCAGCCCTTGGTCTAACCCAGGACAACAGCGATCCCAACCTGACTCTCTTGTCACCCGCGTCTAACTAATATATAAAACTCGCTTCGCGCGATCGTATTTTTTTTGGCCACAAGCCTGCGATCCCTACACCACAACAATTCAAACAGAAAGAATAAGACGCACTCGGCCGCTGATCGCGCCGAATGCACGGGTGAAACGAGAGCAATGTATTTCCGGCACTGGGTAACTCTGTCGCTGACTGGACTGCTGGTACTCGCAGAGAGTACCGCCGCTGCCTGCCCAACATCGGGAGTCCAAATTCCTTCCGGCCCCCTGTCCCGCGCACTGATTTCCCTGGGCCGCCAATGCCGTATTTCGCTGGTAGTACAGGCCGACAACGCCGCCACCCTCGTTACCCCAAGCCTTAATATTGAAACACCGCACGGCAGTATCGCTCCCGCGCTGCATCAACTGCTCGACAATACGCCGCTGACGTTTACCCATACTGGCACCAACGCCATCGCGATCATCGCGAAGCCACAAGAGTCAGATAGGGTGACAACGGCAACCCATCCGTTACCCGCAGAGGAAGTCACGGTGACGGGACGCAGTCTCACCGGTACCCACCTGCGTCATCTCAAGCTGGACAGCTACGCACCTATCGACGTGCTGGCGCAACCAGAACTGGAAATTACCGGCGCCCAGACCGTGGCGGAACTGCTGAAATTCCTGCCTGCAGTATCCGGCAACTCCACCAGCACCTCTGTGACCAATGGCGGCAACGGTACCGCCACAGTGACCTTGCGCGGCCTGCCCGCCAGCAACACTCTGGTGCTGATCAACGGTCGACGCATTGTGAGCAACGGTTTTGGCGGCGAAGCGGCGGACCTGAATACCATCCCCCTGTCCGCGGTGGATCGCATCGAAGTTCTGAAAGATGGCGCTTCCGCGGTTTACGGTTCCGATGCCATTGCGGGAGTGGTGAATATCATCCTGCGGCGGGATTTTGACGGGCTGTCCGTCAATAGTTATTACGGCCAGGCAGAGCGCGGCGACCAGGACACCGGCTCCTATAGCCTTACCTGGGGTACCGGCAATGAACACAGCCACCTGATGTTCAGCCTGGCGCACTATTACCAGGATGAAATTCTCAGCCGCGACCGCGCGCTGTCAGCCTCCGCCGACAACCGCGCAAGGGGAGGCACGGATCTGCGATCATCCGCCTCTCCCCAGGCATACATCGCAGTTGCTGACGGCGTAGTGACCAATGCAGAAAACGGTTACCGCGACTGGACACAGGAAGACCTCTACAACTTCCGTGAATATACGTCAGCACTAGTGCCTTCGGAGCGCCAGTCCCTGTATATCGCCGGCAACCACACACTCAAAGAGGGTGTGGAGACTTACGCCGAACTCATGGCAATCACCACCCACTCCGATTCCACCCTGGCGCCGACACCTGTGTTTACCCGCTTCGACAATGGGGATCTGACGATTGCGGCCGATCAGGTGTATAACCCATTCGGTGAAGACATTACCGATGTGCGCAAACGGATCATAGAGCTCGGTCCCAGGGTCCAGAGCAACAGTACCGAAACCTGGCGCATGAACACGGGATTCCGTGGCTTGGTAGACGAATGGCAGTGGGAGCTAACCGCCGCTGCACACTACACCCGCGCCAAGGAAACCCTGAATAATCTGCTCGACCCCCATCGCTTGTCTGCTGCCCTCAAGGGCCCCGAGATATGTAGCGAAACAAACGGCTGCGTACCAGTGGACCTGCTTGGTGCCCCGGGCAGTATCGAGCAGGAGCAGCTCGACTACATTCTGAGCGAGAATCGGGTCAATGGCGCGAGTCGCATGAACTCGGTGACTTATATTGCTGACGGTCCACTGTGGGAAAGCGGCGCGGGCAGTGTACTCGCCGCAGCGGGTATCGAAGTCCGCCGTGAAGCCATTGATTTCAACTCCACCGACTCGGACGGATTATCCCTGATCGGTGGCGTCGCCTCCGGCGCGGCCAAGGGCGAACGTCTGATCGGCGAAGCATTTGCAGAACTTTCTGTGCCCCTGCGTGAGGACACCTTGTGGCTGGACAGCGCTGTTCGCTTTTCGGAGTACAGCGATTTTGGCAGCACCACCAACCCAAAAATCGCCATACGCTGGCGCCCCGTGCCGTCTTTGCTGCTGCGCGCCAGTTACGCCACCGGCTTCAAGGCGCCAACGCTGGTAGACATGAACCAGACCGGACACCAGAGCCAGGAATACCTGTTTGACCCCTGTACCAACAGTAACGCCGCAGACCTGCCAGGGTGTGTCGGCATTGCCGACCAGGATCGCATCCAGTACCTGACCGAATTCGGCGGCAACCCGGACCTGAAACCGGAAACCTCCGACAACCGTTCTCTCGGTCTGGTATGGACCCCCGGCGACGTTACCGGCTTCCATACCAGCATCGATCTGTTTGAAATTCGCCAGAACGACGTCATCGATACCAGCCCCCAGTATCTGATCAACGAAAATGCCATCAACGGGTTATTCAGTGATCGCGTTATCCGCGATGAGCGCGGCGATATCATCCGGGTAATAGCAACGCGACTGAATATTGGCGCGCGTGAAGTACGCGGCGTGGATTCCACACTGCGCTATCAACATCACAGTAAAAAACTCGGACTACTGCGCTGGTCGGTAAACAGCAGTTACCTACTGCAATACCTGAATCAGCTGGCCCCGGGCAGCCCGGTCGACGATCTGGCCGGGACCTTCATCGACCCCGCCAGCGGCGGCGCTGGATCACTGCCGGACTGGAAAGCCAATACCGGAATTTACTGGCAACGAGGGCGCTGGGAAGGCGGCTACACCGTCCATTACGTCGGCGATCTTATGGAGAGTTTCTCTCTTAATGATCAGGTGATCAGCCGCACCATTGACAGCTGGTCCACCCACGACCTGCAACTGGCTTACAGCGAGCCGCGCGGTTTCCGCTTCGCCGTGGGTATCGACAATCTGCTGGACGAGGCTCCGCCATTTGCCGCCTCGGCATTCAACGATAATTTTGACGGGCGCACTTACGAACTGACCGGGCGCTACTGGTATACCACCATTACCTTCAATATCTAACACAGTATCTAACGCAGCCAACACGCCGCGGTTTCGCATCCGATTTTCAGCGCTATGCTGTCATCAGACACCAGTGCCTCTCGCGCTATGGCTGTCACCCTGTCTCCACCTCACACTGAAAACTGACGCACACCGTATTCGTATTTTTCCCTCCGCATGACGCAACATTTGGCACCAACGTACCAAAGGCGCAATTTCATTCACGATAAACCTTGAATGAAGAAAAATTGTTCTAGGGTTTTAGCAAGCCTCTGTTGATAGAAGTAAGCAGTTGTCAGGGAGGGCGCGGCCAAATTCGGCGTACATTTGCGGTATCAGGAGAGGTATACCATGGACAAAACCCGTCTTTCTCGGGCAATTAAGGGCGCGATCGCAGCGGCAGCCGTTACATCCAGTTTTTCAAACGTATCCATTGCTCAGGATGTACAGGCAGAGGTTGAAGAAATTGTCGTAACCGGTTCTCGTATTCAACGTGCAACCGACGCCAATAGCGCCACCCCCATCAGCGTGTTTGACGCTGCGGCGCTGGAGCAATCCGGCCAGACAACACTGGAAGATTTCCTGCAGGATATTCCGTCCATGACCGGTGGCCAGTTGGGCTCGTCCGTGAACAACGGCAGTGCCGGTCTGGCGACGGTATCACTGCGCGGTCTGGGTGCCAGCCGTACGCTTGTACTCTTGAATGGCCGCCGCCTGAGCTCATCCGCCGGCGCCACCGGCGTGGTCGACCTCAACACCATTCCCACCTCGGTAATTGAGCGCGTGGAAATCCTGCGTGATGGTGCCTCCACTATTTATGGCTCCGACGCTATCGCTGGGGTTATCAACATCATCACCAAAAAGGGCTTTGAGGGCGCAGAGCTCACAGCCAACTACGGCTCATCCACCCACGGCGACGGCGATGAATACCTGGCAGCGATGACTATCGGCGCGGCAAATGATCGCGGCCACGTCATGCTCAATGCCCAGTACACCAAGCGCGACGATATCTTTCAATCACAGCGCCGGTTTTCCGAATGTCCACTGGCAGAAATTGGCGGCAACGTCGTGTGCTCGGGTAGCTCAACAACGACCCCCGCACGTTTCTCCCCGGTCGCCAACAGCGACCAGCTGATCGTCGACCCGGTAACCGGTCTGGTCCGGGATTTCGATTCGACCATCGACGCGTACAACTTTGCTGACGTCAGCTACCTGATCACGCCGCAGGAAGTGGCCTCAATGTACGGCTACGGAAGCTATGAGCTGTACGACTGGAAAGATGTCACCACCATCAACGCCTTTACCGAGCTGTCGTTCGTCAACCGCCGTTCCGATCAGCTGATGGCCGCCGAAGGTACTTTCTGGGGACCGGAAGTGCCGGTAACCAACCCCTACAACCCAATAGGTGAGCCGGTAAACATAGGCCGTCGTCTTGAAGAAACCGGTGGCCGTGCATTTACCCAGGACCTGAATACCTGGCGCGGCGTTGTCGGCTTTGAGGGCGAATGGTGTAACGAGTGGACCTGGGACCTCTCCTACAACTACGCCCGCTGGGTGGATGCGCAAATTGACCGCGGCCGCGGCAACACCGTGCGCTTCCAGAATCTGCTCGACCCGGATGCCTGTAACGCGGTGGATAGCGAAGGGGAATTTATCAATCCTGGCTGTGTTGAGGCCCTGGAAGCTTCTGGCGTAGAAGCATGGGATCCCTTCACCGAAGGAACCCTGACTCAGGAAATGCAGGACTATGCGCTCATCACCAACTCACCGGTTGAGCGCTCCACCCTGCGCAGCTTCCAGGCCAACCTGGTGGGCGACTTCGGCGACTGGTCTCTGTCCAGCGAAGCACCCCAGTGGGCGGTCGGCTATGAGCATCGCTCAGAAGATGTTGAAATCATTGCCGACGGCGCCGCCCAGATCGGACAAATCTATTTTGTCAGCGGCGATTCCTGGAGCGGCCGCTATAACGTCGACGAATTCTACGGCGAGGTGCGCATTCCCATTATGGAAGGCCGCCCTTGGGTTGAAGTCCTGGCCCTGGAAGCCTCTTTCCGCTATTCCGATTACAGCACCATCGGCGATGACACCACCTTCGGCGTGGTATTGGAATATGCGCCCCTGGAACAGTTGCGCTTCCGCGGCACCTACTCCGAAGGCTTCCGCGCACCGGGCCTCGACGACCTCTACCTGCCGCCTACCGTATCCGCAGAAACCTATGCAGATCCCTGTAATGACTACAGTCTGAATGACAACGCCAACTTAGTGGCCAACTGTCAGGCCGATGGCATTGCCCCCGGCACCACCATCACCACCCAGGCCACTGGTCTGTTTGGCGGTAACGCGGATCTGGAAGCGGAGAAATCCGAAAGCTACACCATCGGTATCGTGTGGACCCCCACCTTTACCGATGATATGGGCTTCACCCTGGACTACTTCAACATCAGTATCGACGACGCCATTGGCACTCTGACCACCAACACCATTGTGCAGGGATGCTACGAGAGCCCCAACTTCAGCTCCCCCCTGTGTGAACTGATCACCGGCGCTCCCGCAGTAGGCATCAGCCCCTCCTCCGCTGCACCGGACCATCGCGCCAATGACCTGACCATCGCCGGTCAATTATTAAACAGCCAGAACGTTGCCACCTTTGAAACCTCTGGTGTCGACATCGGCTTCGACTACAGCATGCCGGCCGGCCCCGGCGTGGTAACGATCAATGCCACCGCCACCTACCTGCATGAGTGGAAATACCGCGGCAGCTCCGAAGACCCCACCATCGACCTGGCGGGATACTTCGGCGCAGACCCGGTAACCACCGCAATCGTGGCCTTCCCGGAATGGAAGTTCTACGCAACCCTTGGCTATGAGTACGATTGCTGGACCGCAACCACTACCCTGCGCGTGGACGATGGGGTGAATGATTTTGATCCCAGTGAAGGCGATCTGGCCACGCATATTGATACCCACTGGTATCAGGACATGAACTTCTCCTACTACCGCTGGGAGAACTTCACCGTCTCCGCGGGTATCCGCAACATGTGGAACCAGCAGCCCCCCTACGTCACTAACTACGACGATATGAACACCCTGATGAGAAGCTACGACACCGTCGGCCGCTTCTTCTACGGCAGTGTCACGTTGAAATTCTGATTCCGTTCTCCTCTCCTTTCTCTGCCCCGCCCCTCCGGCGGGGCTTTCTTTTGCCTCCGCTCTTTTCCTACTCGACTCTCTTTACCCCACCCCGCCGCTGTACAAATTTTGTACCTGCCTGACGTGCCATTACGAGATTTGAAAAATTTGTGATTTTTTTTGAGGGGGTTCTCTTACAAACCGTTACATAAGTGTTGGGAAGGAAATGACCACTTGGGGGTAGTCATTTCCGTCAATCGCCAAAATCTGGCAACACACTATAAATCCAACGATCAAGAGAGGATTTACGATGAAAAAGAACCTCCTGTCTGTAGCCGTAGCCGCTACGATTCTGGTTCCCGCGCTGCCTGCGTTTGCGCAGGAAGATGCGAGCACGGTTGAAGAGGTTGTAGTTACCGGTTCGCGTATTCAGCGCGACGCAAACGAGACCAGTGTCAGCCCGGTTACCTCTGTTAATGCAGAGGACCTGAAAGCCACTGGTATGATCCGTGTTGAAGACCTGATCAACGACCTGCCGCAAGTAGCAGCAACTCAAACCGCTGGTCAGGCGAACGGCTCCACCGGTACAGCGACCGTTTCCCTGCGCGGCCTCGGCTCACAGCGTACCCTGGTGCTGATCGATGGTCGTCGTATGCCTGCCGGCTCTCCTTTGGCTGGTGGCTCCGGCGCTGACCTCAACCAGATTCCTGGCGCACTGGTAGAGCGCGTTGAAGTACTGACCGGTGGCTCTTCCGCTACTTACGGCTCTGATGCCATTGCCGGCGTTGTGAACTTCATCATGATGGACGACTTCGAAGGTGTTCGCTTCGACAGCCAGACCAGCGTTTATCAGCACAACAACGATAACGGCAAAATGCAGGACCTGGTGTCCTCTTATGGCTTCGACGTCGCTGACGGCAGCGTAAGCGACGGCGAGACCAACGATTTCTCCATGATCATGGGTGCCAACCTGGACGGCGGCCGCGGTAACGTTACCGCTTACGCCAACTATCGTAAAATTGATGCAGTTCTGCAGTCTGACCGCGACTACTCCGGTTGCTCCCTGGGCGGCAGCCCAGACAACTTCTCATGCGGCGGTTCCTCCACTGTGCCCTGGGGTCGATTCACCGACTTTGGCGCAAACTCTGGCGATACGACTGAAAGCTTTGACTACAGCGTCGACGGTACAGGCTTCACCGAATTCGGCCGCCTGTACAACTACGGCCCGCTGAACTACTTCCAGCGTCCTGACGAGCGCTGGACTATGGGCGCCTTCGGTCACTACGACATCAACGACAATGCCACTGCCTACGCTCAGCTGATGTACGCGGACGACCGCACCGTTGCCCAGATCGCGCCGTCCGGTGCTTTCTTCGTGACCAATGACCTGTTCTGTGGCAACCCCTTCCTGTCCGAAGAGCAGTACGATGCCATCTGTGGTGTTTATGGTCTGAGCAAAGACCAGTTCGTCAGCGATCTGGTTGTGGAAAACACCGACGCAGAAACCGGTGAGATTACTCGCACCCCCGGTGCCATCTATATTGGTCGCCGTAACGTTGAAGGCGGTCCTCGCCAAGACGACATGCGCCACACCACTTTCCGCGGTGTCTTCGGTGTTCGCGGTGACATCAATGACAACTGGTCTTACGACGTATACGGTCAGTACTCTGAAGTTAGCCTCGAGCAAACCTACCTGAACGATATGTCTTCCAGCCGTATTGGTCGCGCACTCGACGTGCGTGTCGATGCTGATGGCAACGCAGTGTGTCAGTCTGTCCTCGACGGTTCTGATCCTAACTGTGTGCCCTGGAACATATTCCAGGAAGGTGGCGTAACTCAGGAAGCCATCGATTACCTGGTACTGCCGCTGTTTGCCCGCGGTACTACCGATCAGGAAATAGTTTCCGGTTACGTAACTGGCGACCTGACCGACTACGGCGTGAAACTGCCCAGTGCTGACAGCGGTGTTGCCGTGGTTATGGGTCTGGAAAGCCGTCGTGAGTCACTGACTTACTCCCCGGACTCCGGCTTCCAGAATGGCGAAGGTGCTGGTCAGGGTGGCCCGACTCTGCCAGTAGATGGCAAGCTGTCCGTAAAAGAAATCTTCTCCGAAGCGAGCATTCCGCTGGTTAGCGGCAAGCCCGGTATGGAGTACCTGGGACTGGAGGTGGCTTACCGCTACTCCGACTACTCCACCGACGAGCAGACCAATACCTACAAGCTTGCTGCTGACTGGGCCCCCATGAACGACCTGCGCGTTCGTGCGAGCTTCCAGTCCGCAACTCGTCACGCCAACATCCGTGAACTGTACCGCGCCCAGTCTATCGGCCTGTTCGATATGACCTACGATCCCTGCGGTTCCCGCACCGATGCCGACGGCAACGTTGTAGGCCCGACCGCCACTCTGGAAGAGTGCATGAACTCCGGTATCACTGCCGCTACGTACGGTGGCGCCATTGACTCCCCGGCTGGTCAGTACAACTACATCGGTGGCGGTAACCCGGAACTTGCTCCGGAAGAATCCGAAACCCTGTCTTTCGGTTTCGTTTACACCCCGGAAATGATCGCCGGCCTGAGCCTGAGTGTTGACTACTTCAACATCCAGGTGACCGAAGCGATCGCCGGTATTAACCCGGAAACCATTCTGGACAAGTGTCTCGAAACCGGTGATGCCCTGTTCTGTGATTCCATTAGCCGTGGTGGCAACGGTAACCTGTGGATCGGCACCGCCGCTATTTCCGCAACCGACGTCAACATCGGCTTCTTTGAAACCGAAGGTGTTGACATCAATGCCAACTACGGTTTCGAAGTTGGTCAGTACGGTGGCGTTGATATGAACTTCATTGCTACCTACCTCACCAAGTGGGATCAGCAGGAGTTTGTTGGTCAGCCAGTTGAAGACTGTGTAGGCGTTTGGAATGGCTCTTGCGGTACTCCGACTCCGGAATTCGTAAGCACCCTGCGCGCAACTTGGTCGACTCCTTGGAGCGTAAATGTGACCGGTGCATGGCGTCACATCGGCGGTGTTGACGATCTGGGTGCGAATGGCGCAGATTTCGATGCATACAACTACTTCGATCTGTCCGGTTCCTGGGCTGCAAGTAACAGCATCACCATCCGCAGTGGTATCAACAATGTCTTCGACAAAGAACCACCGCTGACTGCAGACGCTGGCCCCAGCATCTACGGTAACGGCAACACCTTCCCAGGTATCTACGACGCCCTGGGTCGATACGCCTTCCTGGGGATTACCGCGGACTTCTAATTCTTCGAATTAGAACCCTGGTAATCAGGAAAAAGAAAAGGCGCGGTGGCAACCACCGCGCCTTTTTTAATTGCTTCCGTCCTTTTCCCGTTGTTTGCCCTCCCTCGAGAAAACGGCAGAAAACTAAGTGTTAAGCACCCAGCGTCTGAATAAATTTCTGGTAATGTCTGGAGCGCTCGCAAGAGCGTGTGTGCAGCCCCTCCCTGACCTGCCAAATACTGGCGGTTTTGACGTAGTTACTGCGCTCGGAAAAATTCAGGCACTCGGATTCGAAAGGTAGCGAGAGAAAATCCAGCACCTTGCGCAGCTCCAGCTCTGAAGCCGAGACCAGGCTTTCGTACTGTACACGACAGATACTACCTGGGAAGATTGACTCCCAGAAGGTCATCAATTTTTCCTGCTGATGATAGTAGTGAGCGATAGACTCCAATTCAGTCGAATATTTCATATCGCCACCCAGCTGCTGAAAATAAACCGACAGACAGTTATCCAGCAGTGATCTCCTTGTCCACAGAAATTTCGCCCGGGGAAACAGCTGCTTGATAAACCCCACATAAAGGAAATTATCGGGGCGCTTATCCAGTACCCCCTCGGAAACACCAAATCGATCGATGTTTTGCTGGCGGTACCTTTCCGCAAGTCTTTCTAGCTGATCCTGCTCCAGGTCTGATGACGACAGGGGATACTCTTCACCCCGCTCGCCGATGATCTTCGGGATGGTGTCAATTTCACCACCCGCAATCAATTGGCTGTGGCCACTCAAGATCTGTTCAAGTAATGTTGATCCAGATCGAAACATGCCACAAATAAATATAGGGCTATACGAGTCCGCCGCACTTCTGATTGGATAAGTCTCGCGGTACACGTCGATGATCTGTTGAATATCCGATGAATGTTTGTCGGGACAATAGACGCCAAGCCGCTTCTCCCCTAAGCGGTTAGCTTCAGTGAAAGCGACGAATGCCTCGTCATAACAGGCGCAGTCATCCAACACCTTGCCCAACGCAAAGCACAGCTCTTCTTTTTCCAATGCTGAACTTCGACCACTTTCAATCAAAGTACGCAAGCGCCCAGGGAGATCACTGCCACTGTGAGCGCGCTCAATGTGGGCAATTCGACAAAGTGCGGCGCTGTATTCTGGGTCGAGATCCAGAATCCGCTCATACAATTTACGCGCCTCGTCTTTTTCCCGCCGCTCTTCCATCAATCCACCAAGATTGAACAGCGCAGGAAGGTACCCGGAATTGATCGCCAGCGCCTCTTCAAGCAAGTATTCGGCCTGCTCTTCCCGTCGGAGGTCGGAACAGATAGCAGCCATATTGGTATACACCTCTTCAGGGGTAGTTACCCCAGTATCCAGAGCTAACTGATAACGGGTCAATGCGGCGTCCAGAAACCCCTTTTGCCTGAGCAACCAAGCCAGGTTGAAATGACTTTCCGCCTTGTCCGGCCATAGTTCCAGATATCGTTCATAAGCAGCGATACAAATATCAGGCTCACCAGCTTGCTTGGCCAATCGGATCAATTCCAGATGATAATCAGGAACTGCAGGGCCGATCACACACAAAATATTCAATGTGGCTAAAGCGTTACTTATATCGCCACTGGTCATGAATAGATGCAACAATTCCTGGTGAATAGCCTCATCTGCAAGCCCTGTTGCCAACAGCTTGCGATATGACATTTCTGCAGAAGTGTAATCACCACGTACAATCTGACTCCTTGCTTCCGCTACCTGGCGCAAAAAATCATCGGAAAGGTTCATGGGAGGCTCTGAGGGTATACAAATGAAAATGGGTGCAATGGGAAATTGAATGGACAGGACGTGCAGCGGGAAAGAACGCCTTCAATGCAACTCTGTATGCATTGAAGGCCACCGTTCAGAGAAACCTTTGGCGGTTAGTGATTAACCCCCATCCGGGTTACCCTGCATTCCACGTATATTGGAGTCGTTGATCATTCTGGAGGACTCTTCTGACATCCGCGCCCACTCTTCGGCCGTTGCACAAAGCTTTCTTTTAAATCGAGATCCCGTGATCGCTTCTGTTTTACAAATTTTTTCATCTTTTGCTGCGAGGCTCGTAATTTCTGCATCTTCGCTTTCAGCCACACTATCAGATGCGACTACTGCCTCGGCTTGATCACTCCCTGAGCCAGAAGTCGAAGCACACGCAGCCAGCAGGCATGAAATAAAAATCGTCATTAAAAGTTTATTAAAGCTCATAGCAACAGTATCTCCTGTTTATTACCTATATCAAAAGTTCAAATCCTTCCGTAATCCAACCTGATAGTACCCCGAGTGGAGTAACTAACCAAACTCACACTGTTTACATTGTGGTTCAAACGATCATCTACCCGCTACCAGCTTCCATGCCAGCGGCCAGTCGTGCTGATCTGAGACCAACGCCCCCGCTTCAAGAATCTCAAAACCATTCTCCCTGATCTGCTTCAAAAGCTGCTCGAACGCTCCCCGGTCTGCTGCCGCATCACACATAGACCCCATCCGTCCAGCAAACTCTGCTAACTCCCGATGAAGGCTTTGCAGCCATGCCAGAACTTCATCACGATCAAACTTTGGGAGGTTCGTATGGATGTGATCGACGTCTTTATAAACCTGGAGCAATAGGCCATTGGCAACGCTCATCCCTAGATTCGCCATTAGATCTTCGAGCTTTCGAAAAGCAGGGATGAGCGCCTTTGAACTTGCTTCATACGGCTCCCGAGGCCCGCCGCGCAAAACCTCAAAGGCGTCCCTGAACATAGCCAGCGATAATTCGATAAACCTGCACCGTTCAAGGCCGACGATACCCTGCAAATTTGCAGTACATTCGCGGTGTATGGCGCCATCGTGATAATGAAGGAGCATTGCTAGATGCCCTCCCGGGCGAACCGACAACCCCATATCCGAAACCGCCGCCAGTCCAGCGTACTCAACCCCAAACTGACTGACAATTACATCCATGCACTCTGGTATCAATGGCCAAGTTGCTGCATCGGCAACAATACCCTGAGTACCGATTGCCCGCTCACAAACACCCTTCACAGCACTGGCCGAGATATCCATACAAAAGGGGGAAACGTATTCGGGCGTCAGCCCATCCACTGCATATTTGAGGATGGCTCCCCCACCACTTGCCACATCGAGAACCCTGAGCGGGCTGGCTGGATCGACCAGTTTCTTACCTGCCAGCACGAAAAAATTATGCCAAAATTGCGAAACGGCGGACAAATCTGTCCCGTTGGCCACCTTATTCCCTGCTGCATAAGCGCCTCGCCAATAGTTTTGCCAGTTTTCAGCAGATTTTGAGCGCATAGTTTCTTCAATATCGATTTTAGGAATTGGACTTAAACCCTTTTGACCTACTCCAGCTACAGACTTTACAGGTCGACCAGCTATTAATTTTTGAAACGCCGTACTTTAATAAAGACGAACAACACCCCTCATCCCACAATCACCGGACAACCCACTTCTGATGGATACTTTGACCGCATTCCTCACCCTGCTTTTCGTCATGGACCCGCTGGGCAACATCCCTGTATTTCTGGCGGCACTGAAGAACGTACCGCAAAGGCGCCAGCTCTTCGTCATCATGCGTGAGCTGATTTTTGCGCTGATTGTGCTGCTGGTATTCCTGTATGGCGGGCGATTTGTGTTGGCCTGGTTGGGTTTGTCGCAGGAAGCCATTCGTATTGCCGGCGCGATCATTCTGTTTCTGATTGCGATCCGTATGGTGTTTCCCATGGAAGGCGGGATTATGGGGGAGCGATTGGAAGGTGAGCCCTTCTTCGTGCCGCTGGCAGTGCCACTGGTAGCCGGCCCGTCGACTATGGCTATCCTGATGCTGATGACCAATAGTGAGGGCGAGCAGCTGTGGAACTGGACCCTGGCATTGCTAGGCGCCTGGGCAGTGTCAGCGGTTATCTTACTGGCCTCTTCACCACTGGCTCGACTGCTGGGGAACCGCGGTCTGATCGCCGTTGAACGCTTGATGGGGATGGTACTGGTAATGCTGGCCGTGCAGTTGTTCCTGGATGGCATCAAGCAGAGCCTGAGTTGAGGGACTCTGGCAACTTACATCTGCCAGTAAGTCAGCAGCCAAATCCGTTTATTTGCTCCCGCACAAAGCAAAGCTACCAGAACATTCAATCACCAAACAATCAACAACCAAGATAAAGCTTCGAAAAATAGACACTCACGTCACTTCCGATCAATTTGCAGCCAGTCACTGTGATTGATCGGTTTTCGAGCGTCCTACCCGCACCCCCTACATAGCTACATCTATCCTATTTTTTATCCTAAAACGCAAATCTGTAATAAAAAATAAAAATATTTGTGAATCTTAACACTTTGTAACGTACGAAAAATAACCACAAAGTACAGAAAAAGATCAAATTTATAAAAAACATAAGTGTCACTAGTGACACGAAAGTTCCACAAATAAAAATCATCCCTTAAAGTCACGTCGCACTAAAAACTATCAATCCAACAAAAAGTGCCTCTAAGTACATAAAGGATGCAACTATGATCAAGACCAAGTTGAGCATTGCTATTGCGGCATTCAGCACTTTGGCTGCAGCTGCAGTTTCCGCCCAGGAAACCGCTGCAGGCCCGGTTGTTGAAGAGGTTATCGTCACCGGTTCTCGTATCGCGCGTGATCCACTGTCGACGACCGGCCCGATTACCATCGTAGATTCCGAAGCGATCAGCCGCTCCGGCGTCGGCACCATTGATGAGCTGCTGAACCAGCTGCCGTCCATGGGTACCACCGGTATCAATGCCAATGACAACAACGGTGGCCAGGGCCTGGCTTTCGTTGACCTGCGCAACCTCGGTTCTGCCCGTACTCTGGTGCTGGTAAATGGCCGTCGCTTCGTATCCTCCGCTTCCGGTGTGAGCTCCGCGGTGGATATGAACAACATCCCGGTTGAGATGATCGACCGCATCGAAGTACTCACCGATGGCGCTTCTGCAGTTTACGGTTCCGACGCCGTCGCTGGCGTTATCAACGTGGTCATGAAAGATTCCTTCGACGGCGTTCGCATCAACGCACGTGCGGGTGCCACCTCTGCAGGCGGCGGCGAGAATGGCGACCTGTCCATCACCTTCGGTAACGAAGCAGAGCGCGGCAGCTTTGTCGTCAACCTGAGCCACAGCCAGCGCGATGAAATCACCTACAACGATCGCGGTTGGGCAGGCCTGACCAGCTCCATGGGTCCGAACGGTAACATCTTCACCAATTACGGCAGCTTCAGTATCGCCGAAGATGGTGAAACCCTGGGCGCTTACTCTGGTTACGACATTGGCCAGCACATGTGGCTGTCTGGCGCCATGGAGCGTACTTCTGCTACCGCTTCCGGTAAGGTTTCCATCACCGACGCGGTAGAACTGTGGGGTGAAACAAGCTACACCACCAAAACCACCAATCAGCAGCTGGCAGCACAGCCGATGTACGCTGGTAACGGTTTTGTCCTGAATCCGGAAGAGCACCTGCCGGAAGCCATCAAGACCCAGCTGCAGGAAGCCTGGCAGAAAGCCGACGACGCTTACCAGATTGAGCTGGCTGCCTACAACGCGGCCAAAGCCGAGTGGGAAGCGCAGGGCAGCCCGGAAGATCTGGAGCCTGAAGCACCGGTTGCATCTCACGGTACCGATTGGGTCGACGGGTTCTCCGACTTCCGCATCCGTCCAGTCTCCGGCGGTACCCGCGCATACGAACAGACCACCGATACCTTCCGTATTGCCGGTGGCTTCCGCGGTGATTTCTCCAATGGTTGGAGCTGGGACACGTTCGCCAGCTACGGTAAGAACGAAGGCGATAACGTAACCCGCAACTCCTACAACAAAACCAAACTGGAAGAGATCTTCAGTGGTGAAGCGGGCCTGGCCTACGATTTCGCCGGCGGCATGAGCCCGGAAATCATGGATTACTTCCGCTACGACGACCGTGAGAACAATTCTTACGAGCTGCTGAACCTGGGCGCGTCGCTGTCTGGTGATATCGAAGCGATTGCCTTCCAGGGCGGTGCACTCGGCTTTGCGGCTGGTGTTGAATACCGTGAAGAGTCCGGTGAGTTCAACCCGTCTCCGGAAACCCAGAGTGGCGAAACCTTCGGTAACCAGCAAGACGCGACCGGCGGTGAGTACGACGTAACCGAGGTATTTGCAGAATTCAATCTGCCGATCCTGCAGGGTGCGCGCTTCGCAGAAGAGCTGACCGCAGACATCGCTGTGCGTTACTCTGACTTCAGCACTTTCGGTGGTCAAAGCACCGGTAAAGTGGGCCTGGTTTACGCACCGGTTGAAGACGTGCGTTTCCGTACCAGCTACTCCACATCTTTCCGTGCGCCCGGTATCTACGAGCTGTTCAGCGGTTCCGCTCAGAGCTATGAGTACCTGATCGACCCGTGTGACACCAGCGCGTCCAACAAGGAAGGCCAGGGCGATTACTGTGGTAGCGAAGTTGGCGCCGGCTTTACCCAGGCAGGCAACCAGGTTCCGACCAACATCGGTGGTAATGAAGAGCTGACACCGGAAGAAGCGAAAACCTTCACCGCCGGTATCGTGTGGACTCCGAGCTTCGTGGACGACCTGTCCATCACCCTGGACTACTACGACATCAGCATCGACGACGCGATCACTTCTCCGGACCTGCAGCGCATTCTGGATGACTGCTTCCGCGAAGGTATCGCAAGCGCCTGTACTTTCGTAACCCGTGGTGCCGGCGACCAGATCGTTGCACTCGAAGGTGCGAAGATGAACATCGGCAAGGTTGATACCCGCGGTGTCGACGTAGACATCGTCCACAACCTGCACTTCGATGCTGGCCGTCTGGGTCTGCGTGCTCAGGCTTCCCGCCTGCTCGAGTACAACGAGTTCAATGAACAGTCCGGCACCGAGTCTGACTACCTGGAATACGTTGGCACCACTGGTGGTCTGTACGTGAAATGGCGCGGCCTGGCCAGCGCTACCTGGTACGGAAACGACTGGGACCTGGGCGCTGAGATGCAGTACTTCGATGACGGCTACAGTGCGTACAAGCCGGTTAACTCCATGACTTACCTGAACCTGCGCGCAGGTTGGGATATCAACGAAGGTACTCGTCTGTCCGCAGGTATCGACAATGTTGCCGACAAGGCTCCAGAAGATACTTCCGGCTATGGCGACTGGAACAGCTTCTACGACTTCCAGGGTCGTTACTTCTGGGCTGGTGCTTCTTACCAGTTCTAAGAGCTGACTTCGGTCAAACTAAAAAGGGGGACGCCAATCGGCATCCCCCTTTTTTTTTGAAACACTCTCAACAAAGTCGTCAGTGAGCAATCACCATCTATCAAGCAGATTCGACGGGTTTACCGGCCTTGAGGTTCGCCACTGCACACGCGAGCGCTTATCCTGCTGCCCACCTAAACCCTGTTGATCCATCAGTTCCAACTTCCTTAGATACACGCCTCTGGCCGGGGAATTGTTTGCGTGGTGAAACGCTTCAAAAAAATGATCACGGGAATCCTGATAATCCCCCAGGCGAAAACTGGCCAACCCCATCAGAAAGTGGAATCGATGGTCGCCCTTATATTGCCAGATTGCTCTCTTCAGCTGTTTTTTGGCACTCAGGTAATCCCCGTGTTCATAGGCGTTTCGCGCCTGATAGTAGAGGTAATACGGATTGTGCTCGCGATGATAGCGGGCTCTTTCGGCATAATAGTCGGCCAGCGCAATACGCTCTCCTTTGCGGTAAAGCCTTTCCAGATTACTCATTGATATCGCGTGCTGAGTATCCAGCTGCAATGCCTGCAGATAACTCTGCTCTGCAGCATCAAATTTCTGATTCCGGCTGTACAGCGCCCCCAGGTTCGCCCACAAGTCCGCACTCCCCGGGTGCAACATTAGCGCCTTGCGCATATACCGGAATGCTTCGGCCTGACTCCCCTGGCGCATCCATTCAATTCCCCGATTGCTGTAATACTGGGCAAACGCTTCAGCATCCGACAACTCCCGCTGATCGTATATCGGATCGTAGGCCGCGAGATTGAAATCCACTACCCGACGGCCGCGTGCGCTCTCGGACACCATATTGATATGGCGATAAACGACAAAAGTCTGGGGTTCTTCATGCTCCCAAACCGGGGGTACCTCTACCTGATTGAAATACGCGTTTGCCCCCAACTCCCTTGCCATCGCCACCATCATCACGGTAAAGGCCATGCAGTTGCCTTTCTGTTGCCGATACGTCTCCTCGGCAGTCAACGTAGCCTGTGCATCGTACTCAACAGTAAATTCGCGGCGCTGAAAGGCTTTCAAGAGCGCCTGCAGTCGATTGTCCGGGCTTGCGCCCGGCGCCAATTGCGAGAGATAAGCCTGCATGTCCTCTGGCAGCGCAAGAATGGGATCATCCGGGAGGCTGGCGCGCTCCAGTGGCTCACCGAGTAATACCGCCCCAGATAATAACCACGACGTCTCGATGTGGGTCGTGGGCACAGGCGCAGAACTCGTGCACCCGGTCAACAATGCGAGGCCGAGTAGAACCCCACACAGAGGTCTGCCACTGGTTTGTGACCGGTTCGGCCAGCAATATGCAGAATTTTGCGGGGTTTTCATCGTTATTTTCCCCATATGATTTCCTGAAACACTAGTTTTCCACTATTCCTGTCGTAATGAAATCCTTTTTGCAGTTGCATTCCCTGTTTCATTTGTAACCATTCGCCTGAAGAAAATTCCGCTGTTAAACTCGGACAGTTAACCAAAGCTATAACAACTGGATACCCTGATATGTCGTCAAATACGCATCAGAATAGCGCCGGCTTCTTCGGCCATCCCAAGGGACTCTCTACGCTCTTCTTTACGGAAATGTGGGAGCGGATGAGTTACTACGGAATGCGGGCCCTGTTGGTCATGTTTATGACCGCTAGCCTGCAAAAAGAAGGTCTTGCCTTTACCGCAGCGGCTGCTGCCGCCATTTACGGCCTCTACACCGGTGCGGTGTATTTTCTGGGGCTTCCCGGTGGCTGGATCGCCGACCGGCTTTTAGGCGGCCAGCGTACCGTCTGGTACGGCGGCATCATCATCATGTGCGGGCACATCGTGTTGGCGATTCCCAGTCAGGGCACCTTCTTTGTCGGGTTGATTCTGGTCGCCACCGGTACCGGCCTGCTGAAACCCAATATCAGTGCGCTGGTCGGCCACCTGTACCAGCCCGATGACGTACGTCGCGACAGCGGCTATGCACTCTATTACATGGGTATCAACCTCGGCTCATTCATTGGCTACATGGTCGTTGGCACTCTGGGCGAGAAAGTGGGCTGGCACTGGGGCTTCGGCGCTGCTGCTGTGGGTATGGCCATCGGCCTGATCCAGTACCGCAAGACCATCGGCAACCTGGGTGACGCCAGCCTCCAGCCTGAGCATCCGATGTCCCCACAAGGCGCCAAGAAGGCGTGGGGTGTGATCTGGGCAATCGTCGCTACCGTTGCGGTTGTCGCTGCACTGTCCATTAGTGGTGTGATTACCATCAACCCGGTCGCGGTCGCTCAAAATACAGCGGTCATCTTTACCCTGATCTTCTTCGCCTACTACGCCTACATCTATTTCGGTGGCAATCTGAGCCAGATCGAAAAGCGTCGCATGTGGGCACTGTTCCTGGTGTGTTTGGCATCCGCGTGTTTCTGGTCCGGCTTCGAGCAGGCAGGCTCCTCCCTGACGCTGTTCACTCAGGATTTCACCAACCGTATGGTTGGCTCTTTTGAAATACCGGTAAGCTGGTTCCAGAACATTAACCCACTCACGATCATTATCCTTTCGCCGTTCTTTGCCGCATTGTGGATCAACCTCGGCAAGCGCATGATCACACCTTCTTACTCCCTGAAGTGTGCCATTGGCCTGATCATCATGGCTTCCGGCTTTATCGTGATGTTTTTCGCTGCCCAGCAGGCCGCAGCGGGTCTGAAAGTGGCCCCGTTCTGGCTGGTGGCTACTTACTTCCTGCATACGGTGGGTGAACTGTGCCTGAGTCCGGTGGCCCTGAGTGCGGTAAGCAAGCTCTCCCCACGCCGCTTCGCCGGTCAGATGATGGGTGTGTTTGTACTGACTTACTCTATCGGCAACATCATTGCCGGACTACTGGCAGGCAACTTCGATCCAAACAACGTTTCCGAACTGCCAAACCTGTACCTGCAGATTGCGATCTTCAGTATTGGTATCGGTGCCGTAATCGCGCTGATCAGTCTGAAATCCAAGTCCTGGGAAGGTCTTGGACAAGGCCATATCGAACCGGTTGAGCCGGCTGAGGCTTCTGCCAAGACTGCATAATCGGAAAACATTTCCGGTGTGAAAAGGCCGCTGCGGGGAACCGCAGCGGCCTTTTTTGTTGGCGAGGTGGCCGGTTTGTTGGGCACCTCGCTACGCGCCTTTGCCCAACCTATTTACCCGGTAACCACTCCGTAATTCAGCCAGATAAAACGCAGGCCAATAAAAAACAGTAACCCGGCAAAACAGTTTTTCAGCAACTGCGGTGAGAGTTTGTGGGCCAACAGGGCGCCAAGGCGCGCAAACCAGGTACTGGCAAGGACAATACCCAGAAACGCAGGCCAGTAGATATAGCCACTGCTCCACGCCGGCAACTGCGCATTCCCCCAGCCCTGCACCGCAAAACTTGCGGCACCGGCCACAGCGATCGGCAAGCCACAGGCGGCAGAGGTAGCCACCGCCCGCTGCATAACGACGTGGCAACGATTGAGAAAGGGTACGGTAAGTGAGCCCCCACCAATTCCGAATATCGCCGATACCCAACCGATAAACGCGCCCGCTGCCGTTAAGCCGGCCTTGCCTGGCAAGCGGCTGCCATCTGTGGGTATTGCTGTTTTACGCAGGCCATCCAGCCACATCTTGAGTGCGATACCCACCGCGAAAATTCCGATCAGGAATTGCAGCCAGGCGCCGCTCAGCCAATCTGCAGTCATACCGCCAATCCAGGATCCCAGCAAAATTCCCGGCGCCATTGCGACAACAATTTTCCAGTCCACTGCGCGCTTGCCGTGATGGGTACGAACGGAACTGATGGAGGTGATGACAATGGTAGCGAGCGATGTACCCACCGCCATGTGCGTGAGAATTTCAGGTGCGATACCCTGGGCGGCAAATACCAATACCAGTGCCGGGACAATAATCAGCCCCCCGCCGACGCCAAACAGGCCGGCGATGGTTCCTGCACCCATGCCTACCAACAAGTAGATCAATAACACTTCCACGACGTTTCCCCCACAAATTTATTGCAAAAAAAACGGTGGCCTATAGCCACCGTTTTCTATTGCCTACAAGAGGCTACTGAAGCGGGAGAGATTACTCCTCGCCAGTCGCCGCATCCGCCTGCTCGGCTTCGTCGGCTTTCGCTTCCTTGATGGACAGCTTGATACGGCCGCGCTGGTCTACGTCCAGCACCTTGACCTTAACAGTTTGCCCTTCGCTCAGGTAATCAGCAACGGCGTTAACACGCTCTTCGGCGATCTGGGAGATGTGTACCAGACCGTCTTTACCCGGCAGGAAGTTAACGAATGCACCGAAGTCCACGATGCGGACCACTTTACCCTCGTAGATAGCACCGATTTCGGCTTCCGCGGTGATTTCCTCGATGCGGGTAACGGCCGCTTCCAGGCTCTGACCGTCTTCACCGAATACCTTCACGGTACCGTCGTCTTCGATATCGATAGACGCACCGGTTTCTTCGGTGATGGAGCGGATGGTGGCACCGCCTTTACCGATAACATCGCGGATCTTATCCGGATGAATCTTCAGGGTCGCATAGCGCGGCGCGTTTTCGTTAACCGCTTCGCGGGAAGCACCGATCACCTTGTTCATTTCCGCGAGGATATGCAGACGGGCGTGCAGAGCCTGCTCGAGGGCAGTTTCCATGATCTCTTCGGTGATACCTTCGATCTTGATGTCCATCTGCAGCGCGGTCACACCAGAAGCGGTACCGGCTACCTTGAAGTCCATATCGCCCAGGTGGTCTTCGTCACCGAGGATGTCGGTCAGAACAGCAAAGCCGTCTTCTTCCTTCACCAGGCCCATGGCGATACCAGCAACCGGAGCCTTCAGCGGTACACCCGCATCCATCAGCGCCAGGCTGGAACCACACACGGAAGCCATGGAGCTGGAACCGTTGGATTCGGTGATCTCGGAAACCACACGCAGGGTGTAGGGGAAGGTTTCCGGGTTCGGCAGTACCGCAGCAATACCGCGACGGGCCAGACGGCCGTGGCCGATCTCGCGACGACCGGTAGCACCTACACGACCCGCTTCACCTACAGAGTAGGGAGGGAAGTTGTAGTGCAGCATGAAGTAGTCTTTGCGCTCGCCTTCCAGTGCATCGATGATCTGCGCATCGCGGGTAGCACCGAGGGTGGCAACAACCAGCGCCTGGGTTTCACCACGGGTGAACAGTGCGGAGCCGTGACCCTTCGGCAGTACACCGACTTCTACACTGATCGGGCGCACGGTTTTGGTGTCGCGACCGTCGATACGGGGCTCACCGCGGACCACGGCGCCACGTACGGTTTTCTTTTCCAGCTTGCCGAAGTAGCTCTTAACCATATCAGCAGACAGCTCTTCGGTAGCCAGGGCTTCAGCGGCTTCGCTGCGCAGTTCGCCCAGACGGGCGGTGCGCTGCTGCTTGTCGGTGATTTTGTAAGCTTCTGCCACTTTTTCGCTGAACTGGGCTTCCAGAGCGGACTTCAGTTCTTCGTTGACGGCTTCTGGCTGCCAGTCCCAGGTGGGCTTACCGGCTTCGGCTTTCAGCTCTTCACAGACTTTGACAACCGCCTGCATTTCCTGGTGCGCGAACAGTACCGCGCCCAACATGATGTCTTCCGGCAGCTCAGCAGCTTCGGATTCCACCATCAGAACCGCGTCTTTGGTACCCGCAACAACCATGTCCAGCTCGGACTCTTTCAGAGCTGCGTAGCCGGGATTCAGCAGGTAGCCGTCTTTTTCGGTGTAACCCACGCGCGCAGCGCCAATCGGGCCGCCGAAGGGGATACCGGATACGGACAGGGCTGCGGAGGTACCGATCATGCCGGCGATATCCGGATCCACGTCTTTTTCCGCGGACAGTACGGTGATCATCACCTGTACTTCGTTCATGAAGCCTTTCGGGAACAGCGGGCGGATCGGACGGTCGATCAGGCGGGAGGTCAGGGTTTCTTTCTCTGACGGGCGGCCTTCACGCTTGAAGAAGCCACCGGGAATCTTGCCGGCCGCGTAGGCCTTTTCCTGATAGTGCACGGACAGCGGGAAGAAGCCCTGATCAGGCTTGGCTTCCTTGGCACCAACTACGGTACACAGCACTACGGTTTCACCCATGGTGACCAGCGCAGCACCGGTAGCCTGGCGAGCGATACGGCCGGTCTCAATGGTGACCTGGTTTTTTCCGTACTGGAATGTTTTGGTTACTGGATTCACTAGTATCTTTCCTGTTTCCTTACGGCTGCTGGCCCATTCCAACAGCCCCTACATTGCTCGCCTGCGAGGCAGGCTCCTGCATTCATACATCACTTTGCAGGAGACTGCTTGCAGGCGAATTGCCGAGCGGAACCCTCAGCGGGCGAAATGCCACTCGGCGTTCCCAGGGAGGAGAGAACTTCTTTCACTCCCCTGCTCCCTGAAAATTCAGAATACAAAAAGAAGAATGCCCGCCATAAGGCGGGCATTCTCAGGGTCTTAGCGGCGCAGGCCGAGCTTGGCGATCAGCTGAGCGTAACGGTTCAGATCCTTGCGCTTCAGGTAGTCCAGCAGCTTACGACGCTGGTTTACCATGCGGATCAGACCACGACGGGAGTGGTGGTCTTGCTTGTGAGAAGCAAAGTGACCCTGAAGCTTGTTGATGTTGGCAGTCAGCAGGGCTACCTGGACTTCCGGAGAACCGGTGTCGCCTTCAGATTGGCCGTGCTCTTTCAGGATGGCTGCTTTTTCGTTTGCAGACAGTGCCATAACGAATTACCTCGTTCGTAACATGCTTTGAAAATTTGGCTGGCCCGTGCATGTTTACAGACCAGCTAATTGCGATTGCGGATAAACCCCGCGAGTGTAGTCCCTTTTCTTACGTCATTCCGGGCTTGACCCGGAATCCACTGGATACCGGCCTTCACCGGTATGACGAACAATAAAGAGCCTACTTTACCAACCGACGGGGTGCGACCCGTCCGTCATCAGTAATCTCACCAACGCCTAGAAATTCACCACTTTCCAGGAAGAGGCGCACCATATCACCTTCGTCGCCCAAACGATAGACCTGCAGATCCATTACCGGCTGGCCCTGACGCAGATAGTAACCCGTGTCGTCCGCCAGGATCAGCTTGGGCAGCGCCGAGGCGGGAGAATCCGCTGGCAGCAAATGGTGATCCAGTACTTCCGCGCGATCTTCACCGCGCTCTGCGGTCAATTCGTCCAGGGTAACCGCATCGTCCTCGTGGTAGGGACCAGCGGCACTGCGGTGCAATTTTTCCACAAAGGCACCGACGCCCAGGGCCTTGCCGAGATCTTCGGCCAGACTGCGCACATAGGTGCCCTTGGAGCAATGCACCTCGACTTCAGCCCGGGGCAGCTTGTCTGGAGAATCTGCACTGGAGATGAAATTGAGCAGTTCGTAGGAATATATATTCACTTCCCGCGCTTCCCGCTCCACCTCGATCCCCTGGCGCGCCAGCTTGTACAGGGGCTGACCATTGTGTTTCAGCGCCGAGTACATGGACGGTACCTGGCTGATGGTGCCACGGAAGGCTTCCATCGCCTTGCGCACCTGTGACTCGGTAATCCCGGAAGCGTCCGTGGTGGCAATCACATTGCCATCGGCGTCCCCGGTTTCAGTGGTCATCCCGAAGCAGAAGGTACTGCGGTAGCGTTTGTCCGCATCCAGCAGATACTGGGAAAATTTAGTCGCTTCGCCAAAGCATACCGGCAATACGCCAGTAGCCAGGGGGTCCAGCGCACCGGTGTGGCCGGCGCGGTTGGCGAAGAACAAGCGTTTGGCTTTTTGCAGGGCATCATTGGCGGAGATTCCGGCGGGCTTGTTCAGCAACAGCACACCGTCGACCTGCCGGCCCCATTTTGGTCTGCGGCCCATCAGTCGTTCTGTTCTTCCGAGTCGTCGTCAGACTTCTTCTGATCGGACTTCACTGCCTTATCGATGAGCGCCGAGAGGTGCTGACCGCGTACGGACGTTTCGTCATAGCGGAAATGCAGGCGCGGGATTGAACGCATCTGGATCTCTTTGGCGAGCTGAGTCCGCAGGAAACCCGCAGCCTTGTTCAGCGCTTCCATGGAGATATCGATCTTGCTGCGGTCATCTTCACCGACCAGGGTCACAAAAACCTTGGCGGTGGCGAGATCGCGGCTGACTTCCACGTCATTGACATTCACCATGCCAACGCGCGGGTCGCGCACTTCGTGCTGAATCAGACGGGCCAGCTCGCGACGCATGGCGTCGGCTACCCGGTCAGCACGGTGGAATTCTTTGGCCATCTTTTACCTATCTGAAATGGCTGAACCTGCTGGGCACACTGCACTTTGCCCAACCTACGATATCGGGGAATTTCTCCCTGCGTAGGTTGGGCAAAGTGCAGCGTGCCCGACAATTACCAGGTTACAGCTCGCGGGCTACCTTGACGATATCGAAGACCTCGATCTGGTCGCCGGGCTTGACGTCATTGTAGTCCTTAACCCCGATACCACATTCCATACCGTTGCGAACTTCCTGTACGTCATCTTTAAAGCGACGCAGGGATTCCAGCTCGCCCTGATAGATCACCACGTTGTCGCGCAGTACACGGATCGGCTTGTTGCGGTACACGGTACCCTCGGTGACCATACAGCCGGCAACAGCACCAAACTTCGGTGAGCGGAATACATCGCGCACCTCGGCGATACCTACAATATCCTCGCGCACTTCTGGGTCCAGCATGCCAGACAGGGCCTGCTTTACTTCGTCCAGAAGGTTGTAGATCACGCTGTAGTAACGGACCTCAACACTCTCGGTTTCTGCCAGCTTACGCGCGGCAACATCGGCACGGGTATTGAAGCCGATCACGATAGCACCGGAAGTCAGCGCCAGGTTGATGTCGTTCTCGGCGATACCGCCAACACCACTGGAGACCACGTTTACGGAAACTTCTTCGTTGCCGATATCTGCCAGTGCAGACTGGATCGCTTCCAGGGAGCCGCGGACGTCGGCCTTGACCACCACCGGCAGTACTTTGCGCTCGCCGGCTTCCATGTTCGCGAACATGTTTTCCAGCTTGGCGGCCTGCTGGCGCTGCTGGCGCTCGCTGCGCTCTTTTTCCGCGCGCTGCTCGGCCACTTCACGGGCCTTGCGCTCGTCGGCCACCACCAGGAACTCGTCACCGGCGTTGGGTGTAGCATCCAGACCCAGCAGCTCTACCGGGGTAGACGGGCCCGCTTCCTTGACGGATTTGCCCAGCTCATTGGTCATGGCACGCACACGGCCGTAACTCTGACCGGCAAGCACGATATCGCCGCGCTTCAGTTCGCCGCTCTGAACCAGCAAAGTGGCAACCACACCGCGGCCTTTTTCCAGGCGCGCTTCGATCACAACCCCGGTCGCCGGTACGCCGACCTTCGCTTTCAGTTCCAGCATTTCAGACTGCAGGGATACGGCTTCCAGCAGGTCGTCGATGCCCTGGCCGGTGTGGGCAGAAACTTCGATAAACTGGGTATCGCCGCCCCAGTCTTCCGGGATGACATCTTTTGCCGCCAGCTCGTTCTTTACGCGATCCGGATCAGCCGCTTCTTTGTCGCACTTGTTGATGGCAACAACCAGCGGTACGCCGGCAGCCTTGGCGTGCGCAATCGCTTCTTCGGTCTGCGGCATGACACCGTCGTCCGCGGCCACAACCAGAATAACAATGTCGGTTGCCTGGGCGCCGCGGGCGCGCATCGCGGTAAACGCCGCGTGCCCCGGGGTATCCAGGAAAGCGATCTCACCCTGGCTGGTCGGCACCCGGTAGGCACCAATGTGCTGGGTAATACCACCGGCCTCACCGGAAACCACTTTGGTGTTGCGGATGTAGTCCAGCAGAGAAGTCTTGCCGTGGTCGACGTGGCCCATCACGGTGACTACCGGTGCGCGGGAGACTTCTTCACCTTCCACTTCCTGAGACTGGGCAACCAGCTGTTCTTCCAGTGCATTCTCGGAGCGCAGAACCACTTTGTGGCCCAACTCTTCGACCAGCAGGCTCGCGGTATCGCGATCCAGGCTCTGGTTGATGGTGACCATCTCGCCCATTTTCATCAGGCGTTTAATCAGTTCGCCGGACTTGATATTCAACTGCTTGGCAAGATCGCCGACGGTGATCGTCTCGCCCAGCTGTACTTCGTACACTTGCTTTCCTGTCGGCCTTTTGAAGCCGTGTGTGTTCTTCACTTTCAGCGTGGGACGAGACAGGGAACGGGTGCTGCGCTTCTCGTCTTCATCGCTTTCGAAAACCTCCAGTGCGGCATCGTACAGAGAGGTTTTACTGGATTTTTTCGGGCCAGTCTTGCCACGACGGCCACCGCGACGCTTGCGTGGTTCGTCGTCATCACGCTCGACTTCGGTTTCCAGCTTGCGACGCAGGGCCGGCTTCTCGGCGGCCTCGGCAGCGGTCTTTTCCTTGGCTTTTTCCGCGCGCTCTTTCTGTTCCTGCTCCAGACGTGCACGCTCGGCTTCTACGCGGGCTTTCTTCTCTTCCAGCTCGGCAGCTTCGCGCTCGTCTTCTTTCTTACGGCGCTCAATTGCGGCAATACGCATGGCTTCGATGTCGTCCACATAGCTGGAACGAATCGGAGCAGGTTCGGGTTTCGGCGCTGGTTTGGGTTCAGGCTTCGGCTCGGGCTTTGTCGCCTGCTGCGCTTTTTCAGACTCAGCCTGAGCAGCGGCTTGTTCAGCGGCTTTGGCTTCTTCTGCGGCCTTTTCTTTGGCTTCGGCTTCCGCTTTAGCTTTGGCGTCGGCTTCTGCCTGAGCCCTGGCTTCGGCTTCTGCCGCTTCCTGTTCGGCGCGCGCGCGTTCGGCCGCGGCCTGTTCTGCAGCTGCCAGCTCTTCCTCAGCCTTTTTCAGCGCGGAAGTATCCAGTTCTGGTTGCTCGGACTCGGCTTCCGATTCCGCGCGCTTGACGTAAGTGCGCTTTTTGCGCACTTCCACATTCACCGTCTTACGGCCGGTGCCAGATCCGGTTTTCAGTGTGGTGGTGGTTTTGCGCTTGAGGGTGATTTTGCGAGGGGCTGCACTCTCTTCCCCGCCGTTGCTGCCGTGGCTGCTTTTCAGGAAGTTGAGCAGGACCTGTTTTTCTTCCGCAGACACTTTTGCATCCGCTGAAGTGTGGGGCAAACCCGCCTCCTGCATCTGCTTGAGCAGACGCTCTTCGGTGGCACCAACCGATTTGGCGAGTTCGCTAACTGTTACTTCGGCCATTCTCTCTCCTAAAAAGTCTCTTGGTGGCAGAGCAGCTTCAATGCATTTTACTGCTCCACCCTTCGCCTGCACGGCAGGCAATTCTTGACGCGCACCTTACTGCAGTGCGCTGGGCCGGACACCCGCCCGGCACGGGGGCATCAAGCCTATTGATCACTGTCTTCGGCGAACCAGGGTTCGCGGGCTTTCATGATCAGTGCGGCTGCCCGCTCTTCGTCCATGCCTTCGATATCCAGCAGATCGTCTACTGCCTGCTCGGCCAGGTCCTCCATGGAAGCCACACCGCGGCTCGCCAGCTGGAAGGCCAACTGGCGATCCATACCTTCCATATTCAGCAGGTCTTCCTGGGGCTCGGTGGCCTCCAGTTGCTCTTCCGAAGCCAGCGCTTGCGTCAGCAGAGCGTCTTTTGCACGCGCACGCAGCTCTTCGGCGATATCTTCGTCAAAGCCTTCGATTGCCAGCATTTCCTCGATCGGAACGTAGGCAACTTCTTCGAGGGTGGTAAAGCCTTCCTCAACCAGAACCCCGGCCACATCTTCATCGATATCCAGGCGCTCCATGAAGGTTTCCATGATGCCGCCGGATTCTGCTTCCTGCTTCGCCTGCCAGTCGTTAACGCTCATGACGTTAATCTGCCACTGGGTCAGCTCGGAGGCCAGACGCACGTTCTGTCCACTACGGCCGATGGCCATGGCGAGGTTTTCTTCCGCGACCGCCACATCCATAGAGCCGGTATCTTCGTCCACCACGATGGACTCGATATCTGCTGGAGCCATGGCATTAATCACGAACTGAGCGGCGTTATCGTCCCACAGCACGATATCCACACGCTCACCAGACAGTTCATTGGAGACTGCCTGAACCCGAGCGCCACGCATACCTACGCAGGCACCCACGGGATCAATGCGACCATCATTGGTGTTAACCGCAATCTTGGCACGCAGTCCGGGATCCCGGGCTGCGCCCTTGATTTCGATGACCTGCTCGGCAATTTCCGGCACTTCGATACGGAACAGCTCGATCAACATTTGCGGGCACGAGCGGCTCAGCATCAGCTGCGGGCCACGGGCCTCAGGCTGGATTTCCAGCAGAATGGCGCGAACACGATCACCCAGACGGAAGATTTCACGACCGACCAGTTGATCCCGGGGCAGGCGCGCTTCGGCGTTGTTACCGAGATCCACGGCGATAAAATCGCGGGTTACTTTCTTGACTGTGCCACTGACCAGCTCGCCTACGCGATCGCGATACTCATCCACGATCTTGGCGCGCTCGGCCTCGCGAACTTTCTGCACGATAACCTGCTTGGCAGTCTGCGCGGCGATACGACCGAACTCGACGTTTTCCACCTGCTCACGATAGATGTCACCGGCTTTCAGCTCTGGATCCTGCTCATGAGCTTCTTCCAGGGTGAATTGGGTGCCCAGCTCTGCGAGGGTGTCGTCGTCTACCACTTCCCAGCTGCGAAAGGTTTCGTAGTCACCAGTGCGGCGATCGATGACCACCTGAATAGTGGAGTCTTCGTCGTAGCGCTTCTTGGTGGCCGTTGCAAGGGCCGCCTCGATTGCCTGGAAAATA
Source organism: Microbulbifer bruguierae (assembly GCF_029869925.1). Lineage (NCBI taxonomy): Bacteria > Pseudomonadati > Pseudomonadota > Gammaproteobacteria > Cellvibrionales > Microbulbiferaceae > Microbulbifer > Microbulbifer bruguierae. Next base: position 4,009,874 of record NZ_CP118605.1, on the reverse strand, counting down.
ATATCCCGGTCAACGCCTTTCTCGTTGGAAACCGCTTCGGCTACCAGCAAGATTTCTTTGTTCATGCAGCTGCCTCTTCAAAAAGCTACGTGCTCAAAAATCAATGCTCAGGTAAACACCGCTACACCCGGCCTTACCCGCTACTTCTGCATTGCCCTTAACTTTTACCGGACATTCCCGCACTGGGACACCGGACTGAATAATGCGGCGAACCGCTTACTTTTTCTCTCCGCTCTCGAACTGCGGAATGATGTTCGCCTTTTCGATACTGTCGATCGGCAACAGATATTCATTTTCACTGTCGATACGCAGGACCACTTCGTCGCCCTCAACACCAGCCAGGAGACCGCGCCATTTGCGCTGACCGTCCAACGGCATACGCAGCCGCAGTTCCACCTGGGCACCAATAAAACGCTGGTACTGCTCCAGTTTGTAGAGCGGACGATCCATACCGGGGGAAGAAACTTCCAGGGTGTACTTGCTGCTGATAGGATCTTCCACATCCATTACCGCGCTCACCTGACGACTGACTTTCTCACAGTCTTCCACGGAAATACCGCGCTCGGCATCGATGTAGATACGCAGCATGGCGTTGCGACCATGGGTCTGATATTCGATCCCCCACAGTTCACAATCCAGCGACTCAATCACCGGAGTCAGAAGCTCTTCCAAAAGTTCGCGCTTGCTTGCCATATCACCACTTTGGCCCAGCGGCATGCCAGCAGTAATGCCGACCTACCTGGGGCGGATGCGCAACTGCACGGGGCAAGTTGCAGAAACAAAAAATGGGCAGCGGAGCTGACCCCACGGTCCGAATGAGAAACCGCGGCGCCGACTCCCGGCCCATTCGGATGGCAAACCAGGATAATCCCGCTTGCCGCAGATACGAAAAAGCCCCTAACAGGGGCTTCAACTGCGTACAACCAACTGTTAACCAATCAGTCATACAAGAATCTGGTAGCGAGACCAGGATCGAATCCCAAATCTTCGCCGGCCATGCCGCCAGAAGAAAAAGCGAGCCCTGCTGGGCATCTACTTTATAACCACTGACAGCGGAATTTGGTAGCGGGGGCAGGATTTGAACCTACGACCTTCGGGTTATGAGCCCGACGAGCTACCAGGCTGCTCCACCCCGCAACAACTCTAGGGTTAGTACAACCACTTACAACTTCGAAAGTATAAATGGAAATTTGGTAGCGGGGGCAGGATTTGAACCTACGACCTTCGGGTTATGAGCCCGACGAGCTACCAGGCTGCTCCACCCCGCACCAACAACCCTGAAAACCGACCTGGTAAGACTTCGGTTTCCTGCGGCGGGTAACCCCAACCGCTCAGAGGCTGCGCATTCTATTGACGCCCCCCCGGGGAGTCAAGTCACTTCTGGCATTAATTTCCCCGCCACCAATTTTCCGTCATTCCAACAACCGAAACCCGCCGGATCCAGGGTGCCGATAAACCACCAGTCAACCCCTTATAGAGATTGATAAAGATTCTCATTTTATTTAACATCGCCACCCAGATTCACTGGCTAGCGCGGCGTCGATATCGACAGATTCGCGACCGGATACTTACCGACTCCGCTACCCGCACTGCACCAGTTTCAATACCTAAATTTCAACGCGATAAAAATAGCGAACACTTCTCAAGGAGCCTTTGATGCGCAGCCTGCAAACTTCTCTTGCCCTGGCAATTACCGCAGCCGGCGGAGCCCTGTGCGCCACCAGCGTTTTCGCGCAAGATGCCACAAGAGAAAAAGACCAACGCAACCTGGAACAGGTGGTGGTCACCGCGAGCCGCACCGAGAAGCCACTGAGCGCTATCCCCAATACCGTCACCCTGATCGATCAGCAGGAGCTGAACAATCAGATGACCACCACCAGCGACCTGTCCACCATCCTCGGCAATCTGATCCCGAGCTTCGCTCCCAGCCGCCAGAAGATGACCAGCTCCGGTGAAAGCCTTCGCGGCCGCAAACCACTTTATCTGATCGATGGTGTACCCCAGTCCAACCCGCTGCGCGATGGCGGTCGCGACGGCCACACCATCGATCCGCTGGTACTGGAGCGGGTGGAAGTAATTCACGGCGCCAATGCCATCCACGGCATGGGCGCCTCCGGCGGCATCATCAATCTGGTAACCCGTACCCCCAGCGAAGAATTCCAGCAGAGCCTGCGAGTGGAATCCAACCTGCAGCCGGAAGAACTGAGCGATACCCTGGGTTACAACGGCAGCTACAGCCTTTCCGGCAAGGTAAACGACGTCGATGTACTGGCCAGCGTTACCTACCGCAATGCTGGGATCAGCTACGACGCCAATGGCGACATTGTCGGCTTCGACAATACCCAGGGCGACACCATGGACAGCGAAACCGTCAACGCCTTTGTCAAAACCGGCTACAGCTGGGACGACCAGCGCGTACAGCTGACTGTGAACCACTTCCTGGTAGAGGGTAATAACAACTGGCTGAGTGTCGACGGCAATATCAGTGCCGGTATTCCTACTACCGCTGAGAAAGGGGATGTGCCCGGCAAGTCTCCGTCCAACGACGTGACCACCATTAACCTGGAATACACCAAAGAAGATTTTTTCGGCCAGAAGCTGCGCACACAGGTATTTTCTCAGGATTTTGCCGGCACCTACGGGGCCACCGACAGCGGGACCTTTCAGGACGAAGCCACTTACGGACCGGACCTGTTTGACCAGTCCCAGAACAACTCGGAAAAACGCGGCCTGAAGCTGACCCTGATCAAAGACGATATCGCCGGAGCACCGGTAAGCCTGGCCTATGGTGTGGACCTGTTGCAGGACGAAACCTGGCAACAGCTGATCCTCACTGGCCGCGCCTGGGTACCGCCGACGAAATACAAAAATATCGCCCCCTATGCGCAGGCGGAGTTCAGCGGCATCGAGCGTATGACCATCACCGCCGGCGTTCGCCATGAAATTTCAGAACTGCAGGTGGACGACTTCACCACCCTCGCCTCCTACAATGGCGGCCAATTCGTAAAAGGTGGCAACCCGGAGTTCAGTGAAACCCTCGGCAATATCGGTGCAACCTACGCAATTGGTGGAGGCTGGCGGGTCTACGCCAACTATTCCGAAGGCTTTTCCATGCCGGACGTCGGCCGGGTTCTGCGCGGCATCGATGAAGCCGGGAAAGATGTGGAAAGCTTCCTCAATTTGCAGCCGATCCTGACCGAGAACCAGGAGCTTGGCCTCGACTTCAACACCGACGTGTTTGCCGCGCAATTTGCCTACTATTCTTCCGACTCCAACTACGGACAACGTCTGGCCTTGGGCGATGACGGCATCTACAGCGTCAGTCGCGAAAAAACCGATGTCGATGGTCTGGAGATGCGCTGGCAGTGGTTCGTCACTGAAGCTGCCACTCTGGAAGCCCGTTACGCCTACACCAAGGGCCGCTACGACTCGGACAAAGATGGCAAGGTCGACACCGATCTGGACGGTCGCAATATCGCTCCCAACCGCTTCAACCTGAGCTGGGCGCACAACTGGACCAACAACCTCAGCACGCGCCTGCAGGCCAACTGGTTGCTCGACCGTGACTTTGAAAACAAGGACGGTGTTGTTACCAGAGAGTTCGACGGTTACGCCATCATCGACGCCAGCGCGCAGCTGAAAGCACTCGATGGTGAGTTCGCGCTGGGTATCCAGAACCTTACCAATGAAGACTATTTCACTTACTACTCCCAGACCGCGGGCAACAATGTTCGCAACTTCAAGGGCCTGGGACGCAGTGTGAATCTGTCTTACTCGAAAGTGTTCTGATTATTAAATGGTAAATAAGTGGTTCGCCTGCAAGCAGGCTCCTACAGGTAGGGTTTCCTTGCTGATGTAGGAGCCTGCTTGCAGGCGAACCCGGTTAAACTCCCCCCATGCGCAAACCCCTTTTCATCCTGCACAAGTACGCCGGCCTCACTCTGGGGCTGCTACTCGCACTGATCGGACTCACCGGCAGCCTGCTGGTGTTCGATCACGCGCTGGATGAACAACTCGCACCGCAAACGGTGCACTTCAATCCCAGCGCCCAACCGGCGAGCTATGGCGATATCCTCAGCGCCGCACAGGCGGCGGTAACCGGTAATCCTGCGCCCACAAGGCTAATGACCCAGCGCCAGCCGGGCAGCCCCCACGTGGTGCGCTTTCCCACCCCTGACGGCGCACCGGGCCCGGTAGAAGTCAGTGTATCCCCCACCGATGCCCAGGTCCTCGCGGTACGTACCTGGGGCACGCCGGAATACACCATGACCTGGCTGTACCGTCTGCACTACACCCTGCTCGCCGGCAAAACCGGAAAAACTGTGGTGGGTTTTATGGGCCTGCTGCTGATGGTGTTCTGTATCACCGGCGCCGTATTGTGGTGGCCGAAGAAAAGAAAAGATGGCTCCAGAGGCAAGCAACCCTGGCGACGTGCGTTTAGCATTTCCCGCACGGGTAATCGCTTCCGTTTCTATTTTGATATTCACCGGGTCTTCGGCATTTATTTTCTGCCCTTATTACTGATGATCAGCTTTTCCGGCGTATCCCTGGTATTTCCCACCCAAGTGGAAGCGGTCGTCGGCACCCTGTTCAAGCTGGAACCCCGCCCCGCCCTGCCCGGCTCCCGGACAGAATCCGGCACCCCCATTTCGCCGGACCAGGCCGTTGCTATCGGTGAAACCGTATTCCCCGGCGGTGCACTGAAACGGATCTATCTACCCCGGGACAACAAGGACAGCTATGGCCTGACCTTCAGAGCAGCCGGCGAGGCCTGGTCCAATTACGGCGCCAGTATCGTCCGTGTCGACCAGTATTCCGGCGAGACATTGATGTCCCAGAATGTCACCGCAATCCCGCTCGGCAACAAAATCCTGCGCTGGCAGTTCCCCCTGCATAATGGCGACGCACTCGGAATGGTCGGTCGCTGGCTGGTACTGCTTGCCGGTCTTACTCCCACACTGTTGTTCGGCACCGGTCTGTATCTGTGGTGGCAGAAACGCAGACTCAAACGCGGCACAAAAAACCGCGCCCTCGCAAAAACACCAGATACCACATCGCCCAACCTTCCTGTGGAAGTCTGACTCAAATCACATTCAGCTCTGTACATCTCTACTAGACTGCGACCGCGTATGCAAAATCAGTGTTAAGCGGGGGCGCAATTTCTGGCGCAAATATTGAACCCCCGACACGGATCGACCCACGAACGGAAATGGAGTTTCTGTGTGAAAGCTGTCGGCCTTTTTCAATACCTGTCCATTGATTGCGAAGAATCCCTGCTGGACCTGCAGTTAGATCAACCGCAGCCCGGTTCGCGGGATCTTTTGGTCGCGGTCAAAGCCATCGCCGTGAACCCGGTAGACACCAAGGTCCGCGCCCCAAAACCCCATGCAGCGACCGAAACCTCCCCGAAAATTCTCGGCTGGGACGCGGCCGGCGAAGTGATCGCCGTTGGCAGTGCCGTGAAAAATTTTCAAATCGGCGACCAGATATATTACGCCGGCGATATCACCCGCCCCGGTTGCAACAGCGAATACCAGCTGGTGGATGAACGTATTGTTGCGCGTATACCCCGCACCCAGGACTACTTCACCTCCGCTGCCCTTCCCCTGACCAGCCTGACTGCATGGGAGGCGCTGTTTGACCGCTTGGGAATTTCCAGCATCGGCGCAGACGCCGGTAAATCCCTCCTGATAATTGGTGGCGCCGGCGGCGTCGGCTCCATCGCCATCCAGCTCGCCCGGTCGCTGGCGAGACTCAATGTCATCGCCACCGCTTCGCGTACCAAGTCCAGTGTGTGGGTAAAACAGATGGGCGCCAGCCACGTGGTCAACCACCGCAATCCACTGGATGAAGAATTGAAAGACATCGGCATTCCACAAGTGGATTACATTCTCTGCCTCGCGAATACCGATCAGCACTTTCCCGCCATGGCCAATGCCATCAAGCCCCAGGGGAAAATCTGCACCATCGTCGAAAACAGCGGCCCGCTTGAAATCGGACTCCTCAAATCAAAGAGCGCCACCTTTGTGTGGGAATTCATGTTCACCCGCGCCATGTTCCAGACCGAGGATATGGATCGCCAGGGCTGGATACTGGAGCGGATTGCGGAACTGGTGGATAACGAAACCCTGGTGACCACTGTGAGCGACACCGTGGAACCGATCAACGCAGCTAATTTACGCCTGGCGCATCAGCAACTGGAAACAGGGCATACGATAGGCAAAATTGTATTGGCGGGGTGGGGGTAGTGGAACTAACGTTGTAGGAGCCTGCTTGCAGGCGAACATTAAGGAGCTCTGTAGCTGTTCGCCTGCAAGCTACAGCCAGACAGCATCCCAAAGTGAATAGTAGCGCAGGGATTTAACCAAACCGGCTCGTAAGGGATTGGCTACCACATACCTTGCGACCGCCTGGATATCCTCTTCCCTGCGCAGTGCGTGATCGTGAAACCCTCGCTGCCAGACAGTACCGGGCCAACTCTTGCGAAGCGCCATGGTTGTCAACGACTTGGCCTTTTGTACGGCGTGCGAAAGGTCCGCTCCTTCGGCTAACTGTAAAAGCCAGTGAATATGATCTGGCATTACCACATAGCAAAGTGTATCGGCCTGCTTTACTTCCCTTATCGCATGCACAAACGCTCTGCCATTTTCCAAACTGCTGAATATGGTTTGTCGTTTGTGACAGACAGCGGTGATCAAATAAATACGGTGTGACTCGCTGACCCTACCGGAGCGGAGTTTGTGGCCCTGTGCAATCCGTTGCATCTGGAATTTCCATAGATTGTGAGACCTATTCGCCTGTAAGCAGGCTCCTACAGGGTACTTCGTAGGAGCCTGCTTGCAGGCGAACCGATCTTAGAACTTACCGACCATATTTATGAACACACCCTGACTGTCGTAATCCAGGTCCGTCAGGTCATCGGAAAAGTCGGTAAAGTTGTAACCGATGCCCGCCTTGAAATGACTTCCCATCTGGCGATACAGCGCCAGCAGCGCGCCGCTTCTGCGGTCGCCCGCTTCCGGCAGGTCGAGCACGCGGCCTTCCAGCAACAGATCCCATTTGTTCACGAAGTGCCAGTCGGCGCGCATCACGTACAGATGGGCGTTACTGTCAAAGAACTCGGGATTTTCACGGTCCATGCTCAATTGCCCCAGACGGTAGGCGTACTTGGCGCCCAGGGTCCAGCGCTGGGTCAGATCGTAGTTGGTGTCGACCGAGAAGATGTGGCTCTTCTGTACGAACTCCACCGCACTGCTGGTGCTGCTGGAGGTCACCAGCACCTGGTCGGTGGTGGGCACATTGTAGAAGTAGGTGTACTTCAGCAGCGTATTCCAGCGGTCGTTGTCTATCGGGCGGTAGGCATAGCCCATGACGCCCTCGGTGTACTTGCCGTCGTAGAACTGCCCGGCAGAGCTCTGACTGTCGGAGTAATTGAGCTTGCCCACCAAACGCCAGTCCGGGCTGATCTGGAAGCTCAGGGCATTTTTCATCAGCCATGTTTTGCGCTCGATTTCCAGTACCGTCTCAGGGTCGGTGAGCGTCTGCGTATTGTCGATGCGGTATTCCACCGCGCTCGACACACGCAGGTCGCCGTCGTTGAAGCCCATGCTGGCGCCCATGGCACGGCGCTCGGTTTCGGCTCCTGTGCGCGGATCCTCGAGGGTTCCCGCTTCGAGAGACGTACCGTAATTCCAGGTGTCGCTCGGTGCCAGATCCACACCCAGGGCGTGGGTGAGACCGGTGGACACATCGCCGTGGGTGTAACGCTCTTCGCCGTAAATACTCGTAGTGTCGGAGAAGCGACTGCGGAAACCGCTGTTCAGATTGCCCTTGCGCGCGCGCACACCGGTATCGGTGCGCTCGTTGTCGAGGGTGTAGTTCAGGTAGAGGTTGGTGCGGTCGGTCACCAGGAAGTCGGTGCCGAGACGCGCCGCGTTGCCGGTGTCACCACCGGAAAGTTCGCTGTCCACCGTCAGGCGGTCACTGACACGGTAGGCGCCACCGACGCCGACGCGATTGTTTTCATCACGGTTGCCGGACAACTCGGCAGTGCGCTGCACGAAACCGAACGCGTTCCAGTTGGCACCGGAATCGTAACCGGCCTGGATCGCCACATCGGTGCGATCGCCCTGCTTCTGGGTGACAGGTACTACCGCTGACAAATCCTCGCGGGAGTCCGAGCGGGCCGCGGCAGCCAGGCGCCAGCGCTCGCTCAGGCGATAACCCAGTTCCACATCGGTGGCGGAAGTCTGCAGCCCCTGCTGCTGTTCCTTGTTGTCCATTTTCAGGCCGACATCGAAACGCTCGCCAATGGGCAGGTTGACCACCGCACCGTATTGCTCGGTGTCATAGGTTGCGAGTTGTCCTGGCGCGGAGAAACCCGCATCCCGCTGCTGCGCATAGACGGACATGGAACCGCGCGCACCCTCGAAGAAATCCCCTATCTGGATCGCGGCTTCAACCTTGTTCGCAGCCGCCTTCGCATTGGGATCGATCGGCCCTCCCTGTTCAAAACTCCCCTGGCTGAAGCTGTAACCGCCATCGAGGGAAGACAGGCTTTCCAGGGTGTTGCCCTGGCTCTCCGCCACTTCCACTTTCATCCAGGTACCGGCACTCTTGCGCAATGTCAGGTCGACGCCGTTCAGTGATGACTCGTTGTCTTCCTCATCCTGCTGGCTCGCACTCACGCCGATGCGCACGTGATCACCCGCCCAATACTGGGCGCGACCACCTACCGCGAGGGTGTCGAGGTCGTCGAAGCCCGGGGTGTATTCGTAGCGGGCCACCAGGTACTGCGGATTGCCGTTGTAGGAGCCGTCCTGCACGATCAGGTTGTCGTTGGCGATGGCCGACAGCGGACGGTTCAGCAGCACGCGGCCCTGAATGTAATCCACATCGTAATCGATCACCGGCGTAAGGTTTTTTACCCCCAGCACCAGGCCGGAGTTCTTGTCCCGCACTTCCACCCGCAGGCGCTCGGAGCCGGTGAGAATATCCTGGTGACGCAGGTAGTAGAGAGAACCACCGGTGCCGCGGTACTCGTCGCGACCCGCAATGGTGCCGGGTTCCGCACTGAACGCATCCACTTCAAAACGCTTGTCGCCGAAGTCGGTGACATCGTCGGTCTCGAAATGGAAATTCGCCCCGTACAGCGCGCGGTCGATATGCGCCAGTTCGTTGTCGGTGTAGGACGCCTTGAAGTTACCCCACAGGCCGTAATCGTCGTAGTTTTCCAGTTTGATAAAAAACTTGCCGGAGGTGGGGGCATCTTCGACGACCGTCGAATCGTCACCGAAGGTCGGGTAGTAGAGATCGCTGTCCAGACGGCGGAACAATGCGTCCGGCGTTTTTTCCATAAAATTGGTGAACAGGTCGTCGATGGGGCCCTCTTCGGTGTCCGCGCTGGCCGACAGGCGCCAGCCGTCGCCAAAGCTGCCACTGGTGTAAAACGCCAGGCGGCCGTCGTAGCTCGCGGAATTGTCGTAGTGGGTCTGGTCACCGGTCACCAGCGCCGCCGGGCCATTGGTGTCATCGCGGGCGATGGTGACATCGGCGATACCCACACTGAACCAGTCGTCGCGATTGAATTCCAGGTCCCGCAGGAACAGTTCACCGTTGCCCTGCTCGTCCAGCACCGCCACTTCCACGGTGTGCAGGCCCTTGGCAAAAATTTCCTCGGCGACGAAATCTCCGCTGCTGCTCACGGGAATTTCGCGGCCCGCCAGCCACACGCTGTGGTTTGCCGGAATCTCCGCGCCATTCACCAGCACCGCATTGCCGCTTACCGGAATATTCTGCTCTGCCAGGCGGTTTTCACCGTAGCCGACCAGCAGTTCTTTTTCGGTGGTGGCTTCCTGCAGCTGCGGTTCGAAGTTATCCACAAGCCACAGGGTCTGCGGGCGGGTCTCGTCAAAACGCTGTTTCCAGTCGTATACCCTCAGCACGTATTTCAGTTTTTTCAGCGGTGCCTGGAAACTTTCGAATTCCGCCTCCCAGCTGCCCTCGCCGTTCTGGTCAAGGGTGACCACCGCCAAGGGTGCGTCGCGCAGGGATTGCTCTTCCTCGAAAATCCGCACTTCCGCGCGCGCAATAAACGAGGGGTAGTTGGTGTAGCGCTTGAACTGCACGCGGCTGTCCGCCAGCTCCGTTTGCGGATCGTCCGCATAGCGGATAGTGCTGGGGAAGGCGGTGACATTAAGACGCGGCTGCATCGACTGGTTGTCGAAGCGGAACTGGATATTGGCGTTTTCCAGGGCCACGTCGGTACAGCGCTGCAGGTCCGCGGAGTTCTTGTGCGGATCGTATTCCGGCGCACCGTCCACGGTAATGCGCATCAGGTTCAGGGCGTAAGGGTTGTGGGCCAGGGCCTCCTGCTGCAGGCGTTCGATTTCCAGGCGGTCCTGCTCTGCCAGCACCGCCAGCTCATCGTAGAGCACCTGCACTTCCACGCGGGCGCCGTCCATGTGGATAAATCCGGTCTGCACCACATCTTTGGACTCTACATAACCGCGGCCTTCAAACTCTACCTGGGTTGAGTCGAGGCCGAGCTGCTGCTGCACCACTTCCATGGTCTTTTTCGCGCGCGCGGACGACAGGCCCACGTCATCGCCATATACCATGGCTTCGCGGCGCTCCATGCGCTCATTGTCGCTATAGCCGACAAAGCTCAGGCGCACATTCTGCTTGCCCGCCACCTCTTCCATCAGGCGTTGCATCTGCCCCAGCTGTGCGCTGGAAATCTGCGGCTCGCCACTATCGAGGAAAATCGGTGGCACGTCGCCGGTGGGCGATTCGTGGGCGATGGTGATGGTTTCCGCCGCGGCAGATTCCGGGCACGCCTGCACGCCGTCGGCGGCGGTTTCCAGTAAATCGTCGTACCAGAATTCCACTTCCACACGGCGGTTCAGGGAACGGCCCTTCGCGGTGTCGTTGGCGGCGATGGGCTGGGTCGCCCCTTTGCCACTGCTGGTGACCATGTAGCCCGGCAGGCGCAGCTGATCCGCCACCGCCAGTGCCACCCGCCGCGCTTCCGCGCGCGACAGTGCCATCTGGTCGTCGTACAGTTCCGCCGGACCTTCTGGCAGCGGCGCGCCGTCAGTGTGGCCGACAAAATGAATGGCAAGATTGGGCTTGTCCAGCAGGGTATTGCGCACCTCCTGGATACGGCGCACGAACGCCTCCGGCAGGTCCACCTGCCCCGGCTGCAGACGCAGCGGCGACACCAGGTTTTTTAGCCGCGCGCGCTGGTCACTTCCGGCGGTATAGCGCAGCTTACACACGGTTTCCTGACGGCAGACTTTTACCCGGTTGAGCTGCAACGCCTCGGCACGGCGCTGGGCGTCGCGGGCTTCCTGATCCAGCTCGAAATAGCGCAGGGTCAGTTCTACGCGGCGGTTCAGCTCGCGGCCTTTTTCGGTGATGTTTTCCGTCAGCGGTTCGCTGTCACCGCGGCCTTCAAACACAATGGCATCTTCCGGCAGCTCCAGCGCGGTCTGGAAATACTCCGCTACCAGTTTGGCGCGCGCCTCGGTGAACGCGGATTTATCCGCGAATTCGGACTGCTGGTCTTCGCTCAGCGGATCGCTGTCGGTGTGGCCGATGAAAATCAGCCGCAGCTCATGCGCATCGCTCAGGGCGTCGAGCCTTTCCCGCAGCTGTGCAACCATCGCCGGATCGATTTCATCGTCCACCTCGCGATACACCAGCGGCGGCAGTGCATTGTTTTCCAGCACCGCCTCCTCGGGGGCGATAAAGGTTTCCGCATCCTGCACCCACAGTTGACCGGCCCTGGGAATCAGTGTGGTTTCGGTGTTGCTGCCCAGCGATTTTTCCGTGTAGTCACCGGTGGTTTCGATCTGCGGCGAGAGGCCGGGGATTTTCTGCCACCAGGAGGTTTCGGTTTTGCTTTCTTCCTGGGCGAGTGCCGAAGCACTCACAAGCGCCACCATGACAATCGCGATTTTATTTTTAGACGGACGGAACATCACCGGGCGCCTCCCTGATCATCACTTCCGATCATGCGGTTAACACTGCGTTTGAGCCCGTCCAGCACATTGCCACGCGCGGGCGGCGCGCCACGGCGCCAGAAAATTTCGGTTTCGATATTGAGTGGGTAGCAGCAATTCAGTGCTGCCCAGTCCTCGGCGATACGGGCCTTGATGGTGGCAAGGCGCGCGTCCACCAGCGACGGATCTTCGTTCTCCGCCAGGTAGGACAGGCGCAGTACCGACGGTGCCTCCTGCAGTCGCTCCAGCAACAGTTCGGTGCGCGAACGCCACTGCGGACGCAGCTCGCTGGTACCGGGTTCGAATACCGCTTCCGCCAGATCCAGGCGCACGACTCTATGCAGGCTGGTACCGAAGTTGAACTCCAGCATTTTGCCTCGGGTGGCGCGCTGAACCCGCGGGTTTTCCGTGGTCAGGCGGTAGCCGCTCGGCAGGCTGCGGTCGTCCAGTTTCAGCACGAAGTTGGAACCGCGATCCGGGTTCGGCACCGCCGCACAGGTGATATGGAATCGACCGTGCGCATCGGCGGTGGCCTTGAGACCGTTGGCTGTGACAACACGCGCACCGGGCACGCCGCCCTCACCGGGGTCTTGATAGCCATTCAGGTTCTTATCGTCGAACACCTTGCCGATCACATCGGTACAGTCGAAGGTCGGGTCCGGTACCACACGCACGGTGGCCGTAGCCTCACCAGAGGTCTGCTGGCCGGAGAGTTCGTTGAACATGCGCGCGCGGTTCACGTACTCGCCCTCGCCCACACCGGAGCCCACCACCAGCAGCAGTTTCATGCTGTGGGTCTGCTCCGGCTCGGCACGCAGATGCGGCCACTGCAGTTGCAGGCCGTTCACCACCGGCTCCACTTTCACCCCATCCAGGTTCGCGGAACCGGCCACATACTTGAAGCCCGCGGGGAAGTAATCCACCAGCTGCAGATCCGTCATCGGCACTGGCAGCGAGTTGCTGAAGGTGATGGTGTAGGGCACCAGCTGGCTGCGGGTTACATTCAACATGGCCGCGGTTTTGGTCAGCGCGAGCGCTCCCTCAAGTTGCGGGTCCAGTGCAATGTGGTTGTTGAACAGCTGGCTGCTGCCCGGCTGGTTGCTGTCATCCAGGTTTACACGCAGGTAGTAATCGGTCTCGCTGCTGCGCGCATCCATATCAATAGAAGGCGGCAATACAGACAGCTGCACCTCACAGTGGTCCGGCGTGCCCGGAATCATGTCCGCGGCGCTGCCGAGACATGCGGCGACGTCAAAGCTGCCGGTATCCACACCGGTCTGCGGCGGGATGATCTGGGACGGGCCGGACACGTAATCTTCGCTCGGCACATCCACTTCGATCAGGTAATCCGCATTCACCGCACAGGCCGCGCTGCTGAAGTTCACATCGAACTTGTAGAAGCCGCCGGTGAGGGTGACCTGGTTCTGCTGCTTGGGATCGTCAAAACAGCTGTCCGGCAGCGGCTGGCCACTGGACGCACCCAGCAAGCGTACACGGGCACCATTGACAGGAGCGCGCAGCACGGAATCGTAGATCACCCCGTTCGGCGTAATCGGCAGATTCAGGGTCTGCGGGTTACTGCCCGAATCGATATAGATATCGCGGATCTGCTGCGGACCATTGGTGTAGTCGGAACTGGTATTGCCGAGAGATGCGGTGGTACTCACCGCATTCGGGGCCAGGTAGCGCAGCTCGTAGCTGGCGCCGACCACATTGGCGCCGTCCATATTCGGTACCAGGCCCGCAAACTGGAAGTAGCCGTTCTCATCGCTCTGCACGGTTTCCAGCAGCGCGTTGTTCAAATACAGCTCCACGTTCCAGTTGGTGAGCAGTTGCTCCTCACTGTCGGCAGTCTCGCTGAAATTCACATCGTGCCAGAGGTAACCGGAGAGATTGGCAATGCCCGGGGTACCGCCGATATCGATGGTCACCGTAGCCTCGTTGTAGGCCGGCGGATCATTCCATTTCACCTGCGCGGTATTCACCACCGTGTAGCCCATGGCCAGGTTATCCCCTAGCTTGGCTTCGAAGCGCAGGGTGATGGTTTCACTCGGCTGCAGATCGCCGTAGACACTGCTGTAGTCCGCGGTGATCAGCGGGCCATCCACCATCACGCCATCCGCCAGGCCATTCAGGCGCGCAGAGTCCGCGACGTAAGTAAGCACACCTTCACCGGCCACCAGCAGGTCGTCGTAAATGGAGACCAGGCTCGCGGGCACCGCGCTGATGTTGGTTACGCGCACGATGTATTCCAGCACCTTGCCGGATTCCGCCGCGCCGCCACCGACAACCGCTACCTCTTTGGTGATGGACAGCTGCTGCGCATCGCCGACCACCACTTCCGTGGGCTGTGCACCGTTGCTGCTGTTGCCGTCCGCATCGGTCAGCGTGAGCGGCAACTCCAGGCTGTACACACTGCCCTGGTTGCTGATGATGGTGCCGCGCTCGGTGTCCACATTCACCACCACGTCAAACACGATGGTGGCGGTCTGCGCGGTAGTGAGTACACCCTCACCTTCCGCAGGCAGCGGCGGTGTCAGGTCGTCACTGCTTATGGCAATACCGGTGACCAGCGGGGAATCCACGCCGTTATCCGCAATCGCAATACCGTTCAGGGTAGTGCTGCCAGCCACGTAGGTGGTGTGCTCCGGCACCAGATCCACGAAGCGCGCTTCAGTTGCATCTTTGCCGCCCAGGTTGGTAACCGTGATGGTGTAGCGCAGTACGTCTTCCGGATCGACGATGCCGGTGGTCAGGTTATCCACAGCCAGCTGCACCGTTTTCTGCACACGCAGCAGCGGCACGTTACCGACGATATCAATGGTCGGGTCGTCGGCCACTTCGGTGGTGGGATCATCGGACGGCTTTTCCTCGAGCGGGATATTGCCGTTGCCAGCGCCCACACCATTGGCAAAGCCCTGGTTCGAAATCAGCGTGCCGTCTTTGACGTTGTTGATGGTCACATCGAAGGTGATGATCGCGGCCTGTGCACCGGATGCTGCCGGATCTGCCAGCAGCTCACCGGTCTCCGCACCCGGGGATTGGATCACCAGGGTCTGCGTCAGCGGGGTGGTGCCGTTCAGATCGTCCAGCGCAGCACCATTCAGTGTGGTAGAGCCGGCGACATAGGTGGTGTTGGCGGGCACCTGATCGCGCAGGCTCGCCTCCAGCATATTTTCGTTGCCGATGTTTTCCACGCGGATGGTGTAGCGCAGGGTGTCGCCCGGCATCAGGCTGTCCGGCTCGCCGGTGAGATCCTCGGAGATTTTCTCGACGTTCAGTACCGGCGCAGATTCGATAATCACGCGGGTGGGGTCTTCATCTCCGGCGACCTGCGGATCGGCAGCGCCATTAATGTTCGGGTCGTCACTGTCGATCAGCGCCTGCCCCGGCAACTGTAGCTGTGCTTGATTCAGTACCGCGGAGCCGCTGTCGATCACACCAATCAACTGTACCTGATACACCAGCTGCACTTCCTCGCTGCCGCTGCCGGCGGCGCCGAGGGTGAAGTTGCGTACATCCACCAGGCCAGTGCCGTTGGTGCCGCCAGTGGCACTGGTGGCACTGCTGTCACCGTCACTCGGCATGGCAATCAGCTGCAGGGTACCCGGCACGAAGTAAGCGGGACTGTTGAGGCGATCCAGCACGTCGGTGATCGCGACGTTTTCCACATCCACATCACTGAGGTTGCGCAGGGTCAGGGTGTACTGCAACACATCGCCGGGAGCAGCCAGGGTGGCCGGACCGTCACCGGAAGTAATGTTCGCCACCACTTTTTCAAACACCACACTCGGCACTGCCGCGGTTACGGTGAAGACATCTTCATGGTCCTCCACCCCGGGGGTACCGTCTGCGGGATCACTGGCGTAGCTGCGCTCGTAAATGCGCGCATCCGGACCGGTACTGT
The DNA here is from genome assembly GCF_029869925.1 of Microbulbifer bruguierae. Taxonomy (NCBI): domain Bacteria; kingdom Pseudomonadati; phylum Pseudomonadota; class Gammaproteobacteria; order Cellvibrionales; family Microbulbiferaceae; genus Microbulbifer; species Microbulbifer bruguierae. The sequence continues at coordinate 3,993,962 of NZ_CP118605.1, read as the reverse complement.
CCCAGCTGTACCACTGCTCCGCGCCTGCGACATTGTCGAGAGTGGCACCGTCGACAGTGTTTTCATCGAGCCAGGCGTCGTAGGCAAATTGCAGGTGATGATCCGCAGGCAGTGCCGCGTTCGCACCGCTGGTAGTAAAGATCAGCGTGCACTGCTCGGCATCAAACCCGGTGGTGAAATCCGAACCTTCACTCAGGGTCGCCACCACATTGCCGCCGGCATCCAGCACATTCACCGCAAAGTTGGCCGGTGGGGTTTCGCACATCCCGCCCTGATCACTAGACGGCAGGAAGTCCCGTACGGTGAGATCCCAGGCGGGACCGCTACCACGGTTGTGCACGTCGAGCAGGAAACGACCGGCAACACCGGACTGAATCTTGGCATCCCCGGATTTGGTCAGGACCAGCTCGTAGGGCTCGACAATTTCAATCGGTGCAGAGTACGCGCTGACTTCACCAGTGCCGCGACCGGCACTGGGGTCGTCGTTGGCATAGCTATAGCTGTAACCGGCACGGGCAGTGAAAGACTTGCCGAACTGGTTGAGGGTGGTATCCCGCAGATGCAGGGTGACATCAATCACCGCCTCATCACCGGCTTCGACATCGATACCGCTGTTGGCGTCTTCGATGGTCAACAGGCTACCGTCGACAGACCCCTGCGGGTTGAAGGCGATATTGCCGGATACCTGCTCAGCGCTGACAAAGGCCAGGTCCACCATATCCACACTGGAATCCGCCAGATCCATCTGGATGGCTACATCGTGCAGTGCGCCCACCGCAGGAATGGTCAGACGATAGACAAACGGCTCGCCGATGGAAGCCTGCTCACGAGTAACCGGCTCCACCGCAATCAGCAGTGGCTGTGCATCCGGCGTGCTGAACAGCACGCTCACCGCATCGCTGGGGCCGTAGGGCTGACGGTTATCCAGTACCGCGCCTTCGGGAATTTCACTCTCGCCGAAGGAGTAGTACCACTCGATGTAAGCGTTGTTGCCGATCTGCAGACCCGCGGCGATATCGCTGTCGACGGTGACCCGGTACACCACTTCCAGTGTTTCGCCCGCGGGAATTTCGTTACTGAAATTCCATACGACGTCACCGGTTGCGGCATCGAATAGCGGCTGCAACGGATCGGAGGTATTACCGTTGACGGAAACCGTTTCCACGCCGCCCTGACGCATGCCCACAGGAATCACATCCCGCAGAACGATATCGTAAGCCGGCGCGGTACCGTTGTTGCTGATGGTCGCCGTGAAGACAATTTCTTCGTCGGGCGAGAGCGCAGCACTGCCATCCGGTACCGCGGTAAGTGCGAAGGCGAGATCCGGCTGCAACAGGTTCATTGCCTGCTCTGCCAACAGCGGCTCACTGGGACCGGCCGCGGTATCAAACTGAAAGCTCGCCTGGTTGCGCAGCTCAATATTTACTGCGTTGAGCGGCAATACATCCCGCTGTACCCGGGCGCGGTAAGTAATGACCACCTCATCGCCACTGGTATTCAGCAAGGTGCCCAGATTCCAGGTTACCTCCCCCACGGAATCGGCAACCGGTTCCTGCGTGAAATCGTATTCCATACCCTCGGCAGCGATGGAAACCGTATCCACAAACACCATGCCCTCGGGCAGCGTATCGCTCACTACCGCATTGGGCAGAGTTCCCCGTTGCACGCCCAAACGCAGCTCGTAGGTCACCAGGTCACCGATGCGCAGCTCGCCGTCGTTCAGCGGTGCTGTTTCCGCGATGACATCTTTCGCCAGGGTGGCATTGTTGCCGATGGCAAGGACGGGCAACGATTGCGGGCCGAGGAAGTAATTATTCAGCGCCGCCGGATCTGGCATTCCGGATCCATCGCGCTCGACCTGCACCGGCGCGCCCGCCTGGCTGGTCCACTGCGCGGAGGTAGCAGCGGTCAGTTCCTGGCCGGCAAGAACACTGTCCAGTACCCGCACTTCGAATTCCAGGGTGCGGGTTTCACCCACGGGAATATCGGTGTTGGCGACGGCATTCCAGGCCAGGGTCTGGGCTGTGTCGATACCGTCACCATTGATGACAGGATCGGCAATCGCAACGCCATTGAACAGCGCGCTGCCGGGCTGATACGCCCAGCCGATGCCCAGTTCTTCCAGTACGGAGAGATCGTAAGCGGTGGAGCCGTTGGCCCCCTGCTCTGCGAGGGCCAGACTGAAGCGATAGAGATCGCCGGCAACCGGCTCGGTATTTCCGCTCTGGTTAATTGCAGACTGGGTCAGCGCCAGTTCCGGTTCGATGACGGTGATCGTTACGCTCTCGCCGCCCATCTCGGTAATTACACCGGCTTCGCTATAGGTGTAGGTAGCGCTGATATCAAACGTCTGCCCGGACTGGGCGTCTTCGTGATTGGCAACCCAACCACTGACGACAATTTCCCGCACCTCGTTGGGGGGAATATCGCCGACGTCGATGGTGAAGATTTCGCCATCGGCAACGGTTACCGGCTCACCGTCGATGGTGACGCTTTCCACGGCAATGGCCGTATCTCGGCCCAGCAGCGTATTTTCAACCTGCACGTCCGCCAGCGTAGAGCCGGCAATCGGGCTCGCGGGAACGGTGATGCGGTAGCTGACTGCCTGCCCGATGGGTGCACGGCCATCGCCGGGCTCAAGTAATTGCAGGGTAAGGTCTTCCGGGTCCGCCACCGGTGTCATCAGGGTAAAACAGCCGGTTCCCGTACCGGATTCACAGGCCGGTGCGCTGCCTTCATAGGCGCGTGCGGCAGCACCGTCGATGCCACTGGAAACGGAAATATCGCTGGAAACGTAGTTGGCGATATGGAAGCGGTTGTACCAGGTGTGGCCACTGGGGATCGCGGTGTTCAGACCCACCTGATAATCAATAAGGATTGCGGCACCTTCCGGTACCACATCAGACAGGGTGAATTCGATGATGCCGCCGTTGATGACGACTTCGTATTCCGCCGACTCGCCGGCGACCTGTACCTGCACGATGTTGATGGTGGAATCATCAAACTCCGGGTTTGCCGCGTCGATATTCAGGGTATCGGTAATCACCGCACCGTAAGCAGGAGCCCCACCGGTGTTGAGCGCCTGCAGACGGAAGTTCATTACTTCACTGGCGATATCCACCACGGTATAGGGGCTGGTTACCCCGCTGCGTGTATCACTTTTCACCAGGTCGGTGATATTCGGCTGCACTACCCAGATACTGGCCTGGCCCTGCAGAATTTCTGCGGCGCCGTCGTAATTGAATTGAGCGATGTTTTCGCGCTCGATTTCACCACTGCCTGCGGGGAATACCGCTTCATCGTCGAGCACCACTGCGGTGTAGACTATGGTGAACGGCGGTGTGGAATCACTCTCCGCAGTGATATCACCAAACTGCCACTGCAGGGTTCCAGTGGTGCCCGCAGGGAGTTCCGCCGGTGACTGCGAACACGCAAATCCTTTCACTCCACAGTCATAACTATCTACCGACACCAGCGCCAGTCCCGCTGGCAATTCATCGGTCACCACCGCATTGCGGGTGATACCGGGCTGGATACCCAGGTTCAGGGTGTACTGCACGGTATCGCCAATGCGCGCGCGATCCATTGCACCCCAGGCATCGGAAATAGCAGTCTTACTGAATTCGGTGCTGTCTTCCGTGGTTACCTGCGCACTGCTTTGCGTACAGTAATTATTCCAGGGTGTGTCGGTACTGATTGACGGACAACCCTGGCCATGGCGTTCGTAGTCGCCGGGATAAGTATCCTGTCCTGGCAACGCCCCGTGATTCAGCGACGTCCAGTCCACGTAAACGGTGTTTTCAATGTCACTGCCAAACGCCGACAGCACGGTGGTGGTGTACACCAGTGTGAGGGTCTGTCCCGGCGCGATATCGAGACTGTTGTCCTCGTTTTCCCGGCCCCAAACAAAACTACCGTCTGCACGCGTAGCGGGCATGTAGTCCACGCCATCGATGGTCGCGCTTTCCAGACGCAACTGCTCCGGCAGCAGGTCAGCGATATTGACGTCGTACGCGGTGGAGGCTCCCGAGCCATTGGTAATAGCGATGGTGTAGTCGACGGTGTCACCGCTGACCGCACTTGCCGCACTGGCGGTTTTGCTTACTGTCAGTGCCGATTCCGCTACTGTCAGTGAAGTTTCCCCGCTCAGGGTTTCCGGGGCATTTAAATAATTCAGCTCGGCGCTGTTTGTCAGCACCGAATCGGCAACGATGCCCTCGATATTCTCGATGCGCGCGACATAGTAAATACGAATAACCGGGTTAATCCCGTTGGTAGCGCTGACTCCCGTGTCGTCTTCAGTATGAGTAGTAACCTTACCGATATTCCAGGAGAGAACACCGGTGTCCCCGTGTTGCGGTAATACGCCGGCGAATTGACCGCAGGCCGAATCCGGGGTCTCGTCATTGATGGCCAGAATGGTGTCGTCATACTCACAGCGAATTTCATAGCCGTGATCCGGATTGGCGATGGCATAGCCGGTGGACAGGGTGTCGGTGACCGCGACATTTTCAGTCACGCCTTCCGGAAGAGAAATATCCAGACGGAAGGTGCGATGGGCTCCAATCGTGCGGGCTTCAGGGACGTCGCCATTTTCGGTGATATCCGTCTTGGCAAACAACAGACCGCCGACGCTGACGGAATCCTCAGCGACGGTTTCGTAATCGTTGATATCCGGCTGGGGATCGCTGTCGGTGCTAAACCAGCCGTTGCGCATGCCGTCATCCATACCATCCGCGCCGATGGCACCACCGCTGGATAGAGGATCAATATTCAGGTTCAGGTTTTGGTTGGGCAGCGACTGCCAGATAGCTTCAATCGTATTTGCCAGGGTTTCATGGGGAGATACAAATACATCGTCACCCGCTTCATTGGCCTCGCCCACCACGCGTAGCTGGAAGCTGAATTCCACGAATTCACCTTCGGCAATGGCATAGGGCGCCGCCCAGCTGGTTCCGGCAATGGCATCCGGGCTGGGATCATCCCAGTAAAACACCGGCGCATCGGTATCGCCGTCGACAAAACGCACCTGGGGTGTAGGCGTGCCGTTGATACCCAACGGACTCCCCGGTACGTAGCGGTATTTGGTATCGCGCAGGTCATCGAGTATCTGCAGGTTGTACGCGGTAGCGCTGGTCGGGATACCTGGGGTACCCGTGTTGCTCGCCTTTACGGTTACGGTAATGACGTCATCACCGTCGACGGTGACCAGGCTATCGTCAAAGCTTTTTTCCAGGGCAATACGCGGACCGTTCACATGCACGGTAATCGGCGGCGGTACAAACACACTGCGTTCACTGCTGGATGCACCGGGCGGAAGATAGGACATATAGGAGTCCCCGCCGCCATTGATCACCAGATTTTCATCGTGGCCGGTGAAGTTGTTGTTCTCCACCCGCACCACAAAGGTGACCTGTACGGTAATCAGTCCCTCCGGTCCGAGCAGGTGCTGGTCGCCATATTCCCAGCGCACAAAACTGCCATCGCCGCCTGCGCTTTCGCAACCGCTGATGGTCGGTACAAGGGGCTCGCTGTTGTCACCCGGGAACCAGACAGATCCCGGTATTGTGCGCAGGTCTTTTTCTTCCGCGGCAATACAGCGCAGCCCTTCGGGAAGCTCCGCGTGGAAGGTGAAATCCCCCAGTTGCGAGGCCGGCACCTGGCCGGTGAGACGCAGACGAATTTCCTCACCAACCACGGCATCCACGTCACCCTGGCGTGGAGCGTATTCACCCAGGGTCGACTGCCCCAGAGCCTCGATGGGTTCAACCTCCACCTCGTAAATCGTGATTATGGTGTTGGCGGATTTACAGTACTCGCTCTCGTCATCGGCGTTGCTACAGTAAATGCGCGCCCCGCCAGAACGCGGAGTGTCCGGCGCTGCCGGCAGCTCACTGCCGTCACCCAGCGGGTGGTTCTGGTTGGCGACGGGCGCTACGGTCTGCTGGCCAGCATCGCTGACCAGGCTGTCGTAACGAAAAATATCCGCGACATCATTAAATGGCTGGCCCGGAGCAACCGTTCGATGGGGGCTGACCCGGTACTGCAGCACTACCTCGGCGTCCGGGTCGATCTGCTTCAATTTGCTCGACTGCTGAAAAGAAAAAGTGACATGCGCCGGACTGCCGCCATCGAGACAGTGCGGTGATGCTTCCGGATCGCGGTAATCGTAGCTGTAGTCGCTCAGACCGATGGCGGTGCCTACCTGGCCGGCGTCGGGATTGCTATCACCGGGAATATTTTCAATACCGTCGTCGGTATCGAAGGCGCCGTTGACCGCCCACACACACATCTGGCCGCGGTCATCGAGCACATCGGTGATCACCACGTCGTAGGCCGGCGCGCGGCTGACGCCTTCCGCTGCGGCCTCGTTTTTAACGGTCAGACGATATACGAAATCATCGAATTTACTGCCGACGGCCTGATCGGCCCAGCTACAGCTGGCAACGTCACCAGTGGCGGCACTCAGGTTACAGACCTGCTTGGTAATTTCCAGGCGTGGCTCTACCACCTGGGATTGTGCCGTCCACTCCTGCCACTGGGGGTAACCGGGATAGTCAGGGTTACACGGGCTGGGATTACTGCTGCTGTAATCCGCGGCATCCCAGCTGTCCCCCGATTTAAAACAGGCGCCAGCGCCACCGCTGCCGTCATTGGCGACAGTTTCCGCGAAAATTGGTATTCCGGTGTTTTCCGCAAACTCAACCCGGAAACTGCTGCGGCCGTAATCAACGCTGATATCACTGTGCAGGTTGGGTGCGCTGACTGAATCCTCGCCCTCATTGCGCAGGCGGGTCGTCATATTTGCGAGAAACCAGCGGTCCTTGGTGATGACTTCAACACCGCCGAACAGCCAGCTCAGATCACCGCCGCCCAGTACCGCATCCGGGGTGAAATTGTTTGCGGACACCACGCCGCGACAAACCGAGTTCGGCGAGCCAGGCAGGCCGCCGCTGGTAGAGCAGAGAGCAGGCAATTCTTGCTGCTGGACAAAATGCTGAGTACCAGTGGCACTGTCGTCACCGCCGGCGTGGGCTGGCAAGGCATCGCCGACACTGAGTGGCTCGACAGTAATATTCCAGCCGGGGGTATCAAATCCGAACCAGCCACCGGCATAGATTTCGTAATCACACTCTTCGCCGATCAGAATCTGCGGCGGGTTTGCACGACCATCGCCATCACCGCTACCGCGATAATCTGCTTCTTTACAGCTACCGGGTACATAGCGCTTGAGCAGGTTGAAGCCCAGCGCGCGGGCACGCACCGTATCCAGGGTGTAATTGTTTGCCAGCTGCTGTGACGGGGTAGTGCCACCGACCAGGTTCGCCGGCGTCGGGTAGACCAGAGCCTCGTCGCTGTTGCGCCAGTCCGCGGGTATGGAAAGCGCACCCGGACTTGCGGCAGTGTAGGTCCGGCTGTCGTCCGCGAGGGTGATCATGCCTACCACATCGGCGCGCATACTCAGGTCGTCAGCGGCGGACTGATCGTGGTTTTTACGAACCTCGAATTCCAGGCTCCCGCTACCGCCACCGGAGATCGCCCCCAGGTCGCAGCGGTAAACAATGGCATTGGTGGGCAACGGATTGCCGTCACCATTGGGATCGCTGTCACCGCGCCATGCGGGTGTATTCCACAGCGGTATCTGTGCGCCGGCCGCGCCGGGCACATTGAACGTACCGGGCAGTGAGGGGGGATTGCCATCGGCAAAATCACATTGCGTCGGCACTCCTTCGACGATAATTGCCTGACCGAAGGTAACGTAGAAGAGATAATCACTAGCGGTATGTCCGCCGCTGTTCCAGATATTCACGGTGATTGGCGTGGTGCCTTCATCGCGAATGATATACAGCGGGTGCGGGATATCGACGTTGAGGTTTTCCGGGTCCGGTGCAAATGGTGTGGTCAGCGGCGCATCTTCGGCATGGGTGAGGCCGTTATTGGAACAGAAATCTTCCCACGCAATATGCAGCCGGTTGCTCAACCCGGTCATGGCCGGCGGATCAATGCGACTGCCGTCGCGCTCACCGCTCTCATCCTGGTCATCCAGGTTTGCCATCCGATCGTAATAGGTGAGGGAGCCATCCTGGTTCACCTGCACAATACGAAAGGTGACCGTGGCCTCGTCGCCGTGGCGCAACAGGTCTACCTGATCGTCCGCATCGGCCACCCCATCATCGCTGTCGACATAGCCCGGGTTGGCATTTTCACCGTCACTGGTCAGGTGAAAAATCGGGGTTTTCAGATCGGTATTGCCGAGGTAACTCTGGTCACCGGTAACCGGGACACGGTTGACCCAGTCGATGGAGGAAACGCGGCCCGCGTAATCGTTGTAATTGCCATCGAAAGAAGTGATGGTCAGCTGCGGTTCAAAATTCGGATCGAGAATATAGCCCTCGGGCAGAGTATCCGTCAGCACCACGTTTTTGACGGTGCCGCCAGTGAGGTTCTGGACCCGAATACGCACCATACCGCGCATACCCACCGGGTCGCCCTGCACCAGGCCCGAGTACTCCACCTGGTAATTCAGAGAGCCCTCGTTTCCCAGGCCTTCGCTCAGCGTCGCTGCCGCCAGCGCGCTGAAGGAAGCCTCACTGCCGTCGCCGTTCTGATAGCTCGGAAGGCCATTCAACACCGCGTCCGCGATACCACCGTGGCCGTTTTCCGGGGTACCGTTATTGTTAAAGCAGCCCCACAGTACATTGCTGACGGTATTGACCTGGCCAACACAGGAATTGCGCAATGTCCCTGCGAGGAACATTACCGCTTGTTCGCCGTCTTCGAGGACGTTCCAGCCTGAATTGAAATCGGACAGCGGTCGACCGACGATTTCGTCACCACTGATCGCGGTACAGGAGGGAGGGATTGCTCCTCCATTGGCCACCACTTCCGCGTTCCCCTCGTCCAGACACAGCGCTCGAATATCCATATTCGCGGCGCCACCTGGACTCATGCTGTCATCGAAGATGACGTCGTACATGGGTGCATTGCCGCCGTTGGCGATGTTGACCCGCCAGATAATACCGTCGCCTTCGTGACCGTAGGTGATATCGCCATTCGGCACCGTCTGGTCGGAGAAATCCGGCATGCCGGCATCGATATTGCGCACCGCCTTGGTCACCACGGGACCGGGCTCGCGGATATCCAGATTACTGGTGCCAGTATCTGACTCACTGGACGGGCTTCCCTGTCCCGGCAGATTCTGCCAATCGCCCCAATTGCCACTGAAACTGCCGCAGCCACCACCGCCGTTGTTCTGGCACTGCCGGTACTCCTCGCCACCGCAATTGTCGTAACTGTACGTGGCGGAAGCGGTGATTTCCTGGCGAGAGAAAACGTTGACCAGCTGCTCCCGTACCCCGTTTTCCGCGGTCAGGGTAAAACTGCGGGAAACACTCGTGCCCCGCGGGATGCTCGCAATATTGAAGGTGTACTGGCTCGCGTCATATACCGTTTCCAGTCCGCCCAGATCCACGGTCACCTGCACATTGGTGAAATCCCGGTTCTCATCGCGATACTGAATTCTATTGGTGTTACCCGGCTGGCCAGCGGTGTTATTGGTGAGCGTCAGGGTCACTTCACCACCGCCACACAATTCACAGTAGCCGGTAATCTGGATGTCGAGCGCGGCGGCGGGACAGCTCTGCTGCGCCCAGGCAGCAGGCAAACCCAGCAGCATTCCAAAGCAGCCGAAAACAAAGCCAACCAGTGCTTGCTTTAAAGATTTTTGTCTTTCTACTTCAGACGTCATTACGTTCCGCTGCCAGTCAAAAATTGAGTTTGCCAGCCACCGCACAGGCGGCAGCACCGGGGGAAGGAACCGGTCGCGGAACTTTATGGGATGGGGGTAGCTGGCACCGTGAAACAAGTCAAACTTGAAGCGCCTTTGCGGGAACTTTTTCTACGTTTGCCAAACAGTTCTCAGGTAAAGTTCAGGTAGTTTGTGAACTTTATGGAACCAGAACTCAACCACTTCAACGAGTCGAAGTGGTTGCGCTGGTTGCGGAGCTGGGGCTCCGCGTTCCCGGCAGTGTATTTTGGAATGCGGAGCCGGAGCTCCGCACTCCCTGGTCAGGCGGCGGGAAGGAAGTCGATCGGGTAGAGGATAGTGATGGTTGGCACCCCGGCTTTTTCACCAAAGTTGAACCGTTTCACCCGCGCAACGATCTCCGAGTTGAGCGCCGGCGAATCCATATCGCTGCTCTCGACTTTTGCCAGAGATACGGAGCCGTCTGGCTGAATGGTAATACGCAGTACCATCTTGCCCTGCAGTGCCGGATTATTGCGCAACTCCCGGTTATAGATCCGGTACAGTGCCGCCTTGTAACGATCGAAGACAATCTGGATTTCTTCATCGGTACGTGACGGTCCTACACCTTCGCTGAGCGGCCGCTCTTCACCGGCGAAGTCACCCTCGGTGCCGATACCGCTGGATACCCGCGAGAAACTGACCCCTTCCAGCGCCGTACCCACACCACCGGCATTGCGGCTGAGCGCGGCGGTATTGATACCGTCGGAACCGGATTTTGCCGCGGCGGTAATCAGGGAGCGCTGACTGCGGTTCTCCTTCTTGCCCGCTGTACTGAGCTGAGTCTGCTGACCGAGGCGCTTATCCAGGTCATCCTGAATCAGATCCTGGAAGTTGTCCTTGAACGCCAGTACCCCGGCGCGCTCGACTTTCTTGCTCACCTGCTTTTTCTCAACATTGGATGGCTTGGGTTCTTCCTTCGCCACTTCCTGCTTGGGTTTTTCAGGCTCTTTCTTTTTCTCCTCCGGCTTTTTCACCACCTGCTCCGGTGGTGGTTTCGGCTTGGTTTTCTTTTCCAGAACCAGTTTGGCCAGGCGCTCGGGTACTTCCACCACTTCGCTTTCATCTGGCTCGGGCAGTTGCCAGATGTGCACGCCGAAACCGAGGAAGCACGCCAGCAACAGACACGCGAGTACGCTGACGCGGAAGCGGCGTTCGTCGTCTCCATTGTTGTTCCACGGCATGATGGCGTCACGGAAAGCGGAATTACCGATTTCACGCGTGACTTCATACTCGTAGTGAACATCTTCTTCCGCCTGGCGAATTTCGCGGAACTCCGCATCCAACTCGAACAGGTCATCGCGACAGTCTTCCATCTGATCCTGCAATTTGCGCTTGCGCTCATGCAGCAGGTTCAAATTGGCATGATAGATACTGACGGTTTTCTGCAGGCGATGGATCAGCGCTTTGGAAGCATCCTGCTTGTAGTGCTCAGCCCAGAACAGATCACCGGCACCGGCCTCTTCGAGCTTGCCGAGACGATCGGAAATTTCGTCCAGCAACTGATGCTTGGCCTCATCCCGACGCAGTGTATCCAGCCGGCCATCAATCTGGCTGTGCTCGCTCTCGAGTACAGCCAGCTGCTGGCGAACAACTTTCTGCTTCGCTGTCAGTGCCTGTTTTTGTTGATGAAAATTATTCACAAACGCTCACTAACTCTGAGATGCTTTTTGGATGACCGCGAGGGAAATACGGGTATAGCCGGCGTTGGTGCAGCTGGACATGACTTTTTTCAGCACACTGAACGGCACGGTGCGGTCCGCCAGAATATTCACTTCCGGCGGTTCCGCCAGTAGTTCCGCGGCTTCGGCACTGACGTCTTCACCGGCGGCGGCGCGCTCGGCCAGTGCGGCCTTGGCCTCTTCCAGCTCATCGCCGGCGACCGTCATGGCTTTGCCCACTTCGCGAATCATCGCCTGCTGAATCGCCTCGATCACCAACTCTTCACTCTGGAACAGTTGCTCGGTGGTCATCACCGGCTTGGCTTCGATCAATACCTCGTCGTGGGTGACCATCAAGGTGACGGTTTCACGCGGTTTCGACTCCACCACCGAGTCCGGCAGGGTAATGACCTTGGGCGCCTCGATGGCTTCGTTGCTGGAACTGTTGGTCAGCAGGAAGAACACCAGAATGGTGAACACGTCCATCAGCGAGGTGAGGTTCATGCCCGGCGTTTTGCGCTTGCGGCTGCGCGCCATGCGCTTCATACGTCTGCTTTCACGTTTCACGGCGCGTCTCCCAGGGATATATCGGGAAAGAGTTCCATTGTCTCTGACTTCGCTTCCGGATCCGCTGCTGCACCTTCTTCCGGTGTCGGCAACACTTGCGCGCTGCGCACGGTATCCATGATGCCGACAAGATGCTCATAGGCCACTTCCGGCTCCATCAGCAGGGTGGTATCGGTTTTATCGGGGTAGCTCTGCTTAATACGGATCAGGTATTCCCGAAGTTTGCTGAGGTCATACACTTCCGCGGTGGGCGCAACAACGGGTATGCCGTTTTCGTCCACCGTAGTTTGCGCGCCCGCTCCCGAATCTTCACTCGCGACGGATTGCGCACCGTCCTCCCCCTGGTTCAGGTTGGGAAAGCGGGCGATGACTTTGTCGCCGTCGCTGATTTCGAGTACGTCCTTACGCACCACGACTTCCAGGGTTACTCCCGGATCTTCCGCTCCGCCACCGGCACCGCTGGGCATATTCAGTTCGAGAATAGTGACCCGGGAAAATACTGCGGAAACCAGCAGAAAAGGCACCAGTACCACCATCAGGTTGAGGAAGGCGGTGATGTCCAGCTCGGGCGCTTCTTTGGCTCTGCTATGACGCCTGCTTCTCATTACGCGGATTCCGGTTTGGGGTTCTCGTCAGTTTTTTTCGAAGCGGACTGTTGCTGTGCCTGCTGAGTTTTCTGGATGTCCGGGTTCACGGTTTTGCCACTCGCCGGTGCACGCTCTTCCTGGCCGGCTTCGCTGCGACGGCGAGTGCCGGAGGACATGATGTTGAGTGCTTTGACGGAGACCATTTCGAGGCTATCGACGATCTGTCCGGTAAGGGAATTCAACAGAGCGTGTACGATCAGCAGTGCGATACCGACCATGAGGCCGAAGGCGGTGGTGTTCATCGCCACGGAGATACTGGCGGACAGCAGGTCAGCCTTTTCTGCGGGGTTAGCGTTGGCTACGGCGGTGAAGGCTTCGATGAGGCCCATGATGGTGCCGAGCAGGCCGAGCAGGGTGGCGATGTTGGAGCCGAGCGCAACGTAGGGGGTACGTTTTTCCAGTTGCGGGATGGTCTCCATGATGCTTTCTTCCATGGCGATTTCGATGTCTTCACGGCGGCGTACGGCGCCCTGACGTTCGAGGCCCATGGCGAGCAGCCGGCCTACGCCGGTGTTGTCGTCTTTGACGAGGTTGCGGGCGCGGTCAAAATCGCCGGCATTGAGTACTGGCTGTAGCTTTTCCCACGCGGCGCGGTTGGTGTGGCGCTCGTAGACGAGGCGGATATAGCGTTCGATTGCTACCGCGGCGCCGAGCGCGAATACCACCAAAATGGGGTACATGAACGCACCACCAGTCTGAAAAAACGCGACTACGCTGTTCAAGAAATCCATCATTTGCCCTCTTGGTTTTCTTTCTCGGGTCCGCGGTTTTTTCCGCTTTGCCTAGTTTTGACCTGTTGTGGTCGTTTTTTGGTTAGTTACTTCGTAGCTCTGTTTGATAGCGCTCTGTTTGGAGCCCTTTGGCGGCGGGCCACCGGGGGCGAGTTTTCAAAACCGCTGTAAATACATCCCTGTACGCTGCGTCGGCAACTTCCCTGTTGCCGACGCTTTTGAAAACTCGCCCCCGGCGCCCCTCCTTCAATTTGCAGTTTTATGCTTCGTCAGTATTTGTTTTTCAGTCATCTGTAAGACTGAGCTGGTAGAACTCAAGCTCTCGAGAAAACACTTCTTTGTCCAGCGGCTGCAGCCTGGGGTCCAGCAGGCTGGAACTGAGTCCGCTTTCCACGCCCACTTCCGAGCTTTTCCAGGGAACGATGTAAAGTGACTTTGGAGCCTCTTTGTTACCGATAATGGAAATACCGGAAAGCTCCTTAACATCCGTATCCACTTTGTTTTCTTTTTGTTCGTCCTGTGCGCCAGCACTGGAGGCGATCAACAGCAGGAAAAGTACTGTCAGTTTCTGGAATTGGCTTGCCATCAGTTGGCCCTCCGTTTGAGATCGGTTACCCAGATGGCGACTTTGGCATCGTCGGGTTGATAGTTCAGGTACTGCTCGAATTGTGCGAGTGCACAATTCACATCCTGAAGATAGAGGTCGCACAGAATGCCGAGGTTTTTGATCAGCGGCAGGTTTTCCGGGTGCAGCTGTAGCGACTCTGCGTAGATACTTCTGGCATCCTCGAAGCGGCCCTGGTGGCGGTAGAGGACGGCGAGTTCGTTGCTGGCTACCGGGTCAAATGGCGCTGCGCGCAGGGCCTGGCGAAAGGATTCTTCCGCATGTTGTTCGTCGTCCGTTTTTACGTAGGCGATACCGAGATTGACGTAAGGCGCGGAGAGGCGTTGTTCCCGCTCGACCACACTTTGCAGCAGTTCGATGGCTTCGGGGTAGCGCTCGCCCTGCATATATTCCACGGCCTGCAGGAAGTCGCGATTGACACCGCCCGCAACCTTTACGCTCATGGGATCAACCGGGCGGCTGGAGGTCTGGGGGCCGCTGACGCAGGCGCTGAGTAGCAGCACCAGTGCGCACAGGGAAGCGCGCAGCAGAGAGGTTTGTGTGAGGATACGGTTCATCAGCCCTGGTCCTCGCCGGTGTTGTTTTCCGCAATGATGGTGGTTTCAGATTCAGCGGGTGCTTTCGCTTGCTGTTTTTCAGACTGCTTTGTTTCAATCTGTTGTGCTTGCGTCAGCTGCTCCTCCGGCAATTGCGGAACCGGCACGATGGTCATGACGATATTCCCGGCATCTTCCTCGCGCTCGTATCGCGCGGGCACCAGGCCGGCCAGTTGTCCAATACTTTTCGCGACCCAATCGTTGTAAATTCCGGCGGCCATCAGGTCGATGTTTTTCTCGTGTACGGAAATGGCGCGCTCTTCGAACGGGTAGATCTGCTCTTCCAGTGCTAGTTCGTATTCCTCCAGTTCCATCGCATCCAGACTGTTGGGACGTTCGGACTCTTTGAGGGCGCGGCTGAAGTGGAGGTAGATTTCACCGAGATAGAAGGTCGCGGCCGCAGTAACGTCGGCCACCTGATAGTCGATCAGGTCACTGAAGGCTTTGGTGGCAGCCTGCATACGGGTGCGTTTGGTTTTGAGGTTGCGCTCAAGCGGCGCCATCAGGGCAATTTCCGCAAAGGCGTCGTAACGGGGTTCCGCCAGTTTCAGGGCGGCGTTACCGGCGAGGTAGCGGGTGCGTTCATTGCGTTCGTTAGCACCGCGCAATTCAATGCGCACCATGTCATCCAGGGTATTGAAATAGGCCTTCTGGTTGCCGCTGTGGAAGTGGATGTCGGCCATTTTTTGCCGAACTTCCAGCGCGGGCTCCATGGGCTGCGGAAAGAGTTTTACGTAGCGATTGAGCGCCGCCAGTGCGCGCTCGGGGCTGCTGGCTGCGCTGTACAGTTCGGCGGCCTGGGTAAGTGCTTCGCGGCGAACGTCTTCGTCTTCGGTTTCCCGTTCGATACGCTCGAATTCCGCCGCCGCCAACAGCAGCTGGCCGCCCTCCTGGTATACCACGGCGAGTTTTTTGGTGACTTCTTTCTGCAGCTCGTGCTCTGGATGGTTGCTGCGGAAGGCCTTGAGCACGCTGGCGGCACGATCCCAGCTCTGCAGCTGGATCAGCGCCGCCGCCGCATCGTACTCGGCGGTGGCGAGAATGGAGGCACCGGGAGCGGCATTGCGAATACGCAGGAAATGTTCCGCCGCGGCCAGGTGATCTTCCGCCTTGCGGGCAAGGTCACCCTGCTGATAGATGGCACCGGCGAGATTGTCCACCAGATCGGCGCGATCTTTGGCATCCGCGGCGGTGAGTGACAGTGCCTGGCGATAGCCGACTTCCGCATCGGCATACAGTGCGGTGTCAAACGAGGCGTGCGCAACCAGCAGCCATGCAGAGCGCAGAATCTGAGTTTCTGCTGCGGGGAATTTTTCCAGCAGCAGGCGACCATTGAGGATGGTTTCCGGGAAGCTCTTCAGCGTGTACAGATCGCCCACCGCGCCAAGCAATATCTGCGGGGCTTTGCCGTGCTCGGGGAAGGTTTCCGCGAAGGTGAGAGACGAGCGGATGATCTCTTTCTGCACTGCGGTTCTCTCCGCCAGTGCATCTATCCCGAGGTCGTTTTTCAGGTGCTCGCGGTAGGCAAACACCGCGGCGTAGCCTGCCTCGCTGGCATTTTTATTTTCGCTGTGGCCCGGGTACTGATACGCAGTGCGCTCGTATTCCACCGCGGCGTTGCGGAAATCCCGGTTTTCCAGCATCAGCCCCGCCAGCTGGTAGTTAATGCCCGGCGCCTTGGGTTGATCCGCAAAAGATGTGAGATAACGGCGATACCAGTGAATGGCTTCGCGGTAGTTTTCGCTGCGTTTTTTCGCGAACTCCTGATCCTTGGGTTTTACGCCCTGATAGGCGGCGTGGTAGTGGCTCGCCAGATCAATCAGGTTGGCCTGCTGGAATTCCACCACGCTGGCGTATTCGCTGATATCAAATACGGTCCAGTAGCGGGCATCCAGGGCGTAGGTATTGGCGAAGGTTTTCTTCGCCTCCAGCACCAGCCGCGGGAAGCCACCTTTCTGATAAATTTCGATGACGCGGATAGAGAATGCCGGGGCCACCTTGTGTAACGGATTGCGCTCGACGAAGGCGTTGTAGGCCAATGCCGCGTCCTGATAGCGACGCTTGTCCAGGTAGTATTCACCCAGATGACTGTAGACGTAGGATTCGTAATCGCGTGCGCCCTTGCGACTAAAGTAATCCACAATGGATTCGGCACCACCGAGGTAAGAAAAGCTCAGGCTGATGACCCGGAAGGTGTCTTCGATATGCTTGCGCTCGGTGGCGTTATCCTGCTGCTCGAAGTCATAACCCGCAGCCACTTTAACATCGAGCATGCGTACGAAATCGTCGAGCGCCATCTCGTACATATCCTGCTTGAACAGGGCCCAGCCGCGCTTGTAGATGGCGATTTCGTAGAAGCTGGACACCTGCCCCATATCGACCACTCGGCCGTAGGATTCCTCCGCATCCAGATACTTCTTGCGCGTGAAATAATATTCACCAAGACGGAAGTAAGCTTCGTCGACATGTCGCGAGGCCGGGAATTTTGCTACCAGCTGACGCAGGATATTGACTGCTTCCTCGATTTCGCCGGTCTCTTCGTAGGCGCGAGAGAGCTGGTACATCACCTGGTCGTTGCGCTCGTACAGTGGGTACTGCGCCAACAGTTTCTGGTACAGGGCAATGGCTTCCCGCGCATTGGCGGCGAGCAGTGCATCGGCGTTATCTCCGGGCAGCACGGCATCGCTGCCAGTGTTGGCAACAGCAACTTCGCCCGCGGCGCGCGCCTCGAAATCTTCGCGGCTCTCACGATTGACACCATTAACACCGGCAATACCGTTTGCCGCGTTAACACCCGCTGGGCTGGCAGCAATGGCAACAGCTTGAAGAGCTTCCATATTCGCCGGCAAGGCAGCGGTTTTTACCGATGCCGGTGCAGACGCCGCCTTTTGGTTCGCCGCCACAAGCTCGTCCTCAGAAACAAGGCGGGTTTCCGTGGAACGCGACGTTTGCCCCGCGTTCAAGCCTTCTTCTGCGCGATAGGCCTGCTTGATTTTCAGGTCGGCGATACGGCGGATCGCTTCCGGAGTCAGTGCTGTTTCCGGGGTTTCCTGCAGATATTTCTGGTAACTGGCCAGGGCTTTTTCCAGGCTGCCGTCAATTCGGGTTTCCGCGATTTCGATGTCGACGTTTTGCAGGCTGCCGATGGTATTGCCACTGTTGCCGGCACAGGCGGCGAGCAACAGCGCCGCAGACGCGGCAGTGACCAGCCGGAAGTGCGCCCTGGGGAAGAACGGGGAGAAAGTCGCGCACCGCAGATGCTTATTCATCGCCAACCACCTCTTCACTGCCAGGTGCTTCCTGCGCGGGCGGGTTTTCGCCGGATGGCGTTTCATGGTCCGGCTCGGACTGCTTCAGCGCTTGCACCTGCTGTTGGTACTCCGCGACCTTGCGCACATCTGTGCGCTGCTCCTGCAATTCGTTGGCGCGGTCATAACTGTCTGCCAGGGCGAAGCGGGCCTTGATCTGATAACTCTCCAGTTGCGCGCGGCGCTGATCCAGCTCGTCGATGGCAAGCTGTTCCAGCATACGGCCCTGACGGGCCATCAGCTGCTCAATACGATTCTGGGCACGGTTGAGTCCGGCCCGCAGTGTGGCAATCTGGTCGCGGTAACCCTGATAACTGTGGGTAGCGGCCTGGCGTCTGCGCACATAGTGTTGGTAGGTTTCCTGCAGGGTCGCGATGACACCATCCAGCGCCTGCAGGTGCCGGTAGGCTTCGGTCAGGCGATCGTCAAATTCCCGGGACAGACGGAAATTCAGTACGCCTTCAAGGCGCGCAACCCGCGCTTCCGTTTCGCCGCTGTTCAGGCTCGGATTATGCGCAAGGATTTCGCGGATACGCTCGAGAATCAGGCGAGACTCGGTTTCCTCGCTTTTTGCCAGCAGTTGCGGGTGGCGATTCACCAACAGGTTGTCGATACGCGCGGCGAGGCGTTGGCGCTGCTCAAGACGCATTTTGATACGTGCATCGATCTGGCGGAACTCGACGTCGAGCCCCGGTAAAATCGGCTCGTAGTAACCTCGGCGCACCGCGATGATTTCTTCAAACGCATCGAGACTCTGCAACCAGGTCTGGTTGCGCTCCAGCAGGTCGTTCAGGTCCTGATAATTGCGCAGGAATTCCTGGAAGTCATTGGAGGCCATCAGATCCAGCAGGTAATGGGTTTCCGGGGCATCCGGCAGTTTGCGCAACGCCACCACCCAGTTCTTTACCTGACTCGCTTCTTTGCGGCGCAGCGCCTCCAGTAACTTGCCTTCCCGGATACTGTTGATGGAATCGGTGAGTACATCCACCTGGCTTCCAAACAGTTCGAGCGCCTGACCGTAGTTCACCGCCGCGGTGCTGTGAACATCGAGTTTTCCGTAGGCGTAGGGCACGGCGAGCATGGCTTCCTGTACCGCCGCGTTGGTGTTCTGGCGCTGGCTCAGCAATCGCCAGGGCACCAGTGCACGATCGTAGCGGCCAGCGTTGGCCTCTACCCAGCCAGCCCCCAGCAGTGCCTGATTGGAGAAAGGGCCGCTCAACTGCACCCGGTCAAAATAAGTGCGTGCGCGCTGATACTCTTGCGCCTCCATCAGCTGGTAACCGAGCAGCAGGTTGGTTTTATCCTGCAGCGCCGCTGTGGCCTCGCTGCGACCGGCATTGCGGCCCAGGCTGTCCAGCTCCACTACACCTTTTTCGATTTCTCCCAGCTTGAGCAGGGCGATACCCAGGTTGTACTCCACAAACCCGGCAAGGGATTCTGCCTTTGTATCGCCCTTTAGCTCCTTGAGTAGCGCCACCGCTTCCTCAAAGCGCCCCAGCTGCATATACACCCGCGCGCGCAGGAACTGTTCGTCCGCACGCACCCGCTCAGGCACCCGTCCCTCGATCAGCTCAAGGGCGTGCAGGGCATTGGCGGGCTGCTGTTTGTGATAGTGGATTTTTGCCAGTCGATAAGCGGCTTCATTCTTGATCGGCTGCGGTACGTCGCCATTGATCACCGCCTCCATAGCCCGGCCAGCTTCCCGGTGCATACGGTAGGACAGTTCCAGGTCCCCCACGGCAAACTCCGCCTGGCCAAAATGCAGACTGAAGGGATCCAGCTCGGGGTCGTCCAGAAGGCGGAATTGCTTCAGCTCGGTATCGAGCCCGGCGATCGCATCGAGATATTTGTCCTGATGGGCATTGAACAGCGCCTCACCGAAGAACAGATCGCGCAGCTCTTCGGTGTGCAGGGCCGTCGGATCAACGGAAGTTTTGGCCGCAGCGGGCACGGCGCACAGCGCAGCCAGCGCCGCACCGGCAATCCCGTTGCGCAGACGGAATCTCATGTTCACCAGTCCTGGAAGTCGATGGCTGACTGGTTGGCGGCGATTTTAATCTCGACAAATTTCGGCCCTACCGCCTTATCCACGCTGTAGCTGGCGGTCCCGCGATACTCTTTGCCGGATTTGGATTTACCGAAATAGCTGACTTCCAGGGGGTGGGCACCGGTCTGGACATTGGCGGTATAAATACGCTGAACACCGCCCTTTTGCAGCGCTTCAATTTCCCGGAAAGTGTAGAGGTGGTGGGCGACTACCTGATTGTTCAGTTTCAACTCAACCGATTCGAGACTGAATTCATCACTGGCCGCAAGCGAGATAAAAAATGCGGCCTGGGTATTGGAGGGAAACAGGAGCTTTTCTTCCAGACGGTTCAGCTCGGATGTGAGACTGATCACATCCTGCTTCACATCCTGGATCTGCTCATCGAGGCCACGGATTTCTTCGCGGCTCACATTCTGGCCACTGGCCGTTGCCGCCAGTACCAGCAAAGCGGTTGCCATCAGTACTCTGTACATATCCCGTTACCCCGAACCGACCCATAAGTTTTGGTCACAAAAAAACGCAGCAAAAATTCGGCTGCGAATCCTCAGCGGTGCTGATTGTATTTCAAGGAAGGTGGCGGGATATGTGAGGCGCTTCAAAACTCGCGCAGGGGATCAGCGAGGAATTTTTGTTTAAATTCAATGTGCTCGCTGCCAAACCTCGAAAGTGTGACAGGTTTCACTGGCAATGGATGACGAACCTGTGTGGACCACTTCACATGCAGAACAATTAAAGGAACCCGGTCATGTTTTGAAAGCTGACTGTCGCACACTGCAGACTAAAAAAAGGAATTTTTCACTTTGAGGGAAATCGCCAACATTCTTGTTCGCGCCGGTGTGACGGCTTCACCATTTTTTCAGGGCATCTTCATCGCTGCTGCGCGCTTCAACCCAGCTGCCGCTGTCTGTGCCTTCCCCTACTTCCCGCTTCCAGAACGGAGCGCGACTTTTAAGAAAGTCCATAATAAATGCACAGGCATCCAGCGCGGCCTGGCGATGGGTGGAGGTGGTTCCCACGAAAACAATTTCATCACCGGCGTCGAGCGGACCGTAGCGATGGATCACCCGCACTCGCCCGAGGGGCCAGCGCTCGGCGGCCTGACGGGCGATATCCCCAAGCGCGGATTCGGCCATACCCGGGTAGTGTTCCAGTTCCAGTACCGTGACCGACTTGCGCTCTCCAGTTTCACTGGGGGAGAAATCCCGCACATTGCCGACAAACATGGCGGTGGCACCGTCGGCAAAGTTTTGCTCACGGAGTCGGTTGTATTCGGCTCCGGGGTCGAATCCCTGCGCCTGCACGGAGATGGAAATCTCTACAGCCATGCTCAAGTTCCTGTGGCCAGTTGCAACAAGGTTTAGCCTCCGGTTACCGGCGGAAAGAACGCAACTTCATCACCGTCTGCGACGTTGGCATCCAGGGTGGAAAGTTGTTGATTGAGCGCTACCTGCAACCGCTCGTCGGTGAGTGCGGACTTCCAGGCCTCGCCATTTTCACTGAGTTTTGCGCGCAGCTCGGCAATATTCGTCACGCCGCCTGCTTCGGCTTCGGTGCCGTCGCATCCCAACTGTTCCCGCAGGCTGGCAAAGAAGAGTACTTTAATCACGCTTCTTCTCCATCGCCGGCGCTCCAGTGCCCGCGTTTGCCACCGGTTTTTTCCTGCAGTTTTGTCGGGCCAATTACCATGGCAGGGTCCACGGCTTTGCACATGTCGTAGATGGTCAGTGCAGCGACACTGGCTGCGGTAAGCGCTTCCATTTCGACACCGGTGCGTCCGGCGAGGCGGCAGAAGCTGGATATGTGGATAGTTTTGGTCACTTCATCCAGTGCGAAGTCCACTTGTACTTTGGTGAGTGCCAGTGGGTGGCACAGGGGGATGAGGTCGGCGGTTTTCTTGGCGGCCTGGATTCCGGCGATGCGGGCGGTGGCGAGTACATCGCCTTTTTTGTTGTTGCCGGCCTGTAGCTGGGCGAAGGCTTCCGCAGACATGGCGACGGCGGACTGGGCGCGCGCGGAACGGTCGGTGATGTCTTTGTCGGTGACATCGACCATGCTGGCTTCGCCCTGCTGGTTGAGGTGTGTAAGGGTCATTGTGTTTTTACGTTCGGTTTTTGGGTCGCAGCGGTAATTGCGTTACTTGGTTAAATAGCCAACGAAGTTGCAGGGCATGTGGGAGGCTGTTAGCTGTTCTTGCAGCAGTTTGGTCCAGCCAGTTTTGCAGGCGCCGGTGGAACCGGGCAGGCAGGCGATAAGGGTGCGATTGGCGAGTCCGGCGAGGGCGCGGGACTGGATGGTAGAAGAACCGATTTCTTCGTAGCTGACGGCGCGGAAAATTTCGCCGAAGCCGTCGATATGTTTATCGAACAGGGGGGCGAGAGCTTCGGGGGTGGAGTCGCGCCCGGCAAAGCCGGTGCCGCCGGTGGTGAGGATGACCTGAATTTCCGGGTCGGCGATCCAGGCGGAGACTTTGGCGCGCAGTAAATATTTATCGTCGATGACAATGGCTTTGTCGGCGAGGTTGTGGCCGTCGGCTTGCAGTGCTTCTACCAGGTATTTTCCGGAAGTGTCGTTTTCTTCGGTTCTGGTGTCGGACACGGTTAGGACTGCGATATTGAGTTTCTGGTTTTTATCTACTGGGGCGTGGGACATTTTTGTACTCCGTAGCTTTTAACGTGCTTTGGTTGTAGTCCGTTGCGACCGGGCACCGGGTGTGGGTTTTCAGGACCGCTGTGAACCCATCCCTGGGCGCTTCGGCGCAAACATCCTGTTTGCGACGATCCCGAAAACCCACACCCGGTACCCGGCCTTCGATTTGTATTTCTTTACTTCGTAAGCGTGAAAAATTAGAGATTAACCGCCTATTATCGAAAGGTTTTGCGTACCGCCGGTATTGCCTTGCTGCAGGTAATGACTGACTTCTTTGTTGCCAATCAAGGCTTTCACTTTTTCTGCCAACACGTCGGCATCCCCCTTGCGAATGGTTTCCCTAAGGTCGAGTCCGGCATCGGTAAACAGGCATAGGTGCAGTTTGCCCTGGGCAGAAATACGCAGGCGGTTGCAGCTATCGCAAAAGTCTTTGCTGTAGGGCGTGATCAGACCGATGCGGCCGGCGTAGTCCGGGTGAACGTATTCTCTTGCCGGTCCCGCATCCAGGGCCCGCGGCAGCAATTGCCAGCCGTTTTCGATTAACTGCTTTTCAATTTCTTCGCCGCGCAGATGGTTGCTGGCGAAGTAGTCGCGGTTGTCGCCGGTTTGCATCAGTTCGATAAAGCGCAGGGTTACCGGGGTTGTTTTCAGCCAGCTTAAAAACTGTTGCAGGCGGGCGGTGGCACCGTCGCTCAGCAGCACGGCGTTGACTTTGGTCTGGATGCCGAGCTCGAGGGCGCGGTCGATACCGGTGAGGATTTTGGGCAGGCAGTCGTGGCCGGTAATGCGGGCAAATTCGTCGGCGTTGAGGCTGTCGATGCTGATGTTCAGCTGGTCGAGGCCGTTTTGTTGCCAGGTGTCGATGACGCTCGGCAGTTTATAGCCGTTGCTGGTGATCGCGACGCGACGGATGCCGGGGGTGGTTTTGGCGGCGTGGATGATTTCCGGCAGGTCTTTGCGCAGGGACGGTTCGCCACCGCTCAGGCGTACTTTGCGGGTGCCGAGGCGGGCGAACGCCCCTATGACGGTGCGGGTTTCCGCTACGGTGAGTTCTGGTTGCCGGTGGGTGGCCTGGTAACCGTCGGGCAGGCAGTAGTCGCAACGGAAGTTGCACACGTCTGTAACGGACAGGCGCAGGTAATAGAACCGCCGCCCGTGGCCGTCTTGCAATATCTCTTGTTGTTTCATCACCTTTCCAAATGCGGGAGGCCGGTCGGTTTCCCTTGCGACCCTGGCGGACAGAATTTCTGCCTGCGGCCATGGGCTCATATCCAGTGGACTTAGAACACATGGCTCGGTGTTACGGTTTTATCCGTTCAAATACTTCAGCTACGAAGTATAAAACTCTGATGCGAAGGCATAACTATTTAAGAATAGCCAGCAACCTTATGCCGGCAGCCGTGATGGCGGGCAATGCAGCCCTCGAATCAGGTGCCCGCCAGTGTATACGATCCGGCCAGCGGAATGTAATTACTCCAGTACGTCGAGGATTTTCAGGGTGTTGGTGCCGCCGTGGGATTGCATCAGGTCGCCGCGGATCAGTATCACCTGATCGCCGGTTTCAACGATACCCCTGTCCTTCAGTTCCTCAAGAGCGCGTTGATTCAGTTCTCTGTCGCCTTCTTCCGCGCCCGGTACAAAGAGTATCGAGATCACCCCCCGATACAGGGCCATACGCCGCTGGGCTATGGGGTCGTGGGCGAGGCCGACGATGGGCAGGCCGGAGCGGATGCGGGAGGCGATGAGGGGGGTGTAGCCGGTCTGGGTCATGCAGGCAATGGCGGTCACACCGGCCAGGTGATTGGCGGCGTACATGGCGGACAGGGAGATGGTCTCGTCGATGCGGGTGAAGCCCTGATGCATGCGGTGGCCGGATTCCTGCGCGGAGCGCTCACGTTCAGCGCCCAGGCAAAGGCGATGCATGGCTTCCACGGCTTCTACCGGGAAATTGCCGGCGGCAGTCTCGGCGGACAGCATCACCGCATCGGTGCCGTCCAGCACCGCGTTGGCCACATCGAATACCTCCGCTCGGGTGGGCAGCGGTGCGGTGATCATGGTTTCCAGCATCTGGGTGGCGGTAATGACCGCGCGATTCAGCTGGCGTGCGCGCTTGATCATGCGCTTCTGTACACCGATCAGCGCGGCGTCGCCAATTTCCACCCCCAGGTCACCCCGCGCCACCATCACCGCCTCCGAGGCCTGGATAATCTCATCCAGGGTTTCCTCGTCGGCCACAGCCTCGGCGCGCTCCACCTTGGCCACCAGACCGATATGCGCACCGGTCTCTCCCAGTAGTGCCCGCGCTTCGCGCATATCGTCGGCGCCGCGGGGAAAGGAGACCGCCAGGTAGTCCACACCAATATCGATGGCGGTTTTGAGGTCGGCTTTGTCCTTGTCAGTGAGCGCTGCCGCTGACAGACCGCCCCCCTGCTTGTTGATGCCTTTGTTGTTGGAAAGACGGCCGCCAACCGTCACCCTGGTGTGCACCGCGGTATCGTCGACGGAATCCACCTGCAGTACCACGCGGCCGTCATCCAGCAACAGCACGTCGCCGGCGGCAACATCGTCAACCAGCGCCTTGTAATCGCACCCTACCCGCCGCTCGTCACCGGCGTCGGTATCCAGTGCCATATCCAGTACAAATTCCTGCCCCTCCTGCAGGGTCACGGCACTGTCGCGGAAGCGCGCGATACGGATTTTCGGTCCCTGCAGGTCCCCCAGGGCGGCGACAGTCCTGCCCAGGCGCTCGGCGACCTCACGCACCTGCTGCAGTCGACGGCGGTGATCGTCGGCGGTGCCGTGGGAAAAATTCAGCCGCACCACGTCCACCCCGGCCTTCAGCAATTTTTCCAGTACGCCGTTTTGGTCACTGGCGGGCCCCAGGGTGGCGACGATTTTCGTGCGGCGGATGGGTTTGGCGGTGCGCTGGCTGGCGGGGATCTGGGTCATGGGGAACTCATCATTTGTCGGTACTTGGCAGCCCGCTGGCGGCGATGCTATCGGGTAGACCTTTGTGAGACACGCCGTGCACCCATCCCTGGGGGCTCTGCGAAAACATCCCTGTTTTCGAAGGTCTCACAAAGGTCTACCCGACAGTACCGCCTTCTCGGCAAGTGCAAACTGACTTTCTGGGTCCGCTACACATTCATTGCCCGCCGACGAACCTATACGGTAGAGGGCAACACCAGTATGGCGCGGAAGTCATTGACGTTGGTCCGCGTAGGACCGGTCACAATCAGATTTTCCAGTTCTGCAAAGAAACTATAGGCATCGTTGTTGGCGAGGTATTTCTGCGGGTCCAGTCCCTGCTCCCGCATTCGGGCCCAGTCTTCCGGCGCAAAAAAGGCGCCGGCATTATCTTCCGAGCCATCGATGCCGTCGGTATCAATGGCCAGCCCGCAGATTCCCGGAGCTCCGGCCAGTGCGGAGAAGAGACCCAGCAGATATTCCACATTGCGCCCGCCGCGGCCGTTACCAGTGACGGTGACGCTGGTTTCGCCGCCGGAGAGGATCAGCAGCGGTGCCTGAATTTCGCTCTGGGATTTAATCGCCAGCTGCGCGTGCTCCGCGCCCAGTTCCCGCGCCTCGCCTTCCAGATCATCGCCCAGCAGCATTACCTCAACACCGGCGGCTGTGGCCGCGGCGCTGGCAGCCTCCAGGGCATCGCTGGCTTTGGCCAATAGCAGTGCACTATCCAGAGAAAAATCTCGATCGTCCGCATGGGGGGCACTTTTTTCGCTCTGCAGGTGAGCGCGCACCGCGTCATCGATCGCGATGTCATAGCGCTCAAGGATTTCCAGTGCATCTGCGGGGGTCGAGTTATCCGGCAGTGTGGGGCCGGAGGCGATCAGGGTCGGGTCGTCGCCGGGCACGTCGGAAATCAGGTAGGTAATCACTTTCGCCGGGTGTGCGGCGGCGGCCAGGCGACCGCCCTTGATGGCGGAGAGGTGCCGGCGCACGGTGTTGATTTCGCGGATGGGTGCGCCCGAGCGCAGCAGGGCCTTGTTGATAACCTGTTTCTGTTCCAGGCTAAGGCCCGGTGCCGGCAGGGTCATCAGGGCGGAACCGCCGCCGGAAATCAGGGCGATAACCAGGTCGTTTTCGCCCAGGTCCTGCACTGCCGCAAGCATGCGCCCGGCCGCGACTTCGCCCATGTTGTCGGGCATGGGGTGGGAAGCTTCGAGCACTTCGATGTATTTGCACTCGGCACCGTGGCCGTAGCGGGTGACAACGACACCTTTGATGGGATGACCCTGATAGGTGCTGGTCCAGGTTTGTTCGAGCGCTGCCGCCATGGCGGCAGCCGCCTTGCCGGCGCCGATGACGAGCGTGCGGCCGGAAGGAGGTTCCGGCAGGACCGCCGGTAACAGCTGGTCCGGATGCACCGAGGCCACCGCCAGCGCGGCCAGTCCCTGCAGCCACCCGACAAAATCCCCGGTATTCTGGCAAGTGGTTACGGGTGGCAGCTTCTGCATGCTGAGCGCTCCTGTCGTCATTATTTCTGTGTTTATTTCTGGGTTTATTGCTATGTGTATACGCGGTTTCCGGCCAGGGAAACCGCAACCGCCAATGGGACCCTTGCCTCAATTAAGGGCGCCGGTCCCGGCGCCGCTATCTTCGCACTACAGATGCGCGCTACAGAAAGGCAAACTTCAAAATAAAGATCACGCTCAGCACATAGAGGCTGGTGGAGACCTCTTCATATTTTCCGGTAAATACCTTCAATACCGTGTAAGTGACAAACCCCAGCGCTATGCCGTTGGCGATGGAAAAGGTCAGGGGCATCATGACCACGGTGACAATGGCGGCAATGGTGTCGATCTGGTCCTTCCAGTCGATATGCGCCAGTGTTCCCATCATCAGCATGGCCACGTAAATCAGCGCGCCGGCACTGGCGTAGCCAGGAATCATCGCCGCCAGCGGGGTAAAGAAAATCGCCAGTACAAACAGTCCGCCAACCACCACCGCGGTAAGCCCGGTGCGGCCGCCTACGGCGACACCGGCGGCACTCTCCAGATAACTGGTCACCGGCGGGCACCCGAACAGGGAACCGATTACACTGGAACTGCTATCCGCCTTGAGTGCTTTGGGCAGATTTTCAATATTGCCTTCTTTGTCGATCAAATTGGCCCGGTGTGCCACCCCCATCAGGGTCCCGGCGGTGTCAAACAGGTTCACAAACAGGAACGCAAGAATGACGCTGACCATGCCCACATCCAGTGCCCCGGCGATGTCCATCGCCAGCCAGGTGGGCGCGAGGCTGGGCGGCGCAGAAACGATCCCCTGGTACTCCACCAGTCCCATCCCCCAGCCGATGGCAGTTACCAGCGCCATACTCAGGAGAATTGCCCCGAACACGTTTTTCAGGCTCAGAACTGCTATCAGCAGAAAACACACCGCCGCCAGCAGCGGCTCAGGTTCTCGAAACGACCCCAGGCTGACCAGGGTCGCCTCATTTGGAACGACAATACCGGCGGTTTTGAGGCCGATCAGCCCCAGAAACAACCCCACCCCGGCGCCCATGGCGAAGCGCAGACTGAGCGGAATGGCTCCCAACAGCCAGGCGCGAATACGCGAAAAACTCAGGATGGTAAACAGGATTCCGGACAAAAATACCGCGCCCAGCGCCACCTGCCAGTCGTACCCCATCTCCCCCACCACGGTGTAGGCGAAGAAGGCGTTCAGCCCCATTCCAGGTGCCAGCCCCACGGGCCAGTTGGCATAAAGCCCCATCAGGAAACACGCAATTGCCGCGCCAACACAGGTCGCCACAAACGAAGCACCGTGATCCATACCGGTACTGGCCATCATGTTTGGCGTCACAAATATCACGTAGGCCATGGTGACAAATGTCGTAATGCCGGCCACCAGCTCCTGCTTGACCGAGGTATTGTGCTTGTCCAGCCTGAAAAACCGCTGTAAAAAACCGGTTTTATTCTGCTTCACCTGTCACTCCGTACGTAAAAAAAGCACTGCTTGCGCTTCCGTTAACCATAGACCGGGATCACCCTCGCCGGAACTGCAGGGGTTTCCCCGGGTTATCAGTGTATATCTTTGCCGGAACACGACACCTGCTGCGATTCGCGTTGGGCGCCGATGGCGTGGATTTGAAAACAGGGAGAAGAGAAGATGACCGGCCTGTGGCCGGTCATCTATCACGAGAGCATCGTTTACTCGACAAGATCAATCGCGGTCAGCGCTGTTCCCGCAATATACAGAACCCCTTCATCACTCAAACTGAGTTTGCCGGAAGCCGCGTGGCTCCATACCGCGCTTCTGCTGCCCTTATCAATGGCAAAGGTGGTAGTGGCACCGCCCACAAAGATATGGGTTCTGGTGACCACAATATTGGAAGTCAGCGGTTCACTGGCTTCATAACTCCACAGTATCTCCCCGCTGGACTCGTCCAGTACTTTGAGAATTCCCGACTCCAGCACAAAGATTTGCCCGAGGTGCGAGGAAGGCTGGCCGCGGTAACCGCCCCACTTCGCCCACAATACCGACTTGTTCGCCAGATCGAATACCATCAGGCCGCCGCTTTGCGTTGCGGTTGCCACCGCATTGCCCAGACCCGTCAGCACAGTGGCGAGATTAACGTCGTAACTGAAGTAATCGATGGCAGGAACGTCTATCCGGTACGCCAGTTCACCGCTCGGGCGGTGGTATGCCGCCAAATCATTGATAAACACGTATACATACTCTTCGTCCACCGCCGGTGTAAACCCGTCGTTTTGCGTGGTATTGGTGAACCAGTTGAGTTCACCGCTCTCGCCGTTGTGGGAGTACATGCCGCCGTAATAGCCGCCCGCCATATACAACTGGCCATCGAATACTGTCGGCGCCAGATAGTTGGACCACTGGTTTGAATAACTGCTGGCAAATACCAGCGCCCCGGTCGCGGCATCTAGGCCGCGAATAAATGAGTCTTCGTGCCCACCACTCTGGAAATACACCTTGCCACTAGCAAAGGAAGGCGGGTTCAGGCTGTGGATTTCGTCGTAGGCCTTTTCCCAGAGAATATCGCCGCTGGCGGCGTCCAGGCCGTAAATGCGCTGGTTGCCAAAGTAACTGTCACTGGAGACAAAAACCCGCCCGTCGCCGGCCGCCGCCGGGTGCAATCGCTGGACATCGGCAAACGTCTTGCTCCAGCGCAACGCAAAGTTCGCCGCGTCGAGATCCCACGGGGTGTAGCCGGTGTGATCCGGTCCGCCCTGGGCATTGCCCCACTCCACAGGCTGCGGGAAGTCGCTGCCATCGGCAGGCGAAGTGTGGGCGACGAACTCCTCCAGAGTACTGAAGCCATCTGCATCCGGGTCACCGGCGGCATCTGCGGGATCGTTCGGATCCAGGCCTGCGGCAATTTCCCAGTCATCACGCAATACGTCGCCGTCGCTGTCCTTGCGCAGTGGTGAGGTCTTGTGTACCGCATATTCCTGGTAATCACTCAGGGTATCGCCATCGGTATCCAGCAGTCGCGGTGAACTACCGAGGATAGATTCCTCCAGGTTTGTCAGGCCATCGCCGTCCGCATCGCTTCCGGCATCGTCGTTCAGAGCGTCCAGTCCGTAAGCAGTCTCGAAACTGTCCGCCATCCCGTCGCCGTCGGTGTCACTACTCAGGGGATTGGTGAAGTAAACGTTCGCTTCCTCCCTATCTCCCAGGCCATCACCATCGGAATCGACATTTCCGGGATCGGTGCCAAGCGCAAGCTCTTCCCCGTCCTTCAGACCGTCGCCGTCGGAATCCGGGTTCAGCGGATCGGTGCCGTGCACCAGTACCTCATCCCCATCGGTAACAGCGTCGCCGTCGGTGTCGGCATTGTTCGCGCGGGTACTCAGCACAAATTCTTCCGCAGCGGTCAGGTTGTCGCCGTCGGTGTCGCTGTCAGCATCATCCGCAGAATGGGCGTCCAGCCCGTTAGCCACTTCCCACCAGTCCGGCAGGCCGTCGTTGTCACTGTCCCGGTAAGGGGTGAAATCCACAAACTCCGCATAGGCCCCGAGGGAAACAAAGTCCGTCAAGGCTTCACTGGTCATGACCAGATCATTGATGCGCGAAGACAGCAGTATCTCGCCATTTTTACGCAGGGAAATATCGTAGAAGCTGCCGCCGATATCCAGACTCGCCAGCTGATTGCCAAAGGGATCGTATTTTCTGACCACCCCATCCCAGTCTGCCGCATAGGTCTCGCCAGCGGCGTTGACCGCGACAGCGCGCGCACCGGAAATGGTGATGGTCGACAGCACGGTTAGACTGTCCGGATCGAACTTGTCAACGGTCGAACCGGAGAGAGCGTACAGGTAACCGTCTTCACCGACGGTGAGATCGATATATTCATCGCCGTCGACAAACTCGAAGGTACCTATTGCCAGGTCGAACACCACCAGCCCCTGAGCGGGACTGCCGGCAGTACCCATATTGGTGACGAAGACCCGCTCGCCAATGGCGTCGATACCACCGAAGGTGCCATTGTTGACGATGGACCAGCCCGGCGCGGCAAAGTGCTGCCACAGGTGCTGCCGGGGCGAGTAGATACTCAGTACTGGCTCAAAGGTGCCGTTGAATACCGCCACGCGTCCGTCATCCAGAATCGCCAGGTCCCTTGCGGACTCGACGTACTCCGCATTCGCCGGTATGGCCGCCTCCTGCAGCAGATTCATTTCATGATCGTAGAACTGCACCTTGTTATCGAACTCCGCAACAAAGCTGGCCCCCATGTCGAACGCGTCCTGCAGCGGACGTGCAGAAAAATTATCGAGATAAAGGGCGCAGCTTGTGTCGCTGCTGTCGATGACAATCATCAGTTCCCTGTCACCGGCAGCCATCAGGAGTCTGTGCGTCCCCCACTTCGACTGCGGTGGATAACCGGAGAATACTTGCTCGCCATCCAAATACACTGTCACGTCTTTGCTGTAATTCTGGTAGCAGTCAGAAACCAGATCGAAAGACAGCTCTACCGGGGCAAAGGTTCGCTGCCAGGTAATCACGGAATCGCCACTCAGGGACAGGCTGTAACTGCCGTCACTGGCGTAGGCGGACGAAATGGCAATTTGTTCCGCATTTGCATAAACCTTCAGCTCCGGCGGAACTTCACCGTTTTCGAAGGAGATATAAGCCCGGCTCTCTCCCGCCGGCACAGATGCAGCATCCGCGGCATCGGAACCATTGACGAATTCCACATAATTCGAAAATCCGTCTCCATCCAGGTCACCTGCCATATCCTCCATGTTCAACGGATCGCTTCCGGTTTCCAGTTCCCAAAAATCCGGCAGGAAATCCCCATCGCTGTCCACAGACACCGGGTTGGTTTCAAACAGGGAAACTTCGTCATTATCCGTGAGGCCATCGCCATCGCTATCGGCGAGAAGGGGCGATGTGGATGCAGAGAATTCATTCAGGTTACTGAGGCCATCCGCATCCGTATCCTCTACGGCATCCGCTGGATTTTCATCGTCCAGGGCATATTGAAGTTCCCACCACAGCGGAAGGCCATCGCTGTCGGCATCCGCAAGCAGTGGCAGTGTCTGGTAGCTCATCCCCGCCCCGGCAGCAGCCGTCAGGTAAACCAGCCCCTGCTCGTACTGCAATACGTGGCGGGCATCCAGCTGTCCAAGGTCCATGGTAAACAGTGGTGTCTTCAGTTCCGGGTCATAGGCCACCGCCCACAGGTTTGACTGACGCTGAAAAACCACCACCGCCATGGATTCCCACCAGTAAGCCGCCAGCGGATACAGTTGCTGGCTTACCGCGGGCCAGCCTTCCGGCAGCGGCAGTCTGTTCTCAAATGGCGACTGCTGCAGACTGCGAACAATGGTGTCCCCACCGACCAGCACGCGATCTCCTTTGCCGGATACGGAAATAAACATGGGCAATCCGGAAGCATCGTAGTCATAGCTTCTGGAATCATCGAGATAGCCGTTTTCGGGTGTGATGACACCGCTGCGCAAGTTGCCGCCGTAGTACTCCTGGTTCCAGAAAATGCGGTCGCTCTCGGCGTGGTAGATCAACTGCGTATTTTCGCCATACACAGAAAAATAGTAGGTCGACTCAAACCCGGTATTGAGGAAAGTGAACTTGCGATAATTATTGTCGGTGGTCTCACCGACAACCAGCTCATCATCGGTGGAGACCAGCGCAATGTTTTCACCGGCAATCCTGTACACCAGCTCAGATTGCAGCGGCACAAAGCCACTGAACCGGTACACCCGGCCCTCATCGGTACCAATCATCAACTCGCCCGAGGTGGAAATGGCCATCGACACCGGACGTTCAGTGGCAAGGTCATTGGCAAGCAGCACCGGATTAAGTGGTTTTTCCGCGGCAATATCCCAGCGAAAGACGGTCTTCTCTGACATCGACAGGGAATACACAACGCCATTGTGGACAAGCGACATATCGGCGCCGCTCACCACAAGACTGTTTGCCACATCGCACATCCCGTCGACACCGTCTTGTGTTTCCTGACAGGCAGAGTCCTGCGGGTAAGCATCCAGTGCGAGGTTGGATGTAGAGTCTTCAGCGGTGGCGCCGGAATTCCATGCATCCGGCCAACCATCGCCATCACTATCTACGGACGCGGCGGGATCGGTCGGGAAGTGATCGGCGGTATTTTCAATACCGTCGTCATCCAGGTCGCGATCCGGTGCAAATCGATGGAATCGGTATTTGCCCCCGGCCGTTCTGGTGATCAGATAAAATTCCTGGCTGCCTTTTACCAACGCTTGGGGAGCTCCCGGGAATCCTAAGGCCTGAAACGGCTCCATGGCAGAAGTGTAGGCCGTCACCTCAGCCTCACCATCGGCGTTACTCGCCACCGTGACCAGGTCGCTGCCGTCGTAGATCCCGAGGCTGAACTCTCCAATAAAGGATGACACCTGGGTAAGTGTATTGAGTAAATACTGGGTGCCGGACCCGCTCACCAGTCGGTTGGCATTGTCGAGGAGCACCAACGCACCATCGGGATAAAAATCATAGTTGTAGGGGTACATACCCCGCGCGCCGATTTCACCGCTGCTCTGGTCGACATCCAGATAGCCCAGACGATATGGCGCCGAGTACCCGTAAAGGAAGTAGAGACGTTCCCGGCCCGCCGACCAGGCGAAAGTATCGGAGCTGTCCCCGTAATCTTTCCGGTCCAGAATCTGCCCGGTTTTGGATAACGTCAGGTTTGTGGTGCCCATGTCATCGTCACCCAGCACGAACAGGTAATTGCCTGCGCTGGTCAGGTGCTCAAGGGGAAACCCGATATCGGTCAGGACGATGAGTTGCTGTGGATCCTCACTGTCGAGATAGCGGATTTCGCCAGAGGCATAGGCCACATAAATACGCTGGTGGCCCTCGTGATACACCACCGCCTGCGGCATATTGCCGGCGACCGCCAGATCGATTTTCCGATCGATCTGCTGCGACGCGAAATCCCAGCGAAACATCGCCGATACCTGGTCGCCGCTGGCAACCAGATACATGCTGGTACCCTCACCCGCAATGGCCTCGACCAGATCCAGCCGGTCGAGTTTGGTCAGGTAACACTCGCCACCGTCTCCGTGTTCGACAAGGGAGCACTTGGAATCATAGGGGAAGGCGTCGCTGTTATTGCCCACCCCATCATCGTCGCTGTCCAGGGTCTCGGTGGGATCCCGCGGAAAAGCATCCGCGATATTCAGCACCATATCGCCATCAATATCCTTGTCCACCGTATCGGGTCGACCATCTCCGTCGAGGTCGGGGCCGATGGCACTGATGGTGACATAGCCGGGAAGCTCTTCCAGTGCGGTCATATCCGCTGCGATGGCAGTCTCCGCAGATTCCGCCAGTAGCAGCTGCACTGTCTCGCCAACCCGGAAATCGCCCTCGCCCGGCTCCCGTTTGTTGCTGCTCTGGGGAATCGGCAGGTCAGCAATCACCTGTTGCGCGGCCAACTCGAAAACCGTCTGGCTTCCGCTCTGCAGGTCCGTATTGGTCAGGCTCGTCAGGCCATCAAATTCGCCATCCAGCAGGTCCGCGGCGAGCAGTTCGATCACCCGCGCAACCGGCAAACCGGATTCTTCCGCAAGCTCCCAGATCAGCGCCGCCTGCGCCTCCAGCACCGTGCGGTGATTAAGTGTCGCCATGGACGCCGGCGCTGTGTCGGTGACCATCGGTGAATCGTGGAACAGGCTGATGTTCTCGAGCAGTTCGAATCCGAGAGACGTGACAACGACCCCCTCATAGGCTGCCAGGCGCGACGCCAGCTGGGCGGCGTCATTGGCACCTCCCTGCAAGCGCAGCATTTCTACGATCAGCGTGGTACTCACCGTGGCATATACCGGCTGCTCATTGCCCAGCGCGTCCCTGGATACCAGGGTCTTCAGGCTACTGATGATGGGCGGCGCCCCGGTTGAAATATCTGTGGTCTCCGCGCCCGCGATCACCTCCACCAGAAAATATTCGGAACCGTCGTCTTCAAACTCGGTATCGGAGAAGTCGCCAATGGCACCGGTAGTGGTGTTTACCAGCAAAGCGCCTTTCAACTCGGAATTGCTGAACTGAACGGAATAGACCCCGACTTGTGCGCTACTCAGGGGGCCCTTCACCGCATACCCGGTCAGGCTGAGTATCTGGGGCTCGGGGGGCGGGGGCGGGGGCGGATTGGGATTGGAGTCTGAGCTACCGCCACCACCGCCGCCACAGGCGGAAAGGACAGTACAGAGAGCGGTAAAGGACAACAGCAACAGGCTGCGCTTCAGAAAAAATCTACTAATCAACGCCATTATTTAATCCAGCTTATTTTTATTGAGTGCCCGCCCCCGGCTGCACCGCCCCGAAAGAAACCCCAAAACACACCGGGGTAAACTACGCCAAAGCAACGGCATCGCGCAATGACAGGCAATACCCGCCGACACCAGAAATTTCACAAGTGGCACTGAAAGTGCTTTACGTGTCCGGAGAATAAATGATACCAATCACCCCTATAAGGATGAATAATTTAGTATTGATGACTGAGAACAATAAGATCACTGAAAATTAATCGGGTACTTTCCGATGGAATTGCCATTTAGCGGGCTCGACTGGAGCATCCTTGTAATTTACCTGTCTATACTGGCAGGTTCTGGCTGGTGGTTCAGTCGGAATCGATCCAACAACAGCCGCGATTACTTTCTCGCGCGCAATACCATGCCCATGTGGATGGTGGCAGTTTCCACGCTTGCCACCACCCAGTCTGCAGCCACCTTTCTCGGTGGCCCCGACCTGGGTTACCGCGGCGACCTCACCTACCTGTTCACCAATCTCGGCGCTGCGATCGCCGCACTGATCGTGGCCCGTCTATTAGTGCCACGCTTTTACGCGAACCGGGTCACCACGGTGTATGAGTTGCTGCAATTCCGTTTCGGGGACGCAGCGAAAAGCCGCGCGGGCCTTGTGTATCTGGTCGGGCGGGTCTTTGCCAGCGGCGCACGCCTGTATATGGCGGCCATCGCGGTGTCGATGATCCTGTTTAACGACATCGCCGCCGCTCATGTGGTGACGGCGGTGCTACTACTCGCCGCCGCCGGCCTGGTGCAGACTCTGGTGGGCGGAGTGCGCTCGGTCATCCACAGCGACGTATTGCAGTGCGCGGTGTACGTAAGCGCGGCGCTCGCGGTGATGGCAATACTGCTGTGGCAGATACCCGCGGATCTGGGACAAATCCACGCCGCGCTCAGCAACCCCGCAGACGGCAGCAGTTCCAAACTGGCTATTGTGGATACCCGCTGGGACCTGAGTGACCCGTTCAACCTGTGGTCGACCTTTACCGGCTTCGTACTGTTGAATATCGCTGCCTTCGGTCTCGACCAGGATGTAACCCAGCGCCTGCTCACCTGCAAAACCCCCCGCGATGGCGCCCGCGCAGTACTCTACTCGGTCATCATGGTGGCGCCGGTGATGGCGCTGTTCATGGGTATCGGCCTGCTGTTGTACGTCTTTTACCAGAGTCCCCAGCTGATGGCTGGCGCGACCGTGTCAGTACCCGCAGGCGGTGACGTAACCGTGTTTATGCACTATGTGCTGCACGAAATGCCCGCGGGCCTGCGCGGACTGGTGACCATCGGCGTAATCGCAGCCGCCCTGTCCACGCTCAATTCCAGTCTCAACTCCATGGCCAGCGTGCTCACCGAAGACCTGTACAGAAACTGGCTGACGCGTCGCGGTATCCACAAACCGCCGCTGCATTTTGTTAGCGCCGGGCGCTACAGCATGGCCCTCGTGGCCGGCACCCTATCCGCCATGGCGACCCTGTGCTTCTTCTGGCAACAGTTCAGTGACCTGCCACTGATTAACTTTGCCCTCTCGGTGATGGTGTTCGCCTATTCCGGTCTACTCGGTGTGTTCTTTACCGCACTGTTTACCGGGCGCGGCAACGCCCGCAGCGTCGGCTGGGCCCTGGCCGCTGGCTTCCTCGCAACCCTGGCCCAGCAACCCTGGATGATTACCCTGATCAGCGGCAATAAAGACCCGGTTGCCATCGCCTTCACCTGGCAGCTCTGCCTCGGCACCCTGGTTTCATTTGCGGTGTGCAATCTGGGCAAGCCGGTCACAGCAGAAGCAGACAAGGAAAATTCCACGCCTAGAAAAGATGAATCTGAAACTCTCACGAAGACATTGGAGTCGTACAAGCCGTGAACCAACAACTTATTCAGGAACTGGCGCTGCTCACCAGCGAAGCGCGCAACCCGGAAAGCTGGGACATCGACCTGTTGCCTACCGAGGATATACTGCGAAAAATTAATGGCGCCGACCGCGAAGTACCCGTGGCGGTAGAGCGGGAAATACCTCACATCAGTCAGGCGGTGGATGCCATCGTCGCGGCGTTCGGGCAGGGTGGCCGCCTGATCTATATGGGCGCGGGTACCAGTGGGCGTCTGGGAATTCTGGATGCTGTGGAGTGCCCTCCCACCTATGGGATCACCGAGGATATGGTCGTGGCACTCATTGCTGGCGGCGGCGACGCGATTTACCGGGCACAGGAAGGGGCGGAAGACAGCCTCGAACTCGGTGCCACCGACCTGAAAAAGATTTCCCTGAGTGCAGCAGACGTGGTGGTCGGCATTGCCGCCAGCGGCCGCACCCCCTATGTCATCGGCGGCCTGCGCTACGCCCGCACACTGGGCTGCACCACGGTGGCTCTTGCCTGCAACAAATCTGCAGTCATCGCCGAAGAAGCGGACATTGCCATACTGCCGGAGGTGGGCCCGGAAATTCTCACTGGCTCCACCCGAATGAAAGCCGGCACCGCGCAAAAACTGGTGTTGAACATGTTGACCACCGCCAGCATGATCCGCCTCGGCAAGAGTTTCTACAACCTGATGGTGGATGTAAAAGCCACCAACGAAAAGCTGGTCAGCCGCACCCGGCGTATCGTAATGGAGGCCACCGGCGTACAACTGGAAGAGGCCGACCGGGTTTTGCAAAAATGTGGGCACAATGCCAAACTCGCGATCATGATGATCCTCAGTGGTCTCGGACGGGAGGCAGCGGAAACGGCACTACACAGTGCCAATGGGTTTTTGCGGCGCGCTTTGCAAGGCTGTCACAAATCCCCCGCAACCGTGTGCGGCACAGAGAAAAAAGCCGCGGTGGAAAAATCCCTGAGCTGAGCGCTACAGAAATAACCATCGACATAACCGCTGGCACAACAATAATTGGCCAACAGGAAGGCCCTTGATTACCGTCACCAACCTGACCAGACACTACGGTGAAGGCGATGCCCGGGTAACGGCACTGGCCGGGGTATCACTGGAAATCCGTCGCAACGAATTTGTTGCCGTCATGGGCTCGTCCGGCTCGGGCAAATCCACCCTGATGAATATTCTCGGCTGCCTCGACCAACAGAATTCCGGCGAGTATCTGCTGGACGGGCGCTCCATTGGCAGCCTCGACGACGATGCCCTGTCAGCCCTGCGCAATCGCCATATCGGTTTTATTTTTCAGACCTTCCACCTGTTGCCGCGCCTCAGCGCACTGCGCAATGTGATGTTGCCGCTGCGCTACAGCGACGTCGACGAACAGACCGCGCAACAACGAGCGCAAGAGCTGCTGCAACGGGTGGGGCTCGGCCACCGCCTACAGCACAAACCCTTTGAAATGTCCGGCGGCCAGCGCCAAAGGGTCGCCATCGCCCGCGCCCTGGTCAACAATCCCAAGGTCATTTTCGCCGATGAACCAACGGGGAATCTCGACAGTAAAACTTCCGGAGAAATTCTCGAACTATTGAATGGCCTGCACCGTGAAGGGCAGACCATCGTCATGGTCACCCACGAAGCGGAAATCGCCGCGCACGCACAGCGCATTATCCGCATGAGCGACGGCAAGGTGGTGGAGGATGCGCAGTGCAACGCGTGAACCGACATTACCTGGCTATCGCAGTTAGCCTGCTACTTCTGCCACTCTCTCCTTCGGCAGTTTTTGCCGCTGACCTGCCGCTGCTGCTTTCCGGCGAAGTGCGCGCCCGCAACAGCCAGCCCTTTCTCGCGCCCCTGACCGACAACTGGCGGGTGGAACTGCAGTGGCTGATGCCGGAGGGACAGGTTGCCGAGCCGGGCGAGATCGTTGCGGTATTCGACGGCGCCTCCCTACAGGGCAGTATCGATACCGAAACAGTGTCCCTCACAACTGCACAGGAAAAACTCGAGCAGGAAACCAGCCAGCACGGGGAAATCGTACTTACCCAGCAATACACGCTCAAAAAAGAACTCTTGCTGCTGAAAAAAGCGCAGATCGATGCCGCAATTCCCGCAAAGTACCTGAGTACCGTGGACTACGACTCCTACCAGGTCAGTGTCGTCGAAGCCCAGACCAGCGTGAACAAGGCTAAAGAAGCCCTCGCCCAGGCAGAACTCGCGCGGGATGTTGCGTTGACCAAACAGCGCATCAATATTCGGCGCTCCGCAGCAAAACTGGCGCTGCTGGAAGAGCGGCTGGCGCAAATGAGCGTGCGCGCCGAGCGCCGCGGCCCGGTGGTATACGGCAAACATCCCTGGACCGGCGAGCGGGTTTTTGTCGGTATGACAGCACAACCCAACTGGGTCATTGCAGAAATTCCCGCACTGCAAGATCTTTACGTGGAAGCCTGGCTGCATGAGGTGGACACCGACAGAGTAACGTCCGACATGCCCGCCGTACTGGTCTTCGATGCTTACCAGGACTCACCGCTTCAGGTAACCGTTAGCGAGATGGCAACACAACCGGAAAAACGCAAAGAGCTGGGACCCGCACTGTTTTACCGGCTGGCATTCAGCTTCGAGGAATCGCCGACGTTCGAATTACTGCCGGGAATGGGCGCGAGAATCGAGATAGGGGGAACACCGTGATCTCTCCCTTTATCGCCAACCAGTTGCGCAGCTCGATCTCTCTATCGCACATAATTCTTGCTCTTTGCGTGTTGTGTACAGCCTGCAGCAAAGCCCCTGAACATAACCACGCGGGAAAAGCCCGTCCGGGAAACGCCTCAACACCGGTAGCTGAACGCCCTACATTCACCGGTGAACTGGAATCCAAACAGGCTGTGCAGTTAGCCCCACCGTTTATCGCCCGCATGTGGAACTACAACATAAAAACCCTGACGGCGGAAAACAGCCACGTTAAAAAAGGGGAGCTGGTTGTATCTTTCGATGACAAAGCCATCAGCGAACGATTGCAGGACAGACTCGCAGAGCTGCAACAGGCGCGCAGCGAACAGGAGAACAGACTCCAGCAGGAAACCCGCAGTGAGCGCGAGGATGCACTGGCCATCGAGGAAAAACGGGCAGAGTACGAAAAGGCACGCCGGCGCGCGGAAATTCTCGATCACTCCATGTCCCGCAACGAGCGCGAAAAAGCCCAGATCGACTTCGAGATCGCCAGCAACGAACTGGAGCTCGCGCACGCACTGGCCAAACTGCACCGTAAAACCGGTGCCCTGAACACCTCCCTGGCGGAGCGCAAGGTGCAGCGGCTGGAAAGCGAGACCCAGACCCTGCAGGGAGAAGCGGACAAACTGCAGCTTTACTCGCCCATCGACGGCCTGGTGCAATACATCCCGAACTGGGATGGCGAAAAACCGTCGCAGGGGGACTCGGTACGTTTCGGCCAACCGATTATTCAAATATCCAACCTGAGCCGCCTGCATGTGCGCGCCGTGGCCGATGAGGTCGACAAGACACTGCTTACCGAAGGCACACCGGTGAACATCAGCATCGATGGTGCCCACACACGTTCACTGCGTGGCCATATCAGTGAGCTCGGTCGTGTGGTGCGGGACCGGGCCCGCGGCGACCGTCGCCGGGTGATCGACCTACTGGTAGACCTGGAACCCGGCGAAACCGGGCTGCGCCCGGGGATGATGGTCGCAATGACCCTGACCGACACCTCCACCGAGCTCGATACCATCGAGGATACCGCTCATGCCCGCGACGATGGCGCGACGGCGGCAGTGGCATCGCCAGAGTCCGCTGAAAACACGGGCAAGGCGCCATGACCCGCCAAACTAGGGGACACAAGCCCCCGTGCGCGCTACTCCAGCTGTTTGCGTTGTGCGGTGTATTACTCAGCGCCTGCACAGAAGCCCCACAAGAGCAATTGCTCTACCGGGTGGAACCCCGTAGTGAGGCGGCACTGGTCTCCGCACAGGGTGAGCTGGAAGCCGCCGTGTCCACCGCCATTGTTGCCCCGGTATCCGGGCCGCCGAAATTTATCGCCTGGCTGGCTCCGGAATTCTCACGAGTGCGCAAAGGCGAGGTCATCGTCCGCTTCGGTGGCGAGCAGATGCGTACCGAGCGCCGCTGGACGGAGGACGACCTCGCGCTATCACAAGAGGACCTGCGAGAAAAACGCGGCGCGGTCACTACCGAGCAGAGCGCCGTATTGAAAGATATGCAGCAGGTTTCCGCGGAAAAGCAGTTTGCGGAAAAATTTGCCACCGACGATCAGCGCCTGAAATCCCGCCTGGAAATTCTCGACGACCAGCTGGATACACGCTTTCTCGGCGCCAAGCTGGAATTTCTCGACTGGCAGCGTAAGCGTTTTTCCGAAACCGCAGAGCGGGAAATCGATGTACTCGCGGTACAGGAAACCAAGCACACGGAAAAACTCGCCCGCCTGGATGAGGGGCTCTCGGCGCTGGAAATAACCGCTCCTCACGACGGACTGTTAACCTATGAAGCGAATTGGCGGGGTGAAAAACCCCAGCCCGGCAAACAGGTCTGGCCCGGGCATAAAGTGGCTAATTTACCGGACGTCCACACCATGCAGGCACGCTTGTATGTATCCGATCGCGACGCTCGTGGGCTGAGTAAAGGTCAACCGGTCACTCTGCGGCTCACCACCATGCCCGACCATCAGTTTGCGGCATCGGTAAAAAGCGTCAGCCCTGCCCCCAGCAATATCGAAAAGGGCAACCCGCAGAAATTTTATGAAATCGTGGCCGAACTGGAACAGCAGCAGCCGGAGCTGTACAAACTCGGCCGCGCCGTGCGCGCGCAGATCCAGGTGCGACCCGCCGAGCCCCGTATCGAAATCCCCCTGCAGAGCCTGTTTCAGGACGACCGGGGAACCTTCGTCTATCGCTATCAAAATACGCAGTTTGAACGCCAGCCGGTCACCACCGGAGCCGCCACCCCAGACCATATCGAAATCCTCCACGGGCTGGCCAAGGGAGACAGGGTCGCGCTCTTTCCGGTAACGCCGGCACAGGTACCAGACAGCAACGGGAGCACACCGTGAGCGATAAGACCAGCAACGGGACAGCCCTCGCTCACAGACCCGAAGAAACCTCAACGGGCTTACCCCACTTGCGTGATGGAATCCGGGCTTTATTGATCACTTTCCGCGAAGCCCTGGCTGAATTGTCGCAACACAAGTTGCGCACCCTGCTCACACTGCTCGGTATGATTTTCGGCGTGGGTGCGGTGATCGCGATGCTGAACATCGGCAAGGGCGCCGAACAGGAAGCCCTGCGCATGATCGAAACCATGGGGCTCAACAATCTGATCGTTTCGAGCAGGGTCCCGGCAAAGGATGAGCTGTATGAACAGCGCAAACAATCCGCAGGTCTGAGTCTACGCGACGGTGAGGCGACCCTGGCGACACTGCCATTTATCCGCACGTTTTCGGCTCAGAAAACCGTCGACACCTATACCCTGCTAAGCGCTCATGGAAAAAGTGACGCGGCGGCGATCGGCGTCAATCCCGGATATTTCACCCTGTCCCCCTACCGACTCGATGCCGGACGTCTGCTCTCTGCGGAGGATGAAAGCAGCCTCGCCCAGGTCGCCGTGCTCGGGGAGGAAGTGGCAAAGCAGTTGTTCCCCGCAGAAAACCCCATCGGCGGCCGGGTGAAGATCAATCACCTGTGGTTTGAAGTGGTCGGAGTCCTGGACTCTCCCTTTATCGAGGACACCGAATTCGAGGGGGTGCGCCTGGGGGCGGACAAAGACCAGATTTTTATCCCTTTCGCCACCGCGATGCAGAGATTCACTCACGCCATGCTGGCGCCAGAGGTCAGTGAAATCAAATTCCAGCTGGTCACGGATACCGATGCCAACCAGGCCGCGCGGGCCATCGCGCACCTGTTGGAGCGCCGACACAACGGCGTACAGGATTACACCCTGGTGGTACCCGCGGCGCTGATGGCCCAGAAAATGGAAACCCAGACCATTTTCAATATTGTGATGTCCTGTGTTGCGGGTATTTCACTGCTGGTCGGGGGCATCGGCATTATGAACATCATGCTCGCCACGGTGCTCGAACGCACCCGCGAGATCGGCCTGATGCGTGCCGTGGGCGCAACGCAGAAAGACATTCGCAATCAGTACCTGGTGGAGAGTTTTACCATTGCGATACTCGGCGGCCTGATCGGCGTGCTGTTCGGATTGATACTGTCAGAAATTATCGCACTCTACGCCGGTTGGGCAATCGCCTGGTCCCTGCGGGCCATTCTGCTGTCGTTCACCGTGTGCGCGCTGATCGGCCTGCTGTTCGGGGTCTATCCCGCCATCAAGGCATCGAAACTGAATCCCATAGATGCGCTGCAGAGTGACTGACACCGAGCACAGCCAGCTGCCGCAGATTACTTAACAAGTCCAGTGGCGGCACCGCTACCGGGTACGGACTTGCTGCCTTCGCCCATAACACGGCTGAATTAAACAGAGTTCAGCCCGTCGCAGATGAATTTATTTTTCCGGATACAACAGGTAAGGCTGGCGGCGCTGTTGGAAGGCCGTAAGTTGCGGCTGCCACATGGCCCGGATTTCTTCCGCGCTATTCCCGGCAAGCACTGCCTTGCGCAGTTTGTCGGTTCCCGCCAGCTTGTCAAAAAATGCCGCGCGCGCAAAAAAATCCTCGGGCTTTTCCCCCGTGCGCCCCGCCCAGTCCAGCAGTGGAATCAAACTGAACCGGCTGCGCGGATCCGCATCACGCAGATCATCGCCATGCAGCTCGCTGCCGTTGTGCTTGGGGTTTTCACTGGCGCCCGGTAGCGGTCGCGGCGTAAATACAAAACTACCCTTCACATCCGCCGGATGCCCCAGCGCCTGGAATGGGAAGCCGGTACCGCGACCCACACTGACACTGGTGCCTTCAAAAAGGCCCAGAGAGGGATACAGGC
The DNA here is from genome assembly GCF_029869925.1 of Microbulbifer bruguierae. Lineage (NCBI taxonomy): Bacteria > Pseudomonadati > Pseudomonadota > Gammaproteobacteria > Cellvibrionales > Microbulbiferaceae > Microbulbifer > Microbulbifer bruguierae. The sequence goes on along the minus strand of NZ_CP118605.1, from coordinate 3,949,731 downwards.
GGATAGACAGATCGTTGGGCAGGTTCGGTGACGGCCGCACCGGCAGACTGTACGCCATCTGCTTGTGGTAACCGGCTACCGGTATCACCGTCAGCTCGCAGCGCTTGTTGCCATCCAGCCAGCCTTCACCATTGATCATCTGCGCCAGCTCGCCCACCGTCATGCCGTGCACCAACGGTATCGGGTGCATGCCGACAAAACTCTTGAACGGCGCTTCCAGCACCGGGCCGTCCATGTAGTCGCCATTGGGATTGGGGCGGTCGAGCACCATCAGTGGCAGCCGGTGATCGGCACAGGCCTGCATCAGGTAATGCAGGGAGCTGATATAGGTATAAAAGCGCACGCCGACGTCCTGAATGTCGAACAGCAACCAGTCCAGATCCGCGAGCTGTTCGGCACTGGGCGCGTAGTTTCCGCCGTAAAGGGAGGTGATGGGTAAACCACTGGGGCCATCCACTCCGTCTGCCACCTTGCCCCCGTTTTCCACATCGCCGCGCACCCCGTGTTCCAGGGCAAATATACGTTTTAACGGCACACTCTTATGACGCAGGTAATCAATCAGATGGGTGTCACCGACGCGGGAAGTCTGGTTGACCACAAGACCCACCTGTTGTCCCCGCAGCAGCGGTAAATACTGCTCCGGCTGCTCCGCACCGGTACGGATTTCCGCAGGCGTGACATTGGCAGGCCGCCCGGCAGTTTCGCTATCTGAACCCTGTCCACAGGCCACCAGTGCGCAGAGCGCAATCAACAGCAATGGAGAAAAAAAAGCTTTCACGCCCATGCCTGCCAGGCCTCTGTGGATTCAGAATCCTGAGCCACCCGCAACTCGGCAACTGCGGCAGTCGCTTCGCACTCGGTGAGCACACGCAGAGCGGGCAGCGCCCCCACTCTGCGCAGGCCATGCATTTCCAGATCTGCACGTTCGCTGGTGAAGGCAATGATCGCATCGAGAATTTCCGCACTGATCCGCTGCCCGGGAACCAGCAGCGGAATACCCGGCGGGTATGGCACCACTTCGTCGCAGGCGATACGACCGATCAGCGCCGCCCGTCCCTCGCCCTGCCAGGTCAGCTTTTCACCGCGGGCAAAGTAAGCCCGGCGCGGCAGTGCATCGATACTGCTCAGTGGCGGCAGTTTCTGACCCCGCTGGGAGATGACATACGCGGTAGCATCCGCTTGTCCCGCGTCTTCCGACAAACGCCGCAGTGCCTGTTTCAGGCGCAATACCTTGCTCTCGGTGGTACCGATGGTGACCAGGAAAGACAGGGTATTGTGGGTATTCTTTTCTACCTGAATTCCGAATTCGGCAAACAGGCGGGCTTGCGCTGCGGGCGCGGATACACCCGCGCAACCGACATCGATAGTGACCTTGGTGGGGTCGAGGCGAATACCGTCGGCGGCGAGATCCGGCCCGCACAGATCCTCCGCATTCAGGCTGCGAAAGGCCGTACTGTCATCCACAAAACGGCGAATTTCGTCGGCAAACGCCAGAGTGCGGCTCAACACCGAATAGCCTTCAATACTCATCTGTTTGCGCGCCACATCCAGGCTGGCAATCATGCCGTACTGCGGGCTGGTGGAGGTGTGCATATTGATATCTTCACGGAACCCGGCAGTGTCAAATACCGATGCTTCGGCGCTTTGGTGACTGCCGCCGTCGCGCTTGCGCCAGGAAAAATCGCCCACGTGAATCATGCTTGCCTGGGAAAATGCCGACAGCATTTTATGGGTGGACTGGGTAACAAAATCTGCTCCGCATTCCAGTGCCGTGGGGCGCAGTTCCGGATGGAAGCGCCCGTGGGCATACCAGGCCTCATCAATCAGTACGAAAATTCCCGCGGCGTGGGCGCGATCGATAATCGGCTTGAGGTCATAGCGCAGGCCGTCATAAGTGCAGGATGTCAGGACCAGCAAGCGCGCGCCGGGGTTGGCGTCGATCGCCGAGAAAATTTCCGCCTTTGGCACCGGCCCGTAAATACCGTACTGCTGGTTAACCGATGACTCCAGATACACCGGCAGCGCGCCACTGATAATCATCGCGTGGTGCACAGACTTGTGACAGTTGCGGTCGACGATCACGCGATCACCGGCGCGCAACAGATGCTGCAGCACTATCTTGTTCGAGGTGGAAGTGCCATTGGTGACGAAATAACTGTGTGCCGCGCCGAAGGTTCGCGCGGTACTCTGCTGTGCCTGGTGGATCACACTGATGGGATCCATCAGTGAATCCAGCATTTTTACACTGACCGACAAATCGGTATTGAAAATATGCTCGCCCATAAAGCGGTAAAAATCGGCAATCCACGGGCTGGTGCTGAGACTGTCGCCGCTGGAATGTCCCGGGGTATGCCAGGAATCCCTGGCCGCGTACACATATTCCCGCAGGGCGTCGGCGAACGGCGTGCTGATTCGCTCCAGCAGAATCCGCCGCAAGGTGCGGTACACCACGCCGTAATTGGACTCGGCGCGGGAGATGACACACTCGAAGTTATCCGCCCGGGGCGAATCGGCATCGGTCAACAGCACGCAATCAATTTCCGCACGCTGCCGCTGCAGCGTCTGTCGTGTCGACTCGATGGCTTCACTGCTTGCGCCAGTGTCGTCCACCACCACCACCTGGGTTTCGCCGCAGCGAAGATGATCTGCGAGCCCTTCGCTGTCGGTATGGTGAAAGGACAGCGCCAGCGGCGCATCGGCGTCATTGTCAGCCAGAGGCTTGAGCTCCGCTACCCAGCGATCGCCAAATTGGGCATCCGCGGTGAATAGCAGCACCCGGCATTGATTATTTTTCAAGGCTTTCTCCCGCTCACAACATCAGGTAGCCGAGGGCAATAAAGCCAACGGCACTGATCGCACCGGCACGCAACGCATAGGGCAATTGCGTGCGCACGTGCTCGATATGCTCGGTACCCGCCGCCAGTGAAGACACAATGGTGGTGTCGGAAATGGGCGAGCTGTGATCACCGAAAATCCCCCCGGAGAGCACCGCGGCAACAAACAGTACCGGGTCCGCACCGAGAGCCGCAGCCACCGGAATGGCAATGGGCAGCATGATCGAAAAAGTGCCCCAGCTGGAGCCGACGGAAAACGCAATCAGACCGGAAACCACAAACAGCACCACCGGCAGCAGCGCAACGGGAATAGAATCCCCCACCAGTCCCGCCACATACTGGCCCGTGCCCAGAGCTTTGGAAACGGCTCCCAGCGCCAGCGCCAGGGTCAGAATGATCGCCAGCGGCAACATACGTCCCGCACCTTCCATCCAGGTATGACTGAGTTCATCCAGGGTCATACTGCGCTGCAACAGCACCAGGATCGACACCGTGGCCAACGCCATCAGCGACGCCCACAGCACCGAGGTGGAGCCGGAGCCCTTGAAGATTTCCCCATCGCCGGTAATCCACAGACTCAACGGCATGGCCAGAATCAGTACCACCACCGGCAGAAACATGTTCAGTGCGCGGGGTTTGATATGGCTTTTCTCCCCCATGCTGGCAAGGATATCAATACCGTCGGCGTCACCACTGCTGGTGCGCGCCTGTACCTCAGCCATAGGCCCGGGGTTGTAGTCGCGGGCGATGGTGTACGCGGTCAGCGCCACCGCGGTAATCGCGTAGAGATTGAGGGGAATACTGGCAAGCAGCACTTTCAGTGGATCATCCACCCCCAGCCCATCGAGCAGACCGAGGTTGAACGCGCCCCAGGCATTGAGAGGAATCAGCATGCAAATCGGCGCGGACGTGGAATCAATAATGTAGGCGAGCTTCTCCCGCGCAACGCGGAAGCGGTCGAACAGCGGCCGCGATACGGTGCCCGCCACCAGCACGGTGATGTTGGATTCGATAAAAATCACAATCCCCACCAGCCACGCCATCCACTGCGCGCGCTTGCCGTTGGTAACCCAGCGAATACGCTCGAGGAAATGCACGAATCCGCTGACCGCACCACAGCGCTCCAGGGTGACAATAAAGGCACCGATCACCAGGGTAAACATGACCACGCGAGCATCCCCGGTGTTGGCGAGAATCGCCAGCACACCGTCCAGCGCTTCCGCCAGTGACGGGAAAATTCCGGAGCCATTGAGCAGGAAAAATCCCAGCCAGATACCCGCAAACAATGCCAGATATACCTGGCGGGTCAGAAGGGCAAGGCCGATGGCCACAAACGGTGGCAACAGAGTGAGCCAGGTGAGATCGGACATAAGTCAGTAATTCTTTTTAGGTTTTATATATTTTTATGAGTTCGAGCGCCTTTCCGTCAGCTCAGACGACAACCTGATCGCGCAGCACCAGGGTACCGGCGTCGCCGTCCAGTTCCGCCTCGGCGCCGACGGGCACGACGGTCTGGTCTTCCACATGGCCAAACATCAGGCCCCGCACCACGGGAATACCGAGATCCGCACAGCGCTCCCGCAGAACGTGTTCCATGCTGAAGGTGTTGCCGCTGGTCTCCGCCTCGGTGAACTTGCCAAAGGCGATGCCGGCCACCTGCTGCAGTTTTCCCGCCAACCACATCTGCGTCAGCATGCGATCCACCCGGTAAGGCGCCTCGCCCACATCTTCGAGAAACAGAATCTTGCCGCGGAAATCCGGGCAGTATGGCGTACCCAGCAGGCTCGACATCAGCGTGAGGTTGCCACCTATAAGACGGCCGCGGGCGCGACCACCGGAAAAACGGGTAATGCGGTTTTCCCGTTCCACCCGCCCGGGCGCCGCGTCCTCGAAGGGTGGCGGTGCGCCCAGGGGCACCGGGCGCTCGCCGTGGGCGAGGACTTTCTGGTATTCCGAGTAGGTGTAATCGGTAAAGTTCTGCGCGGCGATGGGACCGTGAAACGTAATGACGCCGCTGCGGTGATAGATGGCATTGAGCAGTGCGGTGATGTCGCTGTAACCCAGCAGCACTTTCGGATTGTTGCGGATAGCGGCGTAATCCAGCAGCGGCAGAATACGCGGGGTACCATAACCGCCGCGCAGGCAGAACACCGCATCCACTTCCGGGTCGGCAAACATGGCATTGAAATCCCGCGCGCGCGCCTCGTCAGGCCCTGCCAGATACTGGCTGCGCCGGTACAGATTCTCGCCCTCTTTCACCTGGAACCCGAGGGACTGCACCACCTCGCTGGCAAAACGGATGTCTTCGTCTTCCCACACATTGCTGGCCGGCGTAACCAGCCCCACAGTCATACCCTTTTGCAGGCGCCGGGGGCGCAGCAGGTCCTTGCCAAGGTTATCTGCACTGAACCCCGCTGCGGCCAGCTCGCTGCCGCCGCCCTGCGCTGCACTGGCATTCGAAGCGCCACCCGCCGCCGCCAACAGCGGTGCGGCCACCAGGGATTGAATCAAGTTGCGCCTGTGCATGGGAGACTCCTGTTCGTTCTCGTTATTTGTTATTCGATCTATTTGTTATTCAGTTTATTGGGCTCACTCGTTTAATGAACCGTGCTAACCCGTCAATGTTTTGCAGCTGATATTTCGTTTTCCGGGTCAACCCCGTAATCCCCCGCGCGGGATGGCTCGATCTGCGGCAACACTTTCTCAAAGCGCAGGTCATGGAAATCGTAACTGAAATCCACGCCACGGGATTTGGGCTGCATGGTCAGTACCAGGGTGCCCGATTCATCGCGCTCCGCCATCATCCAGGCATCCGCATTCAGGCTGCGGTCATCCCAGTGCAGGGCCCAGACACCATCGCCGGCACCGGTGAGGGTACCGCTCAGGCGGGGAGATTTCCGTGCGCGCCAGCGCAATGTGTCGCCCTCGCGCGCAACGCTCATATCGCCGAACCAGGGATCGCGGTAGTGCCCGGCAAGTTCCGCCGCGGACACCGCCGCATAGCCGGCGGGCGGGGCCAGTTCCTCGGCTTCAACCGCTTCCGCCGGCGCGCCGTAGAGGTCCTGGAAATACGCCAGCCAGTCCTGTTCTGGGGCACCCAGGTAGGGCTTCAGCAAACCGTAGATCAGCGCCTGACGGGCCGCGCCGGCACTGCGGTTCATCAAAACCACCAGCGCCAGATCCTCCTCCGGTACGACCGCCGCCCAGGCGTACATGCCGGACAGGGAACCGGTGTGGTGAATCACTTTTTTGCCGTGCATATCCTGTATCCGCCAGCCGAGGGCATAGGCATAAAAATGGCCACCGTCGCGCGCGGCGCGTTCGGCCGAAAACGGCATCAGGGTTTCCGGCTGCCACAAGCGGTCGCGGGTTTCAGTGCTGAACAGTTGCTCGCCGCCGGGCGTTTCCCCACCCGCCAGCAGTGTGCGCAACCAGGTGAGCATGTCGCCGGCACTACAGTGCATACCGCCGGCGGCGGCGAGGACGATGGGGTCGTAGCCGGCAAGGTTGGGGGTATCCACCACCAGTCCGGACGCCCCCCCGTCAATCGCTTCCAGACGGTGGGGATCGGCAAGATTGTTGCGGGCATCCGCGGGGACCGGGCCGGCATAGCAGTTATTCAGGCCCATGGGTGCCAGCAGCCGCTGCTGCACAAACTCTTCATAGCTCTGGCCGGATACTGCGGCGATCAGTTCGCCAGCGACGATATAGAGCAGATTGTCGTAGGCGTAATCCGCACGAAAACTGCCGGTGATGGGCAAATGGGCCAGTCCGGCGAGCACATCCTGGCGGGAATACGTATTGGGCTGCGGCCACAACATCAGATCGCCGGCACCGGGACCCAGCCCGGAGCGATGGGTTAACAGATCCACCACGCGAAATTCACCGCTAACCCAGGGGTCCCCGAGGCGAAATTCTGGCAAATAGTCCACCACACGCCCATCCCAATCCAGCTTGCCCTCTTCCACCAGTAACCCCAGGGCGGTGGTGGTAAAGGCTTTGCTGGTAGAGGCCAGCTTGAACAGAGTCTGACCATCCACCGGACGCGGACTGTCCACGTTGGTCACACCGAATCCGCGCAACAGAAGCGGTTCACCGCGGTACCAGATACCCACTGCGGCGCCGGGCACCTGCTCCTGCTCCAGAACCCGTTCGATATAGGCAGTGGCGCTGTCACTGTCCAGGGGCGGGCGATCGCACCCGGTCAGCATCAGCGCCGCAGCGGAACACGTGAGTACCGCGGCGGAAAATAATCGGGTGGCATGGGGGCGCATAGGTGAGTCCTCCGGCGCTTGCAAATACGGTGCACAATGAAACCCATTCGGGCTTGACGGGACGCAAACCCCAGAATAATTTATCAATCATGGTTTTTTAAGTAAAAAATAAATTATTCCGGGCATTTCTCGCTATCGCCCGCGTAAAACGGAGCTCCCGTGCACAATCCCCGCTCGCCAGTCAAAACCCTGATCGCACTGACCATCTTCTCAATGGGCGCCACGGCGCTGTCACCACCGATTTTCGCGGCAGATCTGAGCGAAATCCGGCAAAAAGTGGACCAGGGCCACTACCAACTGGCCAGGGCAGAAATTGAGGCCCTGCTGCAACAGGGAAGTAGCAATCAAAGGATGGAAACGGTGGGAAACGACACAGAAGATCGCAGCAGCACCACGGATAATCTGGCACTGGCATTCGAAGCGGAGCGCATGCGCCGCATTGAAATGGAGTTCACCATCAAACCGGAAGCATTGCTGGCTTCGATCCAGCGCTATATTCCCGATGCCAGTGAAGCCGACATCCAGTCCTGGAACGCCGCCGGACTGCTGGAATACAAGATCATCAACGGCGAGCGCCGCTACTTCAACAAGGCGGCCTACAACTTGGTGCATATCTCCGATACCGCGGCCAAGCGTAGCAACGACTACCGACGCTTTACCGACAAGGCGCCACTGTACCGCCTGCACCCACACCACTCCGCGGTGATCGGCGCGGAAACACCGCTGCGCCAGCGTATTGAAGTGGAGTACACACTGACGGTGGATGCTGATGCGGTACCCGCCGGAGAAACCCTGCGCGCCTGGCTGCCCTTCCCCCAGCAGCGCGAAGGCCTGCAGGAAAATGTTTCACTGCTCACCAGCACCCCGGAAACACACCGGCTGGCACCGGCCACCCAGCCCCAGCGCACTATCTATCTGGAAAAAACCGCGCAACAGGGCGAGCCCACCGAATTTCGCGTGCGCTACGCCTACGACAGCCTGTCTCGCTACACCGCAATCGACGCAGAGAAAGTGCAGCCGACAAGCGTCCCTGAAGTGGCAGAATTCCTCAGCGAGCGGGCGCCCCATATCCAGTTCACCCCCGCTCTGAAAGCGCTTTCCGAGCGCATCGTGGGAGACGAGCGCAACCCCTACCGTATCGCACAGAAACTGTTTGCCCATGTAGATCAAATTCCCTGGGCCGGCGCCCGCGAATATTCCACCATCCGCAATATCAGTGCGTACGCCGCCGAGGCCGGTCACGCGGATTGCGGCCAGCAGACGCTGCTGCTGATCACCCTGCTGCGGATGAACGGCATCCCGGCGCGCTGGCAGTCAGGCTGGGAGTTTTCCCCTGAAGGTTTCGACACCATGCACGACTGGGGGGAAATCTATCTGGCGCCTTACGGCTGGCTGCCGATGGATGTCACCCACGGCCTGCTGGACAGCGAAAAGGAGGCGGAGCGCTGGTTCTACCTCGGCGGAATCGACAGCTATCGCCTGATTTTCAACTCCGACTACAGCCGCCCGTTTGTGCCGGCAAAACAGCACTTCCGCTCGGAGACCGTGGACAGCCAGCGCGGCGAAGTGGAGTGGCGCGGCGGCAATCTGTACTTTGATCAGTGGGACTACGATATGCAGTGGAAACTGGTAGAACCGCAGCAGAACGCGCAGCGCTGACACAAGCCCGCAACCACAAAAAAGCCGCTGTACCACAAATCGGTACAGCGGCTTTTTTGGGGAAGATACATCCCGCCAGAAATACGCAGTGGTTAAAAATATTCAGTGATTACTGCGCAACAGGCCGCTGATCAGGCCTTCAATCACGTGCAACTGGGCCGAGCGGAATAGCAGGCGCTGCAGATCCTCGTCATCATCCGGGGGGACAACATACAGGCGGATATCCGAATGGATACTGGCCGCGTTGTAGTTGTAGCGGGTGAGACTGAGGACTTTGACTCCCTGCTCGCGGGCGCGGTTGGCCACTTCCACCAGAGACTCCTCACCACCGAAATCACACAGAATACACAACAGGTCTTCGTCCTGCAGGGAGCCGGCTATGCGCTGCTGTAGCTTGCCACCCTCATCGAACACCGCCCAGCACCCAAGCTCCAGTAATTGGTGGGTCAGGTAGCGCGCAACGGAAACAGAACCGGGACAGGCGGAAATCTGGATACAGCGGGCCGTGCGAATGGCTTCTACCGCCGCGGTGAGCTGCTCCACTTCATTGATGCTGACAGTATTCTCCAGCACTTCGAGCTTTTTCTGCCCCAGCTGGCTGAGCGGGCTGTCACTGGCACCAAAGGGACGCGCCCCATCCTCACCGCTGCCATTGGCCATGCCGGAACCGGCGTAGGACTCGTACACCGCAAGCTTGAGACTGGGATAACCGCGGTAACCGAGCTTCTGGGAAAATTTCACTACACTGGACTGGCTCACCCCCACCGCATCCGCGAGCTGGGAAGAAGAGTAGTCCCGCAACAGCTGGGTATTCTCCAGAATGAAGTCCGCCAGCTTGCGCTCGTTTACTGACATCTGGTCGCGCATCGCGCGCATTTTCAATAAGCAGGTCATGGTGTCCGTATCGCTCTGCAATGCCGGCGGGATTACGCCAGCAACTGCAGGCCCTCGATCCTTTCAATACCCAGGCCGGGCGTTTCGTTGAGAATGATATCCGCATCCTTATAGGTCGCGCCACCAACTACCGGGTCATGTACGCACAGGGATGGTACATCCAGATCCAGTTTCGATACGATCGGCGCTTTCGCCGCGGCCATATGCGCCGCAGCGGAAACACCGATGCTGGTTTCCAACATACAACCCACCATGCACTCCACATCGTAGAGCCCCGCCAGGTCAGCAATTTTCAGCGCGTTGGAGATACCCCCGGTTTTCATCAATTTGATATTGATGATGTCCGCCGCGTGCCGCTGGATCACATCCATGACTTCGTGGGGCCCGAAAATACTTTCATCCGCCATGATCGGCGTTTTCACCCGCTCGGAGATATAGCGCATACCCTCCAGGTTACTGGCTTTCACCGGCTGTTCCACCAATTCCAGCAGCACACCGGCTTCTTCCAGCCCGCGAATTGCCAGCACTGCCTGCTTGGGACTCCAGCCCTGGTTGGCATCCAGGCGCAGCAGCGCGCGCCCTTTCACCGCGGCGTACACCGCCTTGATACGCTCGATATCCAGGCCGATATCCTTGCCTACTTTCAGTTTGAGAATTTCAAAGCCGCGCTCGACCGCGCGCTCTGCATCCGCAACCATTTTGTCGATGTAGTCGACGCTGATGGTGATATCGGTGGTCAGACTGTTCTCGCCGCCGCCCAGAATCCGGTACAGCGGCGTTTTGTAGCTCTGCGCAAACAGATCGTAGAGGGCAATTTCCACCGCCGCCTTGGCACTGGTGTTGTTGATCATCGCCCCCTGGATCTGGCGTGTCAGGCTGTTGAGGTCCGCAACATTGCGGCCCAGCAGCAGTGGTGTGAATATCGTGCGCACCGCCTCGATCACCGAACCGTGAGTATCACCGGTAATCACCGCGGTGGCCGGCGCGTTGCCATAACCAATATGCCCGGTATCGGTTTCCAGCATCACAACCACGTCTTCCACACACTCAACGGTGCGCAGTGCGGTTTTGAATGGGGTCACCAGTGGAACCCGCAGCATACCCAGCTTTACGTCTACTATCTTCATGGTGATACCGCTCAAATTATGGATTTAATGGCATAGATACCATCGACAAAGCTCTTCTCCCGATTGAGATAGAGCGGGGTCAATGGGGTGACCGACACCCCGGATAACGTGCCGCGATAGAAAACCTTCTCAGCGTTGTCCGCACTTTCCCCAGTGCCGTGGGTATCACGGGTATCGCGAGTATCGAGAGTACCGCGGGTATCGTAGTAACTGAGACCCGTCACGTCGTGAATCACGTAGGGTTCGCCATCCACTTCGCCCAGATACATCATCACGTGCCCGGGAATGTAGATCAGGTCCCCTACCGAAAGCGAAGCCAGCGCTTCGCGCCGGGCCTGATCATCCCCCTCGGCAAAGGTACGGGTCGGAGCAAAGGCACTCTTGCCCTGCTGGCCGGAGTTGCGCGGCATTACGATACCGAAGGACTTGTACACCTCGCCGACAAAGCCGGTGCAGTCGCGACCGTTGTAATCGTGCCCCCAACCGTAACGCTCGCCGAGAAACTTGAACGCCTGTTGCAGCACCAGTGTCGGGTGATAGGACAGTGGCCCCGCATTAACATCCTGCCCGCGGGCAATCAGTGTGGGAACAAATTCCAGCGCGCCGCTCTCCCCACGCACCGGCAGGGAAACAATATGGCTCGCGTGGGGATTCTGTCCATTGACCTTGTGCCCGACTTCCTCCGCACTCATCAGCGGCAGGGTCACGCCCATATCCAGAGTGACCCGGGAGGTGCGGCGATCTTGTGGATTGAAATTGGTGTGCACCTGGGCGCCGGTCACGGTCAGGCGGGGCGTCTGGTGAAACCAGTTGTCAATCGCGTGTTTATCACCGAGCACTACTGCATCTTTCGGCAGCCACGCCGCGTAGTGGTAGTTCACAGCAAACCACCATTCGCCATCAGCGCTCTCATGCAGAATCGCCAGGCGCTGTCCGGGGAAAACGCCAGTTTCCTGAAAGCGGTCCAGATCCTGATCATCGACATTTTTAAAAACCCGGGTAAACGTAGGGTAACTGCGCATACTCGCCCGCGCCACCACCAGCCCCCAGCGCACCGCGACCTCCGCGGGCACCTGCTGCCGCTGTACCGCACTGTCCAGCGCAGCGTAATCCGCCTCGGTCACTGCACTGCCATCGGCAAAAAAACGTGGAGCCGACGCTGGACGACTGACGCCGTCAATCAACTCGATGACTTTCTGCTGCGACAGGTGCTGGGGAAATTCATCCAGGTTATTGAGGTAATCGCCACGGTTAAAATTGGTGGTGTTGAACTGCTGGATTTGCGAGAGGTTCATACGCAACGCGTCGTTTTGCACCCGCTGCTGCCAGAAACTGGCACTCAGCATGGCTTCCTCAATCAGGGGGACGTCGGTGACATATTCGATCGCGCTGGGCACGGCAGCTACACCGGTCTCCACACCGGTCTCCACACCGGTCTCCACACCGGACGCGGCGCCGTGCACACGAGCGTTTTGCGAGTGTTCACCACACCCACTCAATACCAGCCCTATCAGGCCGGCTATCAGAATTCCGTTCAGCCGCACCGGGACCTCCTTAGTTCGGTTGCCACCCGAATAGTAGCCGCCATCAACTTCGTTTTCTCTATTAACACCAACTATTAACGCCTGGCTCATCAATCGGACCCGTTACTCTGCAGCGGGATTTTTCCAATATTCGCTGAGACTTTCTCAACAGAGCTCATAATTTATAATCGAAAATAATTCCCAAGGAATAAGATATTCCAAAAACAGATTGTGCAAAAAAAAATCCAGATAATCGACCCCTTGCCGATAAAAAATACAAAAGGAATCGATAAATAAATCCGCTACTTACACAAACATACCGCGAATATAAAAATGCCCCGACAAAGCCGGGGCAAAACAGAGGTCCAAGGAAATTCCTAATGGACGATACTCAAGCTAAGCTACAAATCGCGAATCAGAGATCAAAACCGAACGACAGCTGAATACGGCGAGGATCATAGTAACTACGCGCCTCACCGAACTCCTCACTGCTAACGTACGGCGTCATGTTATAACCGGTCTGACGGTCGAACACGTTGAAAATATCCGCACGGAATTTCATGGTGTAATCACCAAACAGCTTGAAGTCCTGGGTGTAGTTCAAATCCATCTGCCAGTGGCTCGGGCTGCGACGACTACCAGCGCGCTCGGCATAACGAATGGTATCGGAACTACGTCCATAGATTGAGCCATCCCAAGCTTCCCAGGGCTGTCCGGACTGGAACGTGAAGAACGCGCCGACATTCGCTTTCCAGTCCAGGGTGTAATAACCGAAGACTTTCAACAAATGGGGCTTGTCACCACGCAGGGTACCGTCCTTGAGGTCCCAGGTGTACTGGCCATAGTCATCTGCATAATTGGAAGAACCAATAAACAGGTTGTCATCGTTGGCACCAGAGGTATTGTCCTGGTCAATGTTTCCTGTGTACTGGCTGTATACGTAGGACGCATTCAGGTAACTGTTATCGCCATACCACTCTGCTTCCAGAGCCAACTCCCAGTACTCGGTGTAAGCCCCGTCCATTTCCGCGATCACGTAACTGGATCCGTAGATTTCACCATCTCCGGTACCGGCGACACCATCCGCACCGTAACGATAGTTATTCAGGTCGGGAAGGTATGGACCAAGGGCTTCGATGTCCGCGGGCACACAATGCTCGTTTACACCATCACCATCGAAGTCGCCGTAACAGCCCTCATCGGAACGCGCCCAGTTCCAGGTATCTTCCCAGAAGTGAGATCCTTCGCGATAGCGTACATGGGCGCGGGTTGCGAGGCGCTCACCCCAGCCCTTGGTGGTACCAATGGTAAGTTCATCAACCCGGCGGGGCTGCAGACCTTCCTGAAACATTTTACCGGAGGAACCGCTGGCCGGCTCATAGCCCAGATAATTGCCGTCTGCATCCCAGGCAACCTCGAGCTGTTTCTGGGTGTTTCTGTCCCAGGAAGCCGCTCGGGCCAACGAGCTCGCCTGCGGATTGTATTGGGCGAAGTTGGCAAAGACAGTATCTTCACCGTTATACGCCCAGGTAACACCGAGGCGCGGCTGGATCATGTCTTTCCAATCGATATTGTGCATTTCGTACTTGTGACCCGGAGCCAGCTCAAACCCGGAATAGTTCGCGGAATTTTCCTTCAACCCCTGGCCGTAGTAAGTATCCTCACTTACCAGTATGCCAACATTAAAGGTCAAATCATTCCAGGTAATAACGTCGTTGATTTCGAAGTTATTGGCTTCGGTATAGGAAACAATGGATGAAACGGCGCTTCCGCTCTCATTCACAAAGCTCATCTGTTCGGTCTTGGAACGGAAATAGACGGCCTCGCCACCTTCGGTGAACTCCTCACCGCCCACATACTCAATCTGTCCCCAGCCATTGGAGCGGCGCCAGAGGTCTTCTTTACCTTCAGACCACTGATAACCGAGATGCAGCTCGTGACTGGTCGCACCGATCTCAAACCGATGCTCAAGGGCCATCTCGAAACCTTTGCGATAGAACCCCTGGGTACTTATATCCCGGTATCCGCCAACAGCACCGCCACCTACACGCTGCCCGTCGCTGATATAACCGTATTGGTCGATCAACTGTTGCGCCACCACGTTGTCATAATCGGCGTTGCCCAAATCCAGATTGGGAACATCGAAATATCCCATCTGATCCAGGTTTGCTATATCCAGAGCGCCTTCGTACTCAGGCTGAACGGCAAGCAGCGTATCCGGACGCCCGCCGGATTCCTGGGCGAAATCACTGTACTGGAAGGTAAATGTGGTGGCGTCACTGATAATCCAGGAACCATCAAAGGTGATGATATCCTGAGTTGCGCTCTCACCATTGGAAACAGAATCGTCTTCAAATTCACTAATCGAGACGCCTTTACCCAGGCGGTCAGAGGTGCGGTAACTGGCATTGAGAAGGATGTCTTCGGTAACCGCATACGTCAGCTTGCCGAAATATTCATCGCGCTCACTGCGATAATCCTTGGTCGGGCCGTACGCCGTTTCCTTGTTGTCGCGGGTTTCTCTGGGCCCATAGTAAGAACCGTAGAAAAACAGCGTATCTTCGATCAAAGGACCGCTGACATTGGCGGTAAGCCAGCTGTATTCGGTGTCTTCCTGGATACCATCTTCTTCGGGCTCGGAAAGACTGGAAGGCTGAATTCTGTAGTTAAAGCTGCTCTTGTATTCATTGGTACCGGACTTGGATTTGGTATCAACGCTGACACCACCGGCGCGGTTAAAACCGACCGCGCGGGCACCACCGCGATCTACCGAAACCTGTTCGATATCCTGGCTCGACGGTTCGGCGGAAAGGGTACCGAACATTGGCAGGGTTACATTAACGCCGTCGAAAGCGTAAGTGTTGTCCTGGCCACTACCACCCGCATTGGGGCCGCGGGTGGCGTCTGCGGTAAGCTGAACGCCCGGGAGCAGCTTCATCACATCGCGGTAGCTCTGGCCAACGGGCAGTGCGTCGATGACATCCGCCCCAAAGGCATTGGAGAGAGACGCACCCCCACCAACCATTTCGATCTTCTCACCGAGAACGGCCACTTCTTCCAACTGGCCGGCATCGCCATCCATCATTACGACGGAAATATTCGAGCGCTGATCCAGCAGCACCCGGGCCTGCACTTTACGGGTAATTCCGTCTTCGGTAGTAAAAGTCAGGGTATAGGTACCCGGAATCAGCGCCGGCAACCGGAAGTCACCGTCAGCATCGGTCTGCACTGTTCGGCTTTTTGGCATCACCGGGCTGGTGGCGGTTACTGTTACACCTGCCGCTTCTACCTTGTCATCGAGATAAACCGTTCCCTCGATACTTCCTGACTGCTGAGCGGCAACAGATACTGAAAACAACACGCCGGCCACGGCCGCGGCGGTACGTGACAGCGTCGTCGATGTCGCCCTCTGGAGCGAGGAGCTCAATTTCGTTTTCTGGAACATGGATGGCCTCCCAGGCAATTATTTTTTATGGCTTTCTCCGGGTGTGGAGCGTCCGATCACAGATCGAAGGTTCCTCTCTCAACGCTCTCTTGGCAGTGTCTGTTTTTTGTAAATATTAAGGCGACGTGGCGACCAAAGTGATAAACCTGTCACACTGCACTACCAATCAGGAATAAGATATTCCAAGCCTGATTCTGCTGAAAAAATTCGTCAGATGCGATATAGGAATGATAAAAAATTCAGAAAAATATACAAGAAAGTCACAAATTGCGCGAATGAATGGCTAAATTCGGCCAGATTTTTATAACAACAGCCGTAGGTCTATCACTTTGATGCCGAAATAACATAACCTCACGAATAACCCGAATTGGAAAAATCAGCAACGAAAACGGGCCTCACACCGTCGATGGCGTCATATTATTCGTATAAAAATTGAATTCAGAAAGTGAAAGAAGGGCAATATATGTCGGGATCAACAACAGGAATTCCACTGAAATCCGCACTGATTTCGGCGGCCTGCGCACTTCCCATTGCACTCAGTGGCTGCGTTACTGGCGGTGGACTGAATCACCAGAGTGACACCTACCGCATTGAAATCGTGGAATCCGAGAACGCCAGTGAGCGGGTGCGCTTTCTGGTGATGCATTTTACAACCATCGATTTCGAAACATCTCTGCAGGTACTGACCCAGCCCAGCTCCCGACCAGTGAGCTCCCACTACCTGATCCCGGAAGGCAATGATCCCAGTTATCCACACGATGACCTGCGGGTATATCAGTTGGTGGATGAACACCGCCGCGCTTGGCATGCCGGCACCAGTATCTGGGAAGACCGCAGCCAGCTGAACGATCACTCCATCGGAATTGAAATCGTCAACAAAAGCTACTGCCAGCCTCCGCCGGAATCGACGCCGGGCGCCGAGCCCGAAGCGGTGTGTTTTTTCCCGGAATTTGACCCGGAGCAGATCGACCTGGTGATCGCCCTGTCCCGGGATATTCTCGCTCGCTATCCCGATATCACCCCCACGCGCGTGGTCGGGCACGGCGATATCATTCCGCATTACAAGATAGATCCCGGCCCCAAATTCCCCTGGCAGCAACTGGCAGAAGCCGGTATTGGTGCCTGGTATGAAGACGCCTCGGTTCAGCGCCATCTGGAATATCTGGGCGGCAATACCTCCAGCGACCGCGATGCAGTGCGCCGCCGGTTTGCCTATTGGCTGCGGGATTATGGTTATGGCATCGACCCGGAAACTGCCAGCGATGATGAGATCAGCCTCTATACCCGCGCTTTTCAATACCACTTCCGCCCCTGGCTGGCAGATGGGGAAGTGGACGATCAATCGCGGGCGATTCTGCTGGCGCTGCTGGAAAAATATTTTCCGGACAAGTTGAGTGGTTATCAGGAGATCAACCCGGAGGCACTCGCCATCTCCAAGTAACGCCTATCCACTACTGCGCCGCCGCCGGCGCCGGTCGGTCGATCGGTGTCGACGCCGGTACAGTCCCTGGTACAGGATCAGACTCCAACACAGAAACGACGTCGGTAACCGGCGCAGTTGACAGAGCAGGAGCTCGCACAGTTACCGGCAAGTCGCCCCCCGGCACTGTGCCGCTGACCAGGGCTCTGGCCAGTGCATGATATATCGGGCCCTGCAGCTTCCGCCCGGGCCCGATAAACCCCTTGTAATCAAAACTCGCCAGATACACATCCGCCAGCCCGTGAAAGTCCGCGCTTTCGTAGGGTGATCGCATGCTGACGAATACGGTTTTACTACCCTGCGCACGCGCGGCCACGAGACTCTGCCGATAAATATCGTAAAGCGCTTTCTGGTCCGGACGCCGGTACGGCATCTTTGCCAGATCTTCCGCTCCCCCCATTTCCACCGCGCTCTCTGAGGGAACCACACTGGCCACGATCAGCGCATCCGCGGGGGACGCCACGATCGCGTCCAGTGCGGAATCCGTCTCCAGGATTTCGATGTCCGCCCCCGTCACCGCCGCAAGCGCGATGCGGAAGGCTTCCCCAATAGCACTATTTGGGGATAAAACCTGCACCCGTCTCGTGTTCTTGTGGATAACCGGTAGCGCGGAATCCACTGGCGTAAACACACTGGTCAAGGCTGCCGACGCCAACTGACTTGCCAGCTCACGATGCGCGGGTGACGCCAGTACCGACTGCGCCGCATGCACGGCCTCCTTTTCACCCTGCTGCAACCAGAGGGGATCGGTTACTCGCTGTTTTAATTGCAAGATCCGCGCGACCGAAGATTCCAGTTCATCGACGTCAAGAGATCCGTCGGCAACCGCAGCGGCAACCGCGTCAATCAGCGTGTCTACTTTTGCCAGATCTTCCGGATAGCGAATTTTGACCGGCATCAATGCGATATCCGCACCGGCGGCAAAGGTATGCACGACCGCCTGCTCCGGTGTGAAATAGTGACTGATGCCCGCCATATCCAGGGCGTCGGTGACGATGACGCCCTCGTACCCCATTTCACCGCGCAAAATTCCGCTGAGAATTTTGCGCGACAGGGTAGCCGGCACCAGTATTTCCTCACCGGATCTAGCCTGCAGTATCGTATCGTCCAGGGCTGGATACTGGATATGTGCCGTCATGATCAGCGCTGGCTGCGCCCGTTCAATAACTCGGGAGAACGGCAACAGGTCGACGGCCCAGGCAGCGTCCCGGGCGCGCGCAACCCGCGGCAACCCGGTATGGCTGTCGACACTGGTATCGCCATGTCCCGGAAAATGCTTCACCGTGGCGGCAATGCCCTTCTGCTGAAAAGCCTCAACACTTGCCGCGCCCAGCTCCGCCACCATCTGCGGCGACTCCCCGTAGGAGCGGACATTGATGACCGGATTTTCCGGATTGCTGTTGACGTCCAGGGTGGGAGCAAAGTTGACGTTAAACCCCAGGGCTTTGAGCTGCTCGGCCATCGCCCCGGCGGTTTCGCGGGCAAAGTGGTCGCCGCGACGGGTATAAGTGGCACCGATCGCCATGTTCCCGGCGAAGGCCGCAGCCTCATCCCTCGGCAAACGGTTCACTCGCCCTCCCTCCTGATCCACGCCGACAAGAAGTGGAAGGCCGCTTTTGGACTCGAGTGCCGCCCGCCGTAAATCCCGATTCAGGCGCACCATCTGCGCGCTGTCTGCGAGGTTATCTGCAAACAGAATAATGCCGCCGACGTCGCTCTCGCTGATCATCTTTCGCAGATCATCGGGCAGTACCGTTACCGGCGTCTCACAGCGCGGCGCCGCGCCATCATCCGGCGTTTGGCGCTGTTCGTCGGAGCAATAATAACGAACATCCAGCATCAGCTTCTGGGCGATTTTCTGTCGCAAGCTGAGTTCGGGACTTACGCGGTCGGCGGACTCGCTACAGCCCGTAAAAAAGATAGCGGCAGTCAACAGGGCGCGCTGGGCAAGCGCGGGAAACGGGAAATTCGTAACCGGCATAAACAGGCTGTTCCGTAACCAGGAATGGCATTTTGAGAATAAATTATTCTTGTCGATTCACTCCGCTTTGGCAACCGCAGACCAATACAAAGACTGCGTACCAGAGCACACTATTCCCGAAAGCAGGTTACGGATTACAGCTGGAAATTCTGGTCACGGAGACCAGCGTGAACGGGTGCGGATGCCAGTTGTCGGATTCCCGCGAATTTCACTGGGGGAAATAAAAAAGGGGGGCATTGCCCCCCCCCAAATGCAACATTTCACACAGTCAATTGCAAGAGAAACTCTGTCTTGTTTAGCTATAGTAAGGATCTTTCATCGGCCCGATTGAACGCGAGCGAACTGGCTGTAGAGGTACCGGTGCCTCGGTGTGCGGGTATTCCGGTCCCCAGTTGACGGGATCCCCATGCATTTCCATACGTGCATTGTCGGTATACCAATCTACCAGGTCGCCATCACAGCGCAGGATCCATACAGTGCCCTCAGGCCCCGCTGTGAAGTCACCGTGACGCACCAGCGCCGGACGGAAGAAATACGTACCCGGCTCCATCTCACCAAAGTTGAAATTGAATGAGCCTTCCAGGGTGTAGGCCTCTTCAAACACCGGATGGTGCGCCAAAGGGTGTTCACGCCAGTTCGGCTTGGCTTTGATCAGGCGAGTGTAAAAGCCGGTTTCCTTGTCGCGATACAACATTTTGATATACAGACCCGGCACCGGGGTACCGCCCAGGTCAAAGCGCATGGGGCTGCCATCCACAACGTCGATCCAGTCCATTTCATTACTGCGCTTGATCACCAGTTCCTGATCAGGACGCACGAAATCCGCGTTCTTGTCGGCTTCTGTAAACTGCCAGTCGCCATACTCGCGGAAGAGGAGAATTACCGTTCCGGCTTTTGCTTCCAGTGGCGGACACAGCACGCCCTTTGGAGTACACCAGTAACCGCCTTCCTTCAGGACTTCGTCACCAATTTTTACTTCACCTTCGAGCACATACCATTCGGTCTGTGCGGTGTGGATACCCGCAGGGCGGCTCCAATCAGTATCAAAGTGCACCTTGAGGGAAGCCGATCCGTCTTCCTCGTCATAGCTGAGGTTGCGCTGGCGCGCGGTGCCGGTTCCGCCCATCAATTCGGCAGTGTGAAATATCAGATCTTTCTCGTCGATCAATTCTACATGGGGTCGCATACGGCCTCCTGAATGCAGTTATCGTGGGGTCCTGAAGCAAAGACTACGCCCAGGAAAACAATGGATTCAAATAAATACTCTTGAATCGTGAGTTGGCTTTTTATCTATATTTATCGGACAGCGAAATTCCCTCGCCACACCGAGCGCTAGTACTCTTCCAGTAGCCGCCCGCAACCCGCCATGCGGTCCTTGATACCGTACGCACGCAGTGCATGCCAGTAAGTGGCAGCATTGATGGCAATCACCGGTTTGGCGAGTGTCAGCTCCAGTTGCGCAGCAAGCTTCACCATCGACAGGTTGGTGCCCACCTGTACGATTGCATCTACATCATCGCCATCAATTTCTTTCACGGCTTCGCGGATGGTGTGCGGCTGCACCTGGGCAATGGCCTGCCAGCTGGGGCAACGCAACGGTATGTCGCGCACTGTTTCAAAACCGTGGTCGCTCAGGAATCGCGCCACCTCGGCGTTGGCAACAGGGTAATAGGGAGACAGGACTGCAACCTTGCGAATACCACCCAGGGTTTTCAGGGCCGCGACCACTGACTCTGAGCCGGTTGAGATTTTCAGCCCGGCAATTTCCTCAATGTTGCGTTTCCATCCCGCAGCACCCTCAGCACCGCCGTAAAAGGTTACTGCGGACATCCCCATGACCAGGTAATCCGGCGCGCAGGTAAGCACGCCCTTTACCGCATCTTCAGTGCAGCGATCAATTTCCAGCGTTCCCTGCATAAAGGTTTCATCGGAGATCGCCGCGGCGTTCTGAATAATGATGCGGCTGTAATGGTTGGTCACACCCGCCGGGCGCAGATCGTCAAAATCCGGCTGCACGATGGTATTGGTAGACGGACCAAGCACGCCGAATTTAGCGCGATAACCCAGTGCATCAGTCATGGCATTTACTCCTGAATTGCGGCTTTGGATTCTTCCAAGCTTTCAAACATGGCCTGGCGACGCAGGAACGCCCGTCGGCGCACCGGATCATTGCGGATATCTTTCATTTCCTGCAGGCGCTGCGCGTGGTTTTCTTCCGGGCTGTGTTCCAGCATTTTTTTGTTCTGCATGGTCTGCGCCTGGATAAAGCGATGGGTCACCGGGCGGCGCTCGGCATCGAAGGCTTCGAAGCGCGTGTCGTCGTGGCCCTTGTCCAGATTGGCTTTGATCTTGTCGCACAGACACCAGGCATCGTGGATACCACTGTTCATACCGAATCCACCCAGAGGGTTGTTCAGGTGCGCGGCATCGCCAACAAGACCGATACGTCCGTGGTCGAATCGCGTTGCTACCCGCTGGTGTACCCGGTATATGGTGCGGTGGCCGGTTTCCACGTCTTCGCGCCCGATGAGCTTGCGGAATACCTCGTTTTTCTTTTCGTCGGATACCAGCCACTCATCCGGCTGATCCTCTTTCGCCGGCACCAGAATGCGCCAGGCGCTGGGAACTCGCAGTAAAACAAGCCATTCCTGCGGGTCGGAAACGTAGTTCACGCAGGCGAGGTTTTCGATGTAGTCCCTGAGCTCCACCTTGGTCGACAGCGTCAGGAATCGCTCCGGATAGGTAAACCCCTCGAAGTCGACGCCCAGCCACTTGCGCACAATGGAATTACCGCCATCCGCAGCCACCAGGTATTTCGCGCGTACCTTTTCAATCGCAAAAGGGCCTTCCAGGGCGACTTCCACCCCGTTTTCATCCTGGGTAAAAGACACCAGCCGGTGATTGAACCGCACTTCCGCCCGCGGATGATTGTCGAGCTTTTTGGCCACCATGCTGGCCAGCACATACTGTTCACATTGCAGGCGGTAGGGAAAACGGGTTTCATCGGCCAGCTCGGACAGGTCGAAGGAAACCAGCTCCCCCGTAGCGCGCTCGCGAAAATGATATTCCGGCGCTTTCAGCCCCCGGGCAATCAGGGTCTCCGCCATGCCAAGTTCATCGAGCATTTCCAGGGTCGGCGGGTGAAAAGTGGAGGCGCGCAGATCAATGGCACAGTCGCGGCCCGCCTCTACCAGCAATACGTCAATACCCATACTCGCCAGCCGGTACGCAGCGACCGTACCCACCGGTCCGGCGCCGACAACGATCACCTGTGGATCTGTCATAACAATCTATCCCCTGAAACAGTGTGGCTATGCCCGGATTTAAAAAGAAGGCAACGCCGGGCTCCATGACATTCATCAAACTGCAGGTACAGAACTTGTATGGAGACAAACGGACAGTGCGTGAGAAAAGATAAAAAACGGAAGAAAACTGACGGGACACTTAGGTCCCGTCCTGCACGTCAGGTGTTCTGAAACCCTCGGGGCAACCCGGCTTCCGGGGTAAATCCGAAAATTTCCACGCCGGGTAGAGCCCCTGCAAGATAATTGCGTGCACGTAACAGACCGTCAAAATCGATACCGGTGCGCAGCCCCATCGCTTCCACCAAAAACACCAGATCCTCGGTGACGATATTACCGGAGGCGCCCGGAGCAAACGGGCAACCGCCGATACCTCCCATGGAAGCATCCACCGTGGTAATGCCGATATCCATTGCCGCCAGCGCATTGGCGAGCCCCTGGCCCCGGGTGTTGTGAAGGTGCACCCCGTTGAGACGTTCGCGCCCGACCGCATCCCAGACTTTTTTTACCAGACGCCTTACCTGGGCGGGATTGGCATAGCCGGTAGTATCCGAAAGACCGACTTCAGCAGCCCCCGCTTCAATCGCCAATACCGCCAGCCGCACAACCAGCTCCTCGGAGACTGGCCCCTCAAGAGTGCAGCCGAATGCGGTCGATAACCCCACTTCAAAATACGGGCGGCGCTCTGCAGGCTGTGCCGCAATCAGCTCTGCTATGGAATGGATTTCCTCCAGCATCTGCGTGTGGCTGCGGCGCACGTTCTTCAGACTGTGGGTCTCGCTGACAGACAGGGGAATACTGATTTTGTCCGCCCCCGCCTTCACCGCGTTCTCCGCCCCCCGCAGGTTTGGCACCAGCACGGCGACGTCCAGCCCCGGAATGGTTTTCGCATGGGCCACGACTTCCGCCGTGTCCGCCATCTGCGGCAGCACACTCGCCGGCACGAAGGACCCCACCTCTACCTCACGCACACCAGCTGCAGCCAGCAGGGAGATCCATTCACACTTTGCCGCAGTCGGCATGATCTGTTGCAGGCTCTGCAAACCGTCCCGAGGCCCAACTTCACTTACCAGAATATCGATCTGTTCCAACCTTGCACCTCTCTTCGCTGCCGGACCATTCACCTTGCAATACTGTGACATTAAGCTCATCATTAACCCTAATGTTATATTGTTATACCAAATTAACCAGCATTATTCACAGTACTGCGCAAACCCGTTTATCACCGGCATTCCGACAGAGGCGACATGGCAACAAATACACTTCCCCTGAAGAACATCAAAGTGGTCGAGTTGAGCCACATGGTCATGGGCCCTGCCACCGGGGTAATCCTTGCGGACCTCGGTGCCGAAGTCATCAAAGTCGAACCTCTCAAGGGCGACAACACGCGCCGGCTGAAGGGCTCCGGATCCGGTTATTTCACCATGTATAACCGTAACAAGCGCAGCCTCTGCCTCGACCTCAAATCCGAGCGCGGGCGCGAAGTCGTACTGGAATTGATTGCCCAGGCGGATATCGTGATCGAGAATTTCCGCCCCGGTGCCCTGCAAGCTTTGGGACTGGATTATGAAACCCTGTCCAAAGCACACCCGCGACTGATTTACTGCTCCCTGAAAGGTTTCCTGAGTGGCCCTTACGAGCACCGCACGGCGCTGGATGAAGTCGCGCAGATGATGGGAGGCCTGGCTTACATGACCGGGCTGCCAGATCGTCCGATGCGGGCGGGGTCATCGGTCATCGATATTTCCGGGGCCATGTTCGGTGTTATCGGCATTCTCGCCGCGCTCGAGGAGCGCCACCACAGCGGCCTGGGCAAACAGGTAACCAGCGCGCTGTTCGAAACCACTGCATTTATGGTTGGCCAGCATATGGCGCAGTGCGCGATCACCGGCGAAGCACCGCCCCCCATGTCAGTGCGCCGCTCCGCCTGGGGGGTCTACGATACTTTCGAGACCGCAGATAACGACAAAATTTTTGTCGCTGTCGTCAGCGATACCCAGTGGCGGCTGCTGTGCAAGACATTCATGCTCGAGGAATTCGCCAACGACACCTCCCTCGATGCCAACAGTGGCCGTTTCGAACAACGCGACCGCATCATCCCCGCCCTGAGCGAAGTCTTTAGACACCTGTCCACGCAGGAACTCACCGACAAGCTGGACAGCACCGGCCTGCCCTACGCGCCGATCAACCGTCCCCAGGACCTGTTTGACGATCCACAGCTCAACGCCAATGGTCTGCTGGAACTGACCCTGCCCGGCGGCACCCGCGCCAAGGTACCGGCACTACCGATCGAAATTGGAGGACACAAATTCGGCCTGCGCAGCGATCCCCCCCGGGAAGCCGATCACACCCGCGACACCCTTCGCAATGCGGGTTTCACCGATACCGCAATCGACGAACTGGTTGCTGCGGGCGTGCTGCGGGATGAAGACTGATTCGGCACAGGCTTTGCAGATTCAATACCTGTTACCAAGAGCGATTTAACACCAGATACGGCCTGTAATAACTACTGACGGCAATAAATCCAGGCAGTAAAAAACGGACAGCGCGCATGAATACCACTACGGTTCTGATTACTCTGATTGCGTACAAAACCCTGCTTATCGTCATTGGTATCTGGGCCCAGCGCCGCACGCATACCAGCGAAGATTATTTTTTGGGTGGACGCAATCTGGGGCCAGTGGTGGCGGCTATCAGCTATTCCGCCAGCGCCACATCGGCTTGGACACTATTGGGCGTGAGCGGTATTGCCTATGTCGCCGGCCTGTCGACACTGTGGATCGCCGCCGGGGCCATCGTAGGTTGTGCCGTCGCCTGGCTGTGGGTGGCCCCACGCATGATGCGCTTCAGCCGCACCCACAACATCATCACTCTCACCGAATTTCTCGCCCACGACAGCGACGCCCGCAACCAAAAGCGAATCACAATTTTTGCTTCCGCAGTGATCGTCCTGTCGTTTGTGGTTTATATCTCTTCCCAGTTTCAGGGGGCCGGCAATACCTTCAGCAGCACCTTCGACCTGGGTCGCTCCGAGAGCATTTTGATCGGTGCAACCATCATCATGATTTATACACTGCTGGGCGGCTTCTGGGCCGTTTCCCTGACGGATACCCTGCAAGGAATGTTGATGGCAGTTGCAGCCATTCTGCTGCCGGTTGCTGCCTGGGTGGCGGTAGGTGGCTGGGAGGGGTTCAGCAGCGGACTGGTTGCAGTGAGCAGTCCGCAGCAGCTCAGTCTGAGTGGTGGCAATATCGGCCTCGGCATACTCGGTTTTATCGCCGGCAACCTCGCTATCGGTATCGGCACCTTCGGCCAACCTCACCTGCTCACCCGTTTTATGGCCCTGCGCGACGAACGCGCGCTCAAGCAGGCGCGCTGGATCGCCATCGGCTGGTATACGCTGGTATTTTCCGGGATGTGTTTTCTCGGTCTCGCGGGACACATCCTCTTACCGCAGTCACCTACTCCGGAAACTATTTTCTTCGACCTCACCGGGCTGCTTTTTTCACCGGTGGTAAGCGGCCTTCTGCTGGCGGCGGTGCTGTCGGCCATCATGTCGACTGCTGACAGTTTGCTGTTGGTGTGCGCCTCCAGCCTGTCCTGGGATCTCGGTCTGGGTAAACGTTTTGCCGAGCGCCCGCTGCTGGTATCCCGCGCCGCCATCGTCGCAATCTGCGCACTTTCTGCATGGGTTGCACTGGCGCTGCCGGCCACTATTTTCGAACGTGTGCTGTTCGCCTGGGTTGCCATCGGCTCGGCTTTTGGTCCGCTGGTATTTGTGCGCCTGGCCGGTATCCGCGTGCGCTCTCCCGGTACCTTGCTGTCCATGGTCACGGGGTTTGTGCTGGCGGTTGCACTGTATCTAGCGCCGAACACTTTGGGACAGGCCTTCGAGCGCTTGATTCCGTTTACTTGCGGACTTGTTTTGCTACTGGTATTCCGGATACGGGCCGGTGCTGTTAGCACTGCCAATACCGAGAACCCTTCTGCAACCGGATACTCCCAACAGCAGCCCTGATCCGATTCGAAACCGGCTGAGTAGCGCAGACATAGAACATCAACAGGGGTTTGAGGTTAAGTGGCCTTCGCCGCGTGGCCTCAATGTTCTATATGCTATAACATTATGACTAATATTCCTGAGTACAGTCCCAGAGCAATGAGTACCATCGACAAACTGATCAGCCCCCGCCAGCGCAAAGCCCTCGATCCTAGCAGCCACTCCCCGCTTTACTACCAGCTCTACAGCCTGCTGAAAAACCTGATTCTCAACGGCACCCTTGCCAACGGTGCCCTGATGCCCACCGAGCAACAACTTTCGGAAGCCTTCGACGTATCGCGTATCACCGCCAAGCGCGCCATGGATGAACTGGCGGCGGAGAATCTGGTAGAGCGACGCCGGGGCAAGGGTTCCCACGTGATTTTCAAATACACACCGGGGCCGGTAAAAGCTCCGCTGGTGGGTATGCTGCAGGAAATTGAAAGCATGGCGCGGCAGACGGAGGTACGCCTGCTGGAACTGGACAAATTAAAACCGCCGGCAGAAGTGCGTGAAGAATTCGCGCTGGACGCGGGAGATACCGCACTGCGCATGGTGCGCGTGCGCTCGCGGGATGGAGAGCCCTTTGGTTACTACGACAGCTGGACCGTGGGCCTGCAGAAAAAGCCGACGGCACGCCAGCTCACCTCAACTCCAAGGCTGGAAATCTTCCGCACACAGGGTCTGAACATCACCCATGTAAAGCAGACCCTGAGTGCCGTTTCGGCGCCGGAAGACGTTGCCGCTGCCCTGAATATCAAACCCGGCACACCACTATTGAGCATGGTGAGACGCTCTTACGATGCCAAGGAACAACTGCGGGACCTGATGCATGTGCTCTACAATCCAGAGCATTTCCAGTACCAGATGGATTTGACCATTGATGAAATCTGAGCTGACCCGCACCGATGCGGGTCAGCCGGTTCGCGGCGTTGTGTCTTTAAAACTCGAACAGCCAGGGACGACGCGCGCGCAGTTTTTCTTCGAACTTTTCAATCGCTTCCAACCGGTTCAAGGTCAGGCCAATCTGATCCAGTCCGTTCAGCAACATCTCGCGGCTTGAACGGGCAATCTCGAATCGATGCTGCCTTCCCCGTGGGTCGAGCAGCTGCTGATGCTCCAGATCGATGGTGACCTGACACTGCTGAGGGTCTTCCTCCACCTGCTCGGCAATGGAACGCACTACCGCTTCATCCAGCACGACCGGTAAAATACCGTTGCGCTCGCAGTTGCCCTGAAAAATTACCCCGAAGCTCGGTGCTACGATGGCCCGGATACCGAATTCCGACAGTGCCCATACCGCGTGCTCACGGGAAGAGCCACAACCAAAATTTGGTCCCGAAAGTAAAATACTGGCCCCGACGTATTCGGGCCGGTTCAAGACAAAATCCGCAGTTGGCGTACGGCCACCCACTTCCGTGTAACGCCAGCCGGCGAACAGGCCTTCACTGAGTCCTTTTTTGGAGACCAATTTCATTTCGCGGGATGGAATGATCGCGTCGGTGTCCACATTCACTCGCAGCAGGGGCGCAGCCACGCCACGATGGATCTGAAATTTCTTCACGCCGGCTTTCCTTCTAAATAGTCCCTCGGATCCGCCAGGTGGCCGGCGATCGCCGATGCCGCCACTGTGGCCGGGCTCGCCAGATGCGAGCGGGATTCCGGCCCCTGGCGCCCCTCGAAATTGCGGTTGGTGCTGGTGGCAATTCGCTGGCGAAAACCGAAACTTTCACCACCGGCAAAAAAGCACATGGAACAGCCAGGCTCACGCCATTCAAATCCCGCGTCCATAAAAATGCGGTCCAGTCCCTCCGCTTCCGCCTGGCGCTTGACCCCCTGGGAACCAGGAACACAGATCGCACGCACGCCTTCTGCCACCCGGCGACCGCTCAACACCGCAGCCGCTTGCCGCAGGTCGCTGATACGGCTGTTGGTACAGGAGCCGATAAACGCGGCGTCGATGGCCAGAGACCGCAGTGGCTGCCCCGCCTGCACCCCCATGTACTCGTAGGCGCGACGCCATGTTGCATGATCGGTATCACCGGCTCCGGGGGCGATATCCGGCACCTTCCCGGTAATTTCACAGGCGTGTTGCGGACTGGTACCCCAGGTCACACAGGGCGCAAGCTCGCTGCAGTCGATGTCGATTTCCCGATCGAAAGTGGCTCCAGGATCGGAGTGCAGACTGCACCAGTAATCCAGCGCAGCACCCCAGTTATCACCACTCGGCGCATAGCGCCGTCCCTGCAGATAGTCGATGGTTTTCTGATCCGGAGCGATCACGGCGGTAAATGCGGAAAACTCGACCGCCATATTGCACAGCGTCAGGCGAGCCTCGACGTCCAGATTGCGAATCACCTCACCGGCAAATTCAATCGCGTAACCGGAACCACCCGCCGCGCCATAACGCGCGATCAGGTGCAGGATCAGATCCTTGGCGGTCACCCCCGGCGACAGTGTTCCATGGAAGTTAACCCGCATACTGCGCGGCTTTTTTACCACCAGCGTATTGGTGGCCATCGCATGTTCCGCCTGACTGGAACCGATACCCCAGGCCAACGCACCCAACGCCCCCTGGGAACAGGTATGACTGTCCGGGCAGACCAGTGTGCATCCCGGCTGGACGATGCCCAGCTCCGGCGAAATGACGTGCACGATGCCCTGATCGAAATCATTGACATCAAACAGGTGAATACCGGCCTGGCGCGATGCCTGACGCGTAGACTGGATAAACGCCTTGCCCGCCGGCACCAGAGTGTCGTCCCCTCGCCCCGGCAGGGTGTCGACAATATGGTCCATACTGCAGAACACACGCCCTGGGGTTCTTACTGCGCGACCATCGCTGGACAGACTTTCCAGGGCCACCGAGCCAGTGCGCTCATGCAGGAACACCCGATCGATATAAATCAGTGAATCGCCGTCTTCCAACTGCTGGATTTCATGATCGGACCACAACTTTTCAAACAGTGTTTTCGCCATTTTGCGCACTCTACTCCCGCCAGTATGCCTTGAGGCCCGAACCGCCAGCCATCACAACCATCACGCGACACCAACGGCCAATCGGCGCCTCTCCAGCCAGGGTTTCAACCAGCTTTTGGCGCGGCCACCGGGCGCGGTGCCGGTGAGGACTTCAGACAATTCTGACGCGCGCATCAGGGCGTCGAGATCAATTCCCGTGCTCACCCCCATCTGCTCCAACATCATTACGACATCTTCCGTAGCCACATTTCCCGTTGCTCCCGGCGCGAAAGGACAGCCGCCCAGGCCGCCAATGGACGCATCGAAATAACGCACACCGGATTCCAGTGCGGCGAATACATTGGCCAGCCCCATGGCCCGGGTATCGTGAAAGTGGCAACCGAGGCGCTCGGCTCCCAGGCTCGCCACCAGTGGATCCATTAACTGGCGTACCTGCAGCGGATTGCCGGCACCGATGGAATCCGCAATCACCACCCGTTCGGCCCCCTGCGCGACAAAACGCTGGGCAATATCCCGCACCACCAGAGGATCGGTGGGACCATCAAAGGGACAGGAAAACGCCACCGCGATGGTGGCGATCACCCGCGCACCGTCTTCCGCCGCACGGGCAATGATGGTCGCGGCATCCGCTTCCGCCTCCGCCCGGGTCATTTTCACATTGCGCTGCGCCATGCCATCACTGGCGTACAA
The DNA here is from genome assembly GCF_029869925.1 of Microbulbifer bruguierae. Classification (NCBI taxonomy): domain Bacteria; kingdom Pseudomonadati; phylum Pseudomonadota; class Gammaproteobacteria; order Cellvibrionales; family Microbulbiferaceae; genus Microbulbifer; species Microbulbifer bruguierae. Next base: position 3,919,507 of record NZ_CP118605.1, on the reverse strand, counting down.
CACCATGGCAACGGTCTCCACACCGGCGGCGCGCGCCAGTTCATAGCCGCGCAGGTTGGGAATCAGGGCACTCAGAGAAATACCCTGCAGGGATGACAGCGCGGTCATCACTTGGTCTGTACCGGCCATCGCCGGCACCGCCTTCGGTGACACAAATGCACCGACCTCAATATGATTCACCCCTGCCGCCGCAAGCGCCTCCACCAACTGCACACGTTCGGCGACGCTGAGTATTTTGGGCTGGTTCTGCAGACCGTCCCGCGGACCAACCTCGTTGACAATAACCTTCCCATCCATCAGGCAATGACTCCATCACGCTGCATTTGTGCAACTTCTTCCTCGCTGTAGCCCAGCAGGGAAGTGAATACTTCGCAGGTATGCTGCCCCAACAGCGGTGCCGGGCTGTACTCGTCGTCACCGGTGCGCGAAAGCTTGATCGGGTTGCCCGGTCCGCGGGTACTCGTGCCATCCGGGTGCTTCAGGTCCACCACCATTTTGCGGTGCAATACCTGGGGATCCGACAGTGCCTGACTGAAACTATTGACCGGTGCACAGGGAATGCGTTTTTGCTCCAGTAGCGCCAGCCAGTACTCGCAGGTGTTGGTGCTGAGAATCTCGTTCAGTTTCTGGTTGATCATGTCCCGCGCGGCCCAACGGCCGGGCTGCCCATCAAGGGCGGGATCGTCAAATTCCGCACAGGGCACCACTTCTTTCAGGTTTTGCCAGAAGTTATCGGTAATCACCGCGATGACGACAAACCCGTCGGCGCAGCGGAAGGTGTTGTAAGGCACGTGTACGAAGTGCGAGTTGCCGATCGGGTGCGGATTCTCCCCGGACAGGAAATGCATGGTGGCCATGTAGTTCAGCAGGGAAATCTGGCAATCGAGCATGGAGATATCCACATGCTGGCCGCGACCGCTGCGCTCGCGCTCGTACAGCGCGGCGAGAATCCCCATTACTCCAAACATGCCGCCGCCGAGGTCGCCAATGGGAATGCCCGCGCGCACCGGATGCTCCGGATCGGTACCGGTAATGGACATGCCTCCACCAGACGCCTGAGCCACCTGATCAAAGGCCGGGCGCTTATGGCCGGGGCCATCCGAGCCGAAGCCGGACACGGTACAGGTGATGATGCGGGGATTGACCTTGCACAGGGTGTCGTAATCGATACCAAGGCGCTCGGGCACGCCGGCACCGAAGTTGCTGAGTACGATATCCGACACCTCCACCAGTTTGTAGAACTGGGCGAGACCAGCCTCGGTCTTGAGGTCAATGGCGACACTTTTCTTGTTACGGTTAAGCGTGATGAAATAGGCCCCCATGCCGCCGAGAGAATTCGAAGGGTCTGTCGCCAGCAACTTGCGGGTACCCTCCCCATGCAGAGGTTCGACCTTGATGGTTTCCGCACCCAGATCCGCCAGGATCATGCCCCCGTAGGGACCAGACAGCATGTGCGTGAGATCGAGGATTCGCACCCCCTGGAGCGTATTGTTCATTTTCGTGCGCCACTTACGTACTGTTGACAGGAAAGCCGGGACAGCCGGAACCAAGGGTCCGCTTGCCGATGCCGGCAGAATTGTTTTATTGTTATACTTATATATCAAATGAATGGCAAGAGCGAATGGAGATCGTCCAGTTGCGCCTGCCGACAGCAGGGCCATCCAGGAAAACAACGAAAAGAAAAACGCAAGAAGAAAACGCAAAAAACCGCAAGAAAAAGCAAACAAGAAAACCAAAAGAAAGACACAAAAAAACACAAGGGGAGCCACCATGGAAAGCAGCAACAAGACGGCCCGCGAGATCTATGCCGAACTGAAAGCCAACCCGAGCCGGGCCCGCTTCGGTTTTGGTGACAAGGCCGTCCTGGTCAACGTCGACCCACAAAAAGCCTACACCCGCACCGACCTGTTCAAGACCGCCTACGAAACCGATCCGCGCCAGATGGAATACGTGGATACCCTGGCGAAAAAATTCCGCGCGCTGGGCTGGCCGGTGGTCTGGACCCACGTCGCCTATATGGAATCTGGCGAAGACTGCGGTATCTGGGGCACCCGCACTGACACCCCCGATTCCCTGCAAAACATCAAGTTCGGCTCCGAACGCAGCGAATTCGACGATCGCCTGCACATCGATCGCGAGCGCGACGTGATTTACTGCAAGAAAATGCCCTCAGCATTTTTTGAAACCCAGCTGCAGTCCCTGTGTGTGTGGCACAAGGTAGACACGGTAATCATCACCGGCGGCTCCACCTCCGGCTGCATCCGCGCCACCGCGGTGGACTCCCTGTCCCGTGGCTATCGCACCATCGTTCCGGAAGAGTGCGTCGCAGACAAACACGAGTCCTATCACTTCGCGAATCTCACCGATCTCGCAATCAAATATGCGGACGTGCTGGAAGTGCGGGAAGTGTTCGACTGGCTCGACAGCCACAAAGCGAACCTCGAGGAAGCGCTGGCGGAGACCACCGTATGAAAGCCGACCCCGGACTCTACGATTACTGGCCCTGGGAAGGCCGCCCCAAAATCACCTGGCCGAACGGCGCTCGCGTGGCCTTCTGGGTCGCGCCCAATATCGAATTTTACGAACTGAACCCACCTGCGAATCCACACCGCAAGGCCTGGCCACAACCCTATCCCGCCACACAGGGATACAGCATCCGCGACTACGGCAACCGCGTCGGCCATGTGCGCCAGATGGAAGTACTGGATCGCTACGGGGTGCGCGGTTCGATTTCCCTGTCCACTGCCCTGTGCGAACACCACCCGGAAATCATCGCCATGTGCGCGGAACGGGACTGGGAATTTTTCAGCCACGGTATTTACAACACCCGCTACACCTACGGCCTGTCGGAAGCGCAGGAACTGGAGATGATCCAGGACTCGGTACACACCATCGAACAATATACTGGCCGCAAACCGGCGGGCTACCTGGCACCGGCCCTGTCCCACTCCGAACACACCATCGACCTGTTCGCCGAAGCCGGCGGTATTTATACCTGCGACCTGTTTCACGACGATCAGCCCACCCCGATCAATGTTCGCAGCGGCAAACGTTTTGTCTCGGTGCCCTACTCCCTGGAGATGAATGACACCATCGCCTATGTGGTAAACAAGGTGGAACCCCGACGCTACGGGCAGATACTCAAGGACAACTTTGACCGCCTGTATCAGGAAGGTGCCGAGAATGGCACCGTCATGTGCATTCCCACCCACAACTATCAGGTGAGCTGCCCCCATCGCCTCAAGGCCTTTGAGGAAGCCCTGGAATACATCACCGGGCACGCCGACGTGTGGGTGACCACCGGGCGGGAAATTGCCGAGTATTACCTCGAGCACCACTACGACAACGCTGTGGCGGCCATCGCCGCACAGGAGGGCTGAGGCCATGGCACTGGATAGAGAACACCTAGAATATCCCCGCCGCAGCTACGGCATGGACCACGATCGCTACGACTGGTCGATGCTCACCGATCGCCCTGCCGTGCAGTGGCCGGACGGCAAGCGCCTGGCCCTGTGGGTCAACGTGTGCCTGCAATTCTTCCCCCTCAACCAGCAGGGCAAACCTTTTGCAGCGCCCGGCGGTATGACCATGCCCTACCCGGACCTGCGCCACTTCAGTCTGCGCGACTACGGCAACCGGGTCGGGATTTACCGTTTCCTCAAAGCCTTCGACAGCTACGGCATAAAGCCCAGCTTTGCGATCAACTCGGCACTGGCGGAGCGCGCTCCGGCGCTGCTGCGCACCATTGCCAACCGCGGCGATGAGATACTGGCCCATGGCATACACATGGACGCCCTGCACTACGGCGGCCAGGATGAAGCCGAAGAGCGCGCGCTGGTGGCCGAGTGCCTCAGTACCCTGCGTGAAGCCAGTGGCCAGCCGGTTACCGGTTGGCTGAGCCCCGCCCGCAACGAAAGCGAGCGCACCCCCGAACTGCTCGTCGAGCACGGAGTAGAGTACTTCTGCGACTGGGTGAACGACGACATGCCCTACCGCTTCCACACCGACAACGGCGGACTCTGGGCGATGCCGCTATCGAACGAACTGGAAGACCACTTCGTCATCATGAACAACCAGCACTCGGAACAGTCGTGGCTGGAACAGGTGTGCGACGCCTGCGACTTTCTACTGAAAGAAGCGGAGCAGACCGGTGGTGGGCGTATTCTGGCGCTGAACCTGCACCCCTGGATGCTCGGTCAGCCCCACCGTATCGCCAAACTGGAGCAGGCACTGGAATACATTACGCGCCAGCAGGGGGTGTGGTCAGTATCGCCAGGGAAAATTCTCTCCACGTTTACTTGCAGTGAAGGCTGAAGCTGGAAGTCGCTATACAGCCGACGGCTGGTTTAGCCATTGTCCTATCGGCAACACAAGCAATCCGAACGAAAAAGGGCCTGATAATTATCAGGCCCTTTTTCGTACATTAAGCTTGCAGGGAGACCCACAACCTCTCGATGCCCATTGGCAAAAATCAGCGGTTCGCCATCAATCCGGCATACTTGCTCGTTACTTCCATCCGATCTTTCCATGGATCGGTACCATGGACAGCTTCGGCGTCCATGGTAATGTCCAGGATATTATTTTGACTCGGATCAAATGCCTTCCATTGCCGCAGGCCGGTTCCATTCGGGTTACCCGTCTTGATGAAGTTAACTACATAGCTAAAAGGTAACTCGGCGGCCGTCTTATCTTTTTCCGTCAGGCTATCGTATTTTTTGTCGATGGTTTTAAAGAAGAACGGAATTTCACTTGCATGCTGTGCGCCCTGGCCGTCACGAATAGACTCCGCCACATAGGAGAACCGATAAACATAGGCCTCCTGTCCGAGCCCAGTCATTTTTCCTGCGAAATATTGCGCAGGCTCTTGCATACCACGATCCTGGCCTACCATGAAATTCAGTATTTGCAGGGGAAGGGAATCATTGGGGTCATAGGCCAGTCTTGCCTCCTCTGCGTAGGGCCCGAAAGCGCCGAATAGCGTCTCTTTATCCGGAGCCATGCCGAATCCAATATCCTGGCTGGTGGTGCCAACCAGGACCGGAACTTTTGCGACCTGGCCACTTTCCACCATGGCCTGAGTACTTCCGAGCACAATTTTGCCATCTGCCAAGGGACCACCAACATAGGTCTGCTTCCCTTTCGATGGCATAAACAGCGCCGTCAGATTCAATCCATCAAGTACATCGTTGGCGGACAGGGCTCGCATTTGCGCCAGTGTTTCCGGGCCAGTTCCTTCAATTCCATGCTCTTCAGCGAAGTTCAACCCGATCTGCTCAGCAGATGGATGCTGTTCCGTGCCTTCTGTCAGACTGCGCTCTCCCATCAGAGAGCGACCGCCACCTGACATGATGATGGCTCCCTGAATGAGATCTTTGCTGGCAGGCGCTTGCATCAGTGTGTGCACCGACCCACCTCCCGCCGACTCCCCCATAATAGTGATACGGTGCGGATCACCATTAAACGCCGCGATGTTATTTTTCACCCATTTAACCGCGGCTATCTGATCCATAAAGGCATAGTTGCCAATCTGTCCCTCATCCGCTGCACTAAGTGCCGGGTGGGCAAAAAAACCGAAGCGACCCAATCGATAATTAAAACTAACAAACACAACACCGGATTTTGCAAACTCGGCGCCGTCATAAACTGCCGGAGACGCCCCGCCATTCACATAACCGCCCCCATGTATCCATATAACCACGGGCGCCGGTTCTTCCTGGCTCTCTGGGGCCCACACATTCAGGTACAGGCAGTCTTCCGCAGGGATTTCCCCCAGTGGCGCAGCATCACTCGGAAACGGCTTTTGCATGCAGTCATGGCCAAAGGTTTTAGCGTCGCGAACACCATCCCAGGTGAATGACTGCGGCTCACGCCAGCGATTTTCGCCTACCGGGGGCGCCGCATAAGGTATCCCCTTGAACACCTGAATGCCGTCGGTCATCGCACCCTGTAATTCACCACCGCTAACAGTAACAAGCGGTCCATTATTAGTTGCCTCCGACGCGGTAACATTGCCTATTTTTTGGGCGCATCCAGTGCTGAAAAATACTGTAACCAGCGCTGCAGCAAGCACTTTTATTCCAATGTTCAATTTAGCGTTCATAACCTGTAGTCCCCATCAACGCGCAAAGTATTGGTTTTTTTCTAAATAAATGGGTGCACTTGCCACCACATCCCGGCTCAGACAGCGTGCTAACCATAAAGGCCATGCTACGGAAAACGTGACCGTCAATTCAATATCCGCTGAACGCCAGCAATCTGTTCCCCACCTGCCTGAATGAAATACTCCCATATTCTCAGGCGCCCGGAGCTGAGGTCCTGAGGGCAATTTACCCAGACATACCAGAAAGCGCCCACTGTCGCCAAAAACATTGAAGCAAATTGCGCTGCCTAGGCCGTCCCCATTAAAATCGCCCCCTATCTTTGATACCGGAGCATTACCCCATGGGCAGAGCCTATCAGAACCGCAAAGACTCAATGGCCAAGACCTCGAACATGAAAGCCCGGGTCTACAGCCGCTACGGCCGCGAGATTTACGTGACCGCGAAGTCTGGAGGTATCGACCCCAACGGCAACCTGGCCCTGCGCAGCCTGATTGAACGCGCCAAGAAAGAGCAGGTCCCCACCCACGTGATCGAAAAGGCGATCGACAAGGCCAAGGGCGGTGCCGGCGAAGACTTCTCCCGCGCCCGCTACGAAGGTTTCGGCCCCGGCGGCTGCATGGCCATCATCGAATGCCTGACCGACAACCCCAACCGCACCTTCGGCGACGTGCGCCAGGCCTTCACCAAAACCAAAACCAAGATCGGAACCGAAGGCTCCGTCAGCCACAGCTTCGATCACCTGGCGATCCTGGTGTTCCAGCACGACGATGAAGAAGCCGTGCTGGAAGCGCTGATGGAAGCGGATGTGGATGTCACCGATATCGAAAACGAAGACGGCAAACTCTCCGTATTCGCCCCACACACCGATTACTTCAAAGCCAAGCAGGCGCTGATCGAAGCGTTTGGCGAGATCGACTTTGAAGTGGATGAGATTCAGTTTGTACCGCAAACGTATACCGAGATCTCCGGTGACGATGTGGCACTGTTTGAGAAGTTTATAAATATGCTGGAAGACCTGGAGGATGTGCAGGCGGTTTATCACAATGTGGAGAATGTGTAATTGATACTCGACTGATCAGTATCCGCCGGGGAATCGAATGGACCGTCTCCCAAGGTTAGGCTATTTTAAACAGAACGTATAACAAATCAGATAAGGCCCCAAAGGGGCCTTAATTTTAGAAGCCGGGACCAAGAATTTTACTTCAAGATTTCACCATTACCGTCTGGAAAGCCTTAAGAAACTTTCAGCCGATTTCCAAGATTTTCGGGGTATTCAGCTTCTCGATTACATCCGAAATATCTCTAATTTCTGGATGTATTCTCCAGCTAATCGGCCCACCCTCTACATACTCAAACGCGCCTATACGCTCAAGAACCACTCCCAGGTAACTCGAACCCTGAGCAAATTTCGTATCTTTCTTAACCAGATAGAGCGACTTTCCAAGGCCATTCCTTTCTTCGCCTTTGGGCAACTTTGCCACATTATTGGCAAGCGGGAATGCCTCAAAGCCAAACTTACCTACTAACCATCCGATGGCTGCTAAAATTTCACAATAAGAATATCTATGCTCTATTTCTGATTCAGATAAAATCTTTACTTCACCTTCGCCGATTCGGCAAGAAAACTCTCTGGCGTTACCGCCACCTCTCGTAGTATCAGAAAAATTTAGCACCATAAGCATCCCCCGTAACACATTTTTTAATAAAATTAGCCACTAAATTATGCCAGCGCAAACTCATTATTACACTCGAAACATCTCAGGTCATAACCGATCATAAAAAGAGCAGCTTCAAAGCCATGACATCTTGCTCTGAGATCATTTTCGCCAGAAAACCAATTACATCGAGTCAAAGTCTCCCGGATAATCCATCCCAACTTGAGCTGCCATTGCGCCCAACTTTCATCAGTTACATCGGTGGTAAAAAACTGAGGAGCATACTGATAGCCTAGGGCTGCTGGGTTTCTAATTTGGTCACCTCTCGCACTACCTGAGGGGAAACATAGAAGTTCAGGATCGGAATCGCGGTCACTGCAATATAGTGCGTATAACATTGCCATTGCAGCACCAACCCGGCTATCGTAAATTGGTGAACCAGTCTTATCGAGCAACGAATGGATTTTTGTCAACCCAGCATCGAAACGTAGTACGTTTTCAGAGTTTAACGCGGTGTAGCTCTGATGCCCCGTCAAATCGAATAACGGCACCAATTCAGAAAAATATTTAATCAAATCACCATTCTCATACAGCCCCTTTAGGAACGGTTTGGCTCCCCTGACTCCGCCCCATTGAAGAATGGCTAGACAGGCTAAGTAGCAGGAATGATCATCATCTTGCTCAACAGCCATCTGCATCCACTGACTAAGCCTTTCAAGAGAACTACGAGTACTTTTCCAATCCGAAGAGCGAACACGCTCCCCGCCTTCAGCGTCCCAGTAAGCAGACCAACAGTAATTGGATAAAACTTCTTCGAGCCCCAATACCGTCATATTCAACCCACTTGGTACGTACCTGCTTTGTGCGAAATTTAACTCAAATTCCAGTGTTGGCACCTTTTCAATCAACCAAGAAATGAAATCATCTACACAGAGAGAACTTAAAAACTCGTTTCTATTCATGTTTTCCAGAATTTAACCAAATCGACTTCAAACAAACTTCTACTAACCCAAAGCCAACGACGGCCAGCTAGAGGTATAGATCCGCCACTAAAAATTATTACTCAGCCATCGTGATAAATATATCCATAGGCAGATGTCGCACGAATATCCCAAAGGAAGTCACAGTGAAAGGATTTCCCTTTTCTCACATAATGAAACTGCTCTTTACAATAGATACTGGCGGTCGGTGGATTTGAGTAGCCTTCGTCGTCATACCAGAGCCCGATCTGTTTATAGATACGAACCGTTTCTGGTTTTTTATTCGGACACCAGGGGACAGCCAAAGGTCGAGTTTCTTCTGAGCTAATAGTTGGTATCAATAAAACCTCTTCCCCTTCGACAAAATCATCAAAAACAGGGAGGTTCCGATGCCCTCTGGTAGATACGCCCCGGTATGAGGCATCAACACCATTAAAAATCAGCTCGAATGTCAGCTCATTTTCACTAGAAATTGGCAATGGACTATTTCCGTTGAGAATACAATTCTCCGGCCGTGCGTACACAATCACCTCCAGGCTATCGTCCTTTCGCCAATACTCTGCTGCGACCGCCTCCCGGATAGTTATACTCTGGAAAATAAAGGCCTCCGGAATCAGAGGCTTTTGGTCAACGCCTGGCATGGGCAACCTCCTTATCTTCAGAAGAGGCGTATCGATTGCGATCTCGGGCATTTTTCTTCTGCAAGTTACGCAGCAGAGCTTCTGATAGATCGATTTCTTGCTGATTGGCAATACACGTAAGAACAAACATGACGTCTGCCAGCTCATCTGCGAGAGCGCGCTGAAAGTTCTCAGGCTCTTCCCCACTCTTATAGCGTTGCTGTCCAAACTGTCGACAAAGCAATCTATTTACCTCTCCGACCTCTTCCGAGAGCATGCAGCCATTGGTAAGCGGTTCAAAATAGTCGCTTCCAACACCCTCTATCCATTTGTCTACTGCTTGTTGATAACTATCTAAGCTCATGACGTCGCTCATTCTGCCTCTCCTTATTATCGATAAAACAAACTGCTGAGGTGGTTCCCCTGCCCCAAGGGTCGCCCGTGACTATCGAACGTTCGCCCGCCCGGCCCAAAATTGGGTATATACCATCCCAATACATTGCCACCTGCTCGGTAAGCCAGCAGATACCCACTTGAGGCTTCACGCTCTATCCAGCCCAGTAGCTGGCCTTTGGGGTCACGTAGAAGTTGTCGAGCCATATGTCATCTCCCTGTTTGACCCCGCCAGTATCCGCGGATAACCTACGGACATCATCGTAGGTTTTGGGGGCAGCATGTATCTGAGGGCAGAATTTGATAACGAGGCAAAGTACATGCTCCTGTGGGAGCTATACCGGGCCGATGACGACATCGGGATACGCCTCAACCAAGCACTGAAAAAAATCATCCAGAAATCCAGCCTGTCCCAGCACCCCCGTAGATTCAAAGACCAGGCAGAAACCTTTGTGCGGCGATACAACAGTGAGCACGGCGGTGTCTGGCATGTGGACAGCAGCAAACCAATCGGGAAACGTTGTGTTGATATCGAATCCGACACGCCACCAAATGGCACCGCTCGCCGATATACGCTGAAAGAAGAACCGCGCCTGGTGAACCCCCGCAGCAAACGCTTCCACTTATTATTGGTAGACAAATTCAACCGATTCTTTTTGCCTCGTTTCGAGCAAGAGGCGCTAGAAAAACAAATCATGCCCAGCCAATCCGACCAGACCCTAGATACGCTGGTTGACCGATTGAAATTTGTGCCGCGCTATCCGGGTATCTACCCCAATGCCAGCCCTGAGAGGATGCGACTTGTGGAACTGTTGGCCATACGTGCCCTGGAGGAAGGTCGAGGGTTCGCCGCCAATTACCAAACCCGCCCAGAAGAGGTTTATTTCCCTGTATGGATGATACGCCGCGAACAGGTGAGCTATTTAACATGTGCTACGGCCAGCAATCCCGACTGTTATGAAGAAATGGCACTTCATCGCTTTCAAGTTGATATTAAAAGCGCTGGTGACATAGACAGTCACCCGTTGGTAGAGCCAAAATTTCAGCTCCAGTATCAAAGCCCCAATGTCGCTCCTCGTATTCCCGGAAACTGGGGCAGGCTAAGTCAGTTGGAGCTAGTTATAGAAGGACCCGTTGCAATTCATCTCTCGGAGATGCGTTTTCACAGGGAAGAAGATAAGCAATCACTTACCGTGCACACATTCTTGCAGCATACACCTGTTCCAATACTGCACATCCTAATCCGGGAGCTGCCTTACACTTACGAATTCAAAACCTGGCTATTGGGACTCGGGCCGGCACTCAAATCACTCAAGGCAGAACCTGCGAAAGGCTACGAGCTCGTAGACCCAATGGCAGACTTGACACGAGACCTAAACGCTTTAACTACCAACCTGCTGTCATTCTCCGATGCGGGCAAATGAAGATATTGAAATCTGTAGAGCACTATCGGCGTCGGCATTATGCCGTAGCCTCTAAATTTCTGGCCTTCGCGAACTCAGCTTCGCTATCGAATAACAGCCAATGTATAGCTTGTCGAGCGACAGCTACTGCATCGTTTTCATCACAGCATTTCAGGCAACCGACTTGGTGCGTGTTGATATATTCAAATTTCGCAAGCAAGCCGGCCTCATGCACTTGAGGAGCAAGTAATAGTGAATATATCGGCGCTGCCCCATATAGCTTGAGTGAATCCCGATAAATATGAGCGGAGCTCATAGAAGCCAGCAGCCCACCTTTTGAGGCTGTATATTTACTATCAAGACAGATGAAGCGTGAGTGATTACCATAGCGATATTCCAGCACCAAATCCGGGCGACGTTCCTGGCTGATGGAGCAGTAGCCGAGATTATTTTCTCGCGCTAATGAAGGGCACCGAAGTTGTGTGTATAGTCGTAATTTTTCGTTCTCTCTTTCGCCTTCCAGAAAAATTCCAACAGAGCTTACATTTCTCCGCTTAGTCCAGGAAAAATCGGGAAGTAATTTTTCCAGCGCCTGAGCGAGAGACACGAAACACCAGGACTCATATATTTCCCAGGTTGGCGGTAAGTAATGACGTTCGTCCTGCTGCAAATCGGATACGCCATCCCTCAGTAAACGAATACCCAATCGATGGGCACGGTTGTACTCAGGGTTACCGGCAATGGCGTTGATACCTGCAACACCGGGATCTCTGCTGCTGACTACGGAGAAAGGTTCCCTGCGGGATAGTCTGACAAGGTGCTTCCGCACTGATTCCAGATAAACAAGCCGCCTGGGCAATCTCGCAGAGATATCGGTCTCCGTTTCCGAGGATACACTGCTGCCCTGTTTGGAGAACTCAGAAATCAGCCAGGATACCTGCCGCAAAACAGCCTTTAGCTGGCGAGCAATCACCCGGGTGGCGGGGTGATCCAAATTGGTTTCATAAAAAGGCACATTGAGGCGATTATCCGGTAATCGCTCAGTTGTCCCCTCGGCACCAGCAGTACCTTTATGGCTTAAAGCTCGGAAAAGCTCACCGTTACTCGCCAGTTGGCGCACGGTAGCCACATCCACTCTGCGCGCCATATGAACTGGAAGTTGCTCCCTGCGATAGCTGTTCCACTGCATTGGGTTGTCACAGATCAGTCGCAACGTGTCAACAAAAGGGTTCAGGAAGCTCTTAAGGCGCGCGTAGCGAATCCAGGCGCAGGGCGGTGATGAAGATTTCCCTCCCAGTGCGTGTGTTGCCGGCTCGGTACCTGTAACCATCTCGGGAGCATAAGCAATAATATCGTCAATATACTGGAAGAATTGTTCACGCCCCGATTTATGATTTGCCGCTGACACATCCGCGCGGAAGGTACCTTTTACGCTACCGCTCTTACCTTCCAGCTCCAGCAGAACCTCTCCAGAGAAAAAGCCGGGAGACCACATCCAGTAGCGTCCCTGAGGATCTAGCGGTAAAGGCGCATCATCCACATATAGTTGATCGCCGAATTCGGGAATTTCGATAAGGTAATTCCGACCTTCCTCGAAACCGCTGAGCGCAGTCCCCTTGGAGAAAGTCCCAATCTGAACTGCACGGCCATTCTGATCCCCGAAGACCTCCAGGCCTTTACTCAACGCCAAAACCTCATCATGCCAGTATCCATCAGATCACGCTGGAGCGAGCGCACCTTGTCACAACAACGGCGCAAGCCGAGGCGAGCAAGTTCCGTGACCAGGGCATCCAGGGTACTTTGCAGACGCTGGCTTTCTGATCCACGTAGCTTGGGTAGTATGCGTGCGTAGATCACGTTATCGAGCTCGGAAACCAGATCAAATTCGCGGTGCCTGGCTGCCAATTCCAGATACGACAGCACATCTTCCACCGTGCGCCAACCAAAGTGCATCCGCTCTGGTGACAATACCGTCATCAAACTACCCAAGCACTCCTTTGCTCGCGATACATCGGTTTCCGATAAATTGAAGGCGTTCCAATTGGGGTATTCATCGAGATTGATCTGCCAGAACTCCAGAGTGTAGGCCCGGTCCAGCACCTTGTCGGAAATACCATGAGTGGTTTCATCCATGTTGACAGTGCCGATAAAGGCCATATTGGATGGATAGGTAATTTGAGCCGGTACACCATCAAATACATCGCCCTCATTGTGCAGGCGCAAGTGATCACCAGACTCCATAGCCGACAACACCGGCGCGAAGTACTGCTCCGGGTGTGACAGATTCATTTCGTCCAGAATTACGGTAAACGGCTGATCAGGGTTGCGACTGGCCCTCAGAAAAAAATCGAGCAAGGGTGGGCGGACATAACTGTCGGCCATTAGCGGATTAACATAGCCAAATAACGGCGATGGGTCATACCAGCCCGGTTGCACCGGTAAGATATACACGTTTTTTTCCGGTGTTGAGGTGAAGTCCTGGGCCAGAGCCTTGGCATAACGCTGGGCCAGGAAGGTTTTTCCCGATCCTGACAGGCCCGCCATAATCGCAAAATGACGCTGCTTGTGGGACCAAAGGCCCAGGTGAAGCTGTCTTACCTGGCTGGAAGAAATAGCCGTATCGCCAATAACCCGCGCCAGTAAATCAGCCTGGTCGAGCTTGTGAATATCCAGCCCGGTGATACCTGTATCGAGCTTCTCCTCAAACTCCTGCTCCACCCGAAGTTTTTCCGGCTCCCAGTCAATCACTTTTACCCAGGACTGGCCAGACTCAGTGAGTGCCAACGATCGATCATCGGTGATGCTGAGTAGATCAAAATCACGCAACCACTTCAGAATCACTCCCGGGGCATAGTTGGTAGTCCAACCAGAGTTAACCTGTTTAAGCTGCTCGATCAAATCCATCCAGCGTAAGGGGCCGTGCTCCAGTGCCTTAATGACATGATCTACGCCCAATACCCTGGTAAGCAGTAGCGGGATCAGCTCCTGGGGATCTTCATTTTCGAGAAAACTCACTCCACGCGAAGTTGGCTTCAGTATGCCACCCTTCTCTTCAACGACATGAAATTCATTTTTCAATACATTGATGATGACCCGGAGAGAATTTTCTTTGTAGTCTGGGAATTCCGATCTCAAATGATCAATCAGTTCTTCGCGCGTCACTTCATTTTCAACGAAACTGAGCGCACTGGAGATAGCACCCACGCCGCCGCCAATTGCCGTAAGCCCCTTGCGACGCTGTGCAGCAGGTAGAGGATGCAACTTTAGTGTTCCGGACGTAACTGATTCGCTTACCTCTTCGTCAGCAGATTCGGCCAACACATTGTTTTCATACAATATCCAGGCATACGTCATCCGTCTCGCCAGAGCTTTTGGCGAAGAGTCCGTTTCACCAATCAGACCATCAATACGCTGGCGAACGTCCCAATGTCTTTTCACCGCTCCGGGTTTTTTTAATTTTCCGAACATGACCCGGTGAAACGCCAATGCCTTCCCGAGGTCTGCGATCGTGGTAAAGTGACGAGGAAATAGCAACGCAAGAACGCGCATAATTTTCAACAGAGGCCTTCGACCGGAAAACGCCAATATTTCCTTGGTTAACTCTTCGTAAAAATCAGAAATAGCGACCGTCCCGTCCTCTTCGACCCTTTTCTGAACCTGTAGTGACCTACTGGCAAACCAGCGTCGAAAAGACTCGTTCTCAATGGCTCCCCTAACGTTAACCGTACCCATACCAACGTCACTTACCGGGTTTTCTTCCCAGATATGTTGGTGAAAGGCTTCTGAACTACGCTCTGCCTCGTCCGCCTCTTGAACATAGGCAATAGAATGTTCAAGGCTTCTCAGCCAGTCAGGGCTTCGCTTGAATGGATCGATGGCAGCAATTGCCAGTTTCAGTTGCTCATCATTCGTCAGGTCAAACAAAGCGAATATTCCTTATGATTCTTATAGATAATTGAAACAACGGCGTAGTCTACTCCTCGCCATTAGTAAATCTCTTTCCGTCAAGTACTCCATCTCTCAGACAACACTTCAGCCTGCTTCAACACCAAATCCACGGCCTCTTCCTGCTTATCCGGTGGATATTTGTATTTTTTCAGGATACGTTTCACCAGAATGCGCAAACGGGCGCGCACCGACTCGCGCACTTGCCAGTCCACGGTGGTGCTGTTGCGCAGGCGCAGGGTGAGTTCGATGGCGATGGTGCGCAGAATTTCCTCGCCGAGTTCCCGCACCGACGCCTCGTTGGCTTCCAGTGCTTCGTAGAATGCCAGTTCGTCGTCGCTCAGGCGCAGCTGCTCACCGCGGTTGGCGGCAGCGCGGAAGTCCTTGGCCATGGCGATCAGTTCTTCGATCACCTGAGCGGTTTGCACGGAACGATTCTGGTATTTCACCAAAGTGTCTTTAAGACGGTCGGAGTATTTCTTGGCCTGAACAACATTGGAAGCGCTGCGGGATTTAATCTCTCCTATTAGCAGGCGTTCTAGGATTTCCACCGCCAGATTGCGGTGCTCCATCCCCGCCACTTCCTGCATAAATTCATCGGAGAGAATGGCGATGTTCGGCTTATCCAGGCCCACAGCCTCAAAGATATCCACAACCCGATCGGATACGATGGCGTTACTCAATACCTGACGCATACGCGCCTGCTTTTCGGTGTCGGTGAGCTTCCTCTCAGTTTGACTGCGCTTGGTTAAAGCCGCGCGTATCGCCTGCAGGAAGGCCACCTCCTCTTTTAGCACGGCCGCCTCGTCCAAGGTGCCACACAGGGCATAAGCCTTGCTGATTGCGAGGACCGTGTCGCAATAGCGCTGCTTGCCGTCTTCCTGGCCCAGTACAAAGTCCATTACCGGCGCCATCAGCTCCAGCGGACGGGTCGCGAATTCGGAGTAATCACAGCCGTGCAGTAATGCACGCGCCACTTCCAGCTTCTCCAGCAGTACCGCCAGTGCTTCATGCACGTCGATGGTGGGGCGGCCGCGACCGTGGCTGGCGGTATAGGTCTTCAGTGCAGCTTTCAACTCGTCCGCGATACCGATGTAGTCCACCACCAGACCGCCGGGCTTGTCGCCGAACACGCGGTTCACTCGAGCGATGGCCTGCATCAGATTGTGCCCCTTCATGGGCTTGTCGATATACAAAGTATGGAGACATGGTGCGTCGAAGCCGGTGAGCCACATATCCCGCACAATCACCAGTTGCAGAGAGTCGTCCGGATCCCGCACCCGCCCTTCCAGGTCCTTGAGTACGTCCTTGCTGTAGAGATGGGGCTGAAAGCCGGCAGGATCGGAAGCGGAGCCGGTCATCACCACCTTGATAGCGCCGTTGTCCGGGTCTTTGTGATGCCACTCCGGGCGCAGTGCGGTGATGGCGTTGTACATGTCCACGCAGATTGCGCGGCTCATACATACGATCATGCCTTTACCGGGGAGCGCGGCCTGGCGGTTCTCAAAGTGGGTGACCAGGTCCTGCGCCACCTGCTTGATACGCGGCTCGGCGCCCACCACCGAGGCTAGTGCCGCCCATTGGCTTTTAAAGCGCTCGCCGGCTGCCTCTTCGTCTCCCTCGGTGATTTCGTCGACTACCGCATCGATCTGCGGCAACTGATCCTCCCGCAGTTCGACTTTCGCCAGGCGGGACTCGTAGTGGATCGGCACCGTCGCGCCGTCTTTTACCGCCTGCTCGACGTCGTACACATGAATGTAATCGCCAAACACCGCGCGGGTATCTTTGTCTTCCGTTTCAATGGGTGTGCCGGTGAAGCCCACAAAGGCCGCGTTGGGCAGGGCATCGCGCAGGTGTTTGGCATAGCCGTACTGGTATTTTCCGGATTCGGTTAACTTGGCTTTTAGACCGTACTGGCTGCGGTGGGCCTCGTCGCTCATGACCAGGATATTATTGCGCTCACTCAGCACCGGGTGAGTGCTCTCCCCATCCAGCAGGGCGAACTTTTGAATGGTGGTGAAGATGATGCCGCCGGATGCACGGGAGGAAAGCAGACTGCGCAGTTTGTCGCGGCTGTCCGCCTGTACCGGGGTCTGCGTCAGCAGCGACTTGGCAGCACTGAAGGTCTGGAAGAGCTGACCATCCAGGTCGTTGCGATCGGTGACCACCACCAGGGTGGGGTTATCCAGCTCCGGGCGCCCCGCCAGCTTGGCGGCAAAGCAGCACATGGAAATACTCTTGCCGGAACCCTGGGTGTGCCACACCACACCGCCCTGGTTGCTGTGCTGTTGATGGGCCTCGATCGCTTTAACCACCGCCGCGCGCACGGCGAAGAACTGGTGATAGCCGGCGATCTTTTTGATGATCTTACCCTTGTGCTCCTCAAAGATGGCGAAGTGGCGCAGGTAGTCCAACCAGTGTTCTTTGCAGAACAGGCCGCGCACCAGCACTTCCAACTCCAGCTTGCCGACATCCTCATCCCGCGCACCGGTAATACTCCGCCAGGGTAAATAGCGCTCCTCGTTGGCGGTGAGCGAGCCCATGCGCGCTTCCTGGCCATCGGAAATGACCGACGTCACATTGGGCACGAACAGGTCGCGGATCTGCGCCTTGTAGGTTTCAATCTGGTTATAGGCCGCCCAGATATCGGTCTTTTCGTCGGCGGGGTTTTTGAGCTCAATGACCGCCAGAGGCAGGCCGTTAACAAACACCACCATATCCGGGCGGCGGGTACGGTCACCCTTTACGGTGAACTGGCGTACCACCAGCCAGTCGTTGTTTTCCGGGTTTTCGAAGTCCAACAGACGCACAAAGACGCCCTCGGTCACCTCTTTGCCCGCCATATCCAGGTTTACGCCCTTCACCAACAGTTCGTGAAAGCCGCGGTTGGCGGACGCCAGTAGCGGCGCGTCGTGGTTGGTGACGATATGAAACGCCTCTTCCCGCGCGGTCTCCGGCAGGTAGGTGTTGAGGCGCGCGATGGCATCGCGCAGGCGCGGGCGCAGAATCACCTGCTGCCAGTCGTCGCGCTCCGGCGCATCGCTGTCCGGGGCAATAACTTCGTTGTTGATTACCCGGTAGCCGATATCTTCGAACCAGGACTGGCAGAGGTTTTCTAGCTGATCTTCACTAATCATGACAACACCGTACGACTATCTTGTTGTTTTTTTGGCTGCGTGGATCAAAACGCGATATTCACACCAATATTTCTTAGCTCCGGCTCAGCCGCCGCGACTAATTTGCGCAAGGTTTCGAGTAGCCACGTGTTTATTCCCTCCCACTCACTTTCTTCAAAGCCATCTACCGGTTCGACAATAACGAACTGATAAAAATTATCATTAAGCTGCTTCTCCTCATATTGCATTCCCAGACTTTGAGAGAAAGCTAGCTTGTCGAAATGCCGAAAGGTCTCCATCCCCGCCTTCCCTTTAAACTCCAGCTTGACGCGCACCTCAACTTTCCGTAACTCCAACACCACCTTGACGCCGCCCTGGCTGCAGTGGTGTATAAGAAACGCCGATACACTCGGTTCAACGGAGGTAAACACGGGTAGTTCTGCTGCCTTAACCATCGGCACAAACTGGTCCCAAAACCTTTTACGCACAACCTCGCGATTTGCCTGTTGCCTACCTTCCACCCGAATTTCATCCGACTTTTCTCGGATACCAATCATATATTCCTCGGCTTCTTTAACCGGAATAATCTGATCGAGATTCAACAGCAGCTGGTCGCCCATGGCGAAGGGTACTGCCTTGATGCACTGGATGCGGATGCGGTGGTCCATCAGCCACAGGGCGGTGGAGGTGACTTCGCGGCGGAAGTTGGCGGCAACAAAAATGATGCGCTGGTCGGAGCCGGGGTTGAGAGTGAGCTCATCGAATTCGATATCGTCGAAGAAATCCGTCAGCCGCTGCTGGGCGCTGTCGCCCTGCTCGTACTTGTCCAGGTACTGCTGGTAGATGGCGACGATCTGGCTTTTGGTAAGCCCCGCGCAGTAGGAGGCGTATTTGAGGGCCTGCCAGGTGACGTCGCGGCCGGAGTCGTCCAGCTTGTTTTCGATCACCACCAGATGGCCCTGCTTGTCCAGCGCCAGCAGGTCGAGGCGCTCGCGGGTTTCGTCGAAGCCGTCGAACTCCTTTTGAATAATCAGCAATTCTTCCCCAAGCACTTCCGGGTTGGCGGCGATCCACTCCTGCAGATGCTCGCGCTCGCGGAAGCCCAGTTCGGAAAATTTCTTTTCCTGTAACGGGGAGATACGATTGGCGGTTTTGTCGATTTGGTACATTAGCTGGCCTTTTGTGGGGCTTCTTGGTTTAGTTGGATTTCGCCGGAAAGGAGTTTTGGAAGCAATAAATCCCTCAGTTCAGCAAGGGTTTTCGAGGATTGATTGTTTGTGTCTATCCTCTCGAACATTGGACTAATAAGTGCACTAAAGCGTTCGGCGACTGAATCAGGTGGGATAATTAATTCTGCATCTACGACTACATTGGGTTTAACTGCGGGGTAAGCACCGCCATCGGCCAAATGCGCTAACCTTTCAATTGCCTCATCACATGTCGCTGCTACATACAAAAACTCTACCCAATGTGGAGCCTTTGGAGTCAATACAGCAAAGCCGGTACTACCAGTTAACCCAGTATTATAACGTCCAATCCTGGCATAGGAGCGATTCCCTGGCCGGACAGTTCCGACGATTGTATCCCCTGGGTTAAGAACACGCCTTGCTCGGCTCGGAGCATCTTCCCAATTGAAATTCTCAACCCGATGTATTTCACCATTCTTTGTATTCGCGAGATCTACATAGCAAATTTGATTTGGAGCATTTTTCTTAGTCCAAGATGTCGAGTTAAGGGAGCAAACTTCAGACAAGTATCCCCAACTCCAGCCTTCGGGATATTCGTCCTTACCAGGCTCCATTATTTTTCCAGAAAAAAGCGCAGCAGTTTCCATTAGCTGCTTCCGCTGCTCCACCTCCAATCCCGCCAGCTTGGATTCCAGCAACTTGCGAGTGCCGTCAATATCGGCGGGATCGAAGGTGAGTCCGGCGATGGTGGCGGCGGCGGCGTTGTTTTGGGCTTTTTCGAGGTCGGCCGAGGACGGCATTGGCTCGCCCTGCTCCGCAGCGCACCGCTCGAAATACTCGCGCACCGCCACCTTGGCGCGCACCGGATCGAAGTCTACAAACCAGCTTTTAAATAGGGTTTGGGCTATTTGTTCTAGAGTTTGATTTGTGCGGCGGTTGAGCGATATCTTCGAATTTAACTGCCCAATCGTGGCAGCAACTTCCTCTTGAATTTCTAATGGGGGCAGTCTGAGCTTAATACTCTTCAAAGAAGATAATGGCTGACCTATTCCCGGAGTCCCAACTTGGGAAGCGTTTTTTAAAAGTTCGTAACGGCCAATCCGGCTTTTGAAAAAATAATATATAAACTGTGGATTAGCCAACTCAAGATTACACGTGAGCTTCATTAAGCTTGAAGATAAAACGTATCTACTTTTATCGGAAACAATACCCACTTCACCAATAGCCCCACGATGCGGGAAGACTAAATCTCCCTCATACACATTGCAGCCAACGAGTTCATCAGCTTTCTCTTCCGTGATATAAACGAAATCGCCCACGAACTCTGGGTCAGTTGACAAATTCGTTCCACGGATTACTGCAACTCCGCTTTCGACATAGCAGTCGCTTTTCATTCTGGAGCCGAATGGACCAATTGCGATAGCATTTTTCGAATTCGCTTTAATGTCATCGATACTCACGAGCGGCCATTCACAGCTCATAACCTAGCCCCTCAAGTTTTTCCTCTATTTCTCGCTGAAGCAACGTGCTATCGGAAAATTGCTTCTTCAGTCTTGAGGTCAATGTAGCCATCTTTTCTGCAAACGGCACCCCATCATCCTCCTCATCCGCAGCCCCCACATAGCGCCCCGGCGTAAGCACATGCTCGTGCCCGCGAATCTCTTCCACCGTCGCGCGTTTCACAAAGCCGGGCACATCCACATAGGCCTCATCGCCATTGCGCCACTGGTGGTACACCTCGGCGATCGCGGTGATATCGTCATCGGAAAAGGTCTTGAGCACGCGGCTGGCCATTTGCCCCTTGTTACGCGCGTCGATAAACAACACTTCGCCCTTACGCGGTTTGTTGCGGGCGAGGAACCAGATACAGGCGGGGATCTGGGTGTTGGTGAACAGCTGGCCCGGCAGCGCCACCATGCACTCCACCAGGTCTGCCTCCACCAGCGCTTTGCGGATGGTGCCCTCGTTATTGGTATTGGAACTCATGGAGCCGTTGGCAAGCACGATACCGGCGCGGCCGTTGGGCGCCAGGTGGTGCAGCATATGCTGTACCCAGGCGAAGTTGGCGTTGCCCGCGGGCGGCGTGCCGAACTGCCAGCGCTTGTCGCCCTGCAACTGGTCGCCGCCCCAGTCGGAGATATTGAACGGGGGGTTGGCCATCACATAGTCGGCGCGCAGGTCCGGGTGCTGGTTGTTGTGAAAGCTGTCGGCGGGCTCTTTGCCGAAGTTGAAATCCATGCCGCGGATGGCCATGTTCATGGCCGCCAGCCGCCAGGTGGTGGGGTTGGACTCCTGGCCGTAGATGGAGATATCCCCCAGCTTGCCGCCGTGGGATTCGATAAATTTCTCCGAGGACACAAAGAAGCCGCCGGAGCCCATGGCCGGGTCGAACACGCGGCCCTTGTAGGGTTCGAGCATTTCCACCATCAGGCTGACGATGGACTTGGGGGTATAGAACTGGCCGCCCTTCTTGCCCTCGGCACTGGCGAACTGGCCGAGAAAGTATTCGTACACATGGCCGAGCACGTCTTTGGCCCGGTGCTCGGTGTCGTTGAAGCCGATGGTGGCGATGAGGTCGATCAGCTCGCCCAAACGCACCTGTTTCATACGCTCGCGGCCGTATTCGCGATTGAGGATGCCCTTGAGGCTGGAATTCTCCTTTTCGATTGCGGCCATGGCGTTGTCGATGGTGCGGCCGATATCCGCCTCGCGGGCGCGGGACTGAATGGCGCCCCAGCGGGATTCTGCGGGCACCCAGAATACGTTGGCGGCCAGGTAGTGATCGAGGTCCTCCAGTTCGCCTTCGATATCCTCTGCGCTGGCATCTTCCCAGTAGAGTTCATCTTTGGGGTCCTGAATCCGCTGGGTGAGCTCGCGGCGGAACTCGTCGAAGCTGTCGGAGATGTATTTGAGGAAGATCAGGCCGAGCACCACGTGTTTGTACTCGGCGGCATCCATATTGGCGCGCAGCTTGTCGGCGGCGGCCCACAGGGTTTTCTCGATATTGGCGAGGGTGTTTTCTCCCTGCGCTTTCTTCTCAGTTTTTGCTTTTCCGGCCATGGTGGCGGTTACCTCGGTTTTTGCTGTCGTGCGTTACGTGGGACGCACGGACACGTAGTTGTCTTTGCTCAGGGTTTGCTCACCGTTGAAACGGTAGGCGACCAGTTGACGTTCCCCCTCGCTCGCGGCGACCGAATAGTCCAGGCAGGCCACATTGGTGGCCTGGGGTGCGGGAGTACCTTTCAGCCAGTAGTGGCCGATAAAGCAGGGGGCGCTGTGTTCGGGATAGTAGGGAATACCCTGCTCTACCGGCAAATTGGCGGCCTCGCCGATATCCACGCCCAGGGGCAGCGCGATCTCGCCCAAGCTGGTGGCAGCGGGGTTCCACCACTGTACCCGCACCTCTCTGCGCGGGTGACCGCTTTTGTCTTTGAACGTCACGCCGTTCGGCAGTGGTACTTCCACACCTTTGAGGAGGGTTTCTACGGCCAAATACAGGTCTGTTCCTTTGGTGGTGGCCTCCTCCATCAATTCGGGAGTCAGGTATGCGCCGTTGATTTTGTCTTCGAGCCGTTCAATCAGGCTTGCATCCCAACAGGCATGCACTGCGCGCAGGTCGCCAAGATCCAGCCACATGGGCAGGGTGTAGAAGAAGTCCAGCACCTCGGCCCGGGCTTCCGGGTCGTTGTCGTATTCGTTGAGAAACGCTTGATGCTGTTTGGTGTTTTTTTCGATATGTGGACGCAGTGGCTGGCCATTTACGTGAGTGTGATAGGCAAGCGCATTGAATTCGTGATTGCCCATAATAGCCTTGGCGTGGCCATTTCTGACCATTTTCATGACGATGTTCAGCAGCTTGCGGTGCTGGGCGAGCTGTTCGCCTCGGTCGATAAAGTCGCCCAGGAACAACACCTTGCGCTCGGAGTGGGCATAGCCGGTTTCAGTTTCTGAATAGCCGAGCTTTTCCAGCAGTTCGATCAACGCATCAGCGTGGCCGTGGATATCGCCGATAATGTCGTACTTGTTACTTGCCATTCTTGTTATTTTCCTTATCGCTTGATGTTCAAATGCTCGTCGGCGGGTTCGGCCTTTGCGTAAAACAGGTGTCGTTCGTAAATTAAAAAGATTACGGGGCCAAATAAAATAATGATTAAGCGCCAGATTAATGGCGTTTCATCCAGGCAGGTAATGCCATCAAAATCTTCGGTATTGCGAATGGCGAGGATGCCTACGGTCAGCCAGAGAATGGCGAGAGCAATGTAAATAAATGTCACGGTGTAAATCTCTCAGGATGGTCAGATCTTAAACTTCGCTGGATTGTCGATGGCACCATAGCCACCGATAAAATCGTCCACTGCCTCTTCTGCGACGTGGTCGACGATAGTGAAGGTAAAGGAGCAGCCAGATCCCTGCCCGATAACAAATATTTTCACTTCTGTGCCAAAGGCGCTTTCGCTGCGTTGGATGCCTTCATAGCGCGGTTTTTCATACATGAGCCAGAGATACCATTGCTGCATAAGGTATTGCAGCCCCTCTCTGCGGGTTTTTCCCGGCAGCAGGCGCAGCTTGCAGGTAAGCATGCTTTCCGATACCTCCGGTATATTTCGCAGGTCCGAAAGTTTTTCATCAAACGGCGTACCGGGCTCGAACAGGGTGTTGGCGATTTCGTGAACAAAGGCAAGTGACGTTGCTTCCAATTCCGAAACGTCATCGACACCAAAGTCTTTCAGTAATTGCGCGAATTCCATGATTGCGTGAAGGCTTCCTGTTTGGGTGATTTTTATTCAATTATTGAGGTGGCTACATGCGCGGCGAAAGCGCGAACTGCATCACAAACCCGGGCAAACAAGCTACCGAACTTGAGTGCGGTTGTCATGTATTTCTACATGCATGCGGTGATGTGTCATGCAAGGCGATCACATCGTCGCTTTAGCGGCTTGCGGCAGCTTGACCTCTACCAACCCGCCAGTGATTGCGAAGTGAATCCAGCAGCCGAGCACTGGTTTCTCGGTGGCTGCCAAGAGTGCCTGTCGGTAAACATCCAGCTGACCGGAATACTTCAAAGCCTCAGGCTCCCACTCGCTGCGAGCGCGGGGGGAGCTCTTGTGGTCAATTACGATCCAACCTTGTTCCGTTTCCAGCAGCAGGTCGATAAAGCCCTGCAGTTGCTGGCCATCGCTATTGGTGTACTGGATTGGCACCTCGGCCCAACACTGCTCGGGTTGGAACTGCTCCTGAATGCGCGCGAGGAATTTCGCTACCATCGCATCGACTTCCGGTACGGTGATGAATTCACGCATGCCGTAATCGGCCAGTACACGCTCAGTCATTTCGACGGAGGTCGCACCACAGGTAACCGCTGATGCGATGACCGCGTGTACGGCTTCACCTAGGCGGGTGATATCCGGGCCATTGTGCAGGGCAATACGCTCGCCGATTTGCAGGCTGTCACCGATGCTCGCCTGCGCCAGGGGTTCTGCGGCGGAAGGCGTCAGGTAACGGGGAAAATAGGTCGCAGTTTGCACCTTCCGGCCAGCGCCCAGCCAGTGGAGCGGCTCCTGTGTGGGTATGAAAGGACTCTCTGCCTCTGGTTGAGACGCAAACTTAGTCGCCACTGTCTTGCCTTTTGGCAGGGTCACGGAATCGGATTCCGGCAGCAGTAAACGGGTATCGACGCAGTCCCACCAATAGCCATAGTCCGATTTGGTGGGGCTTTTTTGTGTACTGACCAGAACAAGGTGATCTCTCGCACGTGTCAGGGAAACGTAGAGCAGGCGCTTGTCTTCCTCGGTTGCATCGGCCAAGGCCTGTTTGCCGTCCGCGCCACTTTCGACAGTTGCCTTGAGCGAAACGTCTTTGGACTGGCCACCAAAGAAGCTTGGCCAGTAGCAGAGGCTACGCCCCGCCAGCGGCGCATTAAAGTCAAAACCCGCTGCATTCGGCTGTACCCGCAGGCCCCAGATACGCGGGCGTACCGGCGCACTGAGGTCGCTGGCGATGACCACGGGCCACTCCAGGCCTTTGGCGCGGTGATGGGTGAGCAGGGTTACCGCGCCTTTATCCGGCGTTGCCTGGTTGTCTTGCTCGTTTTTTTGCAGTTGCTGAAACCAGAGGATCAATCCGGGCACGGTGGCGGCCCGGTTCTGGGTCTGACAGTGGTCAAGATAGTTTTCCGACAGTGCCAGCAATGCTTCCAGGTTTTTCAGGCGCAGCTCTGCGTGCAGCAGCGTTTTGCTCCAGCGGGTAGCGAGCGCTCTGGCGTCGGTCACCAGCAGCACCTGTTCCAATGCTTCCACCGGCGAGAGGTAGAGCAGGCGCTGGCGCTGTTCGGCAATGGCCGCCAGGGCGGGTACGGTATCCTCACCCCACTCGTGCAAGCCCTCGTCGCTTTGTACCCTGTTGATCCTATCCGCCAGCCACTCCTCTACTGCCTCGCCTTGGCTCATGGCCCGAATCTCAGCGCTTGCCAGGGTATCGGCCGGGTTGGCGAGCCGGCGCAGGCAGGCCACCGCAAATACCGCTTCCGGTGTTGCCATGAGACCAGCGCGACTGAGGCTGACGGGAATGCCAAATGCGCTCAGCTCCTGCGCCATACTGGCGAGGTTGCTATTGCTGCGCGCGAGAATGGCGATATCGCCATAAGTCACCGCGCGAGGATCACCGGTACGACTATCGAGAACTTGCTGACCGGATTCCACCAATTTTTGTACCGCGGCGGCCAGTGCACTGTATTGATTCTTTTTATTGCTGCCTTCCAGTTGCCAGTGTTCGACCGCAGGTGTTTTCAGCTGCGGCTGGTGCGCGGGCTCCAGCGCGACCTGCTGCTCAGGAATGGTATTGGCGAAGGCCGGTACAAACAGTCCATTGATGTATTCGACCAGCTCCGGGCGCGAGCGCCAGCTTTTACCCAGCACATCGATGGTAGCGCCCTGATTTTTCAGGTGATCGATAACCGTGAGCATCAGGGAAGGATCTGAGCCGCGGAAGCCATAGATCGACTGCTTGATATCCCCTACCCAGATCGCCCTGTCCGCCAGTTCGGAGAGCTTGATAAAGATGGCTAGCTGGATGGGTGAAGTGTCCTGAAATTCATCCACCATCAGTAACTGCAGCTCCTGACGCAGAGCGTCGGTCACCTCGGGGAGCTCGAGAATTTGCAGCAGGCACTGCTCCTGATCAACGAAGTCCACCACCCCCAGGCGGGTTTTAAGCCGGCGATAGGTGTCCAGGCTGTCGGCGGCGATGGTGTATATCTGATGGATAAACTCGCCGATGTCTTCCCGCAATCGTGGGTGCTTGTCGTAATCGCTGGCGATCATCTGCACAGATTCTGCCAACGGGCGGCTTTTCGCCGTCGGTAGGTCTTTGGACAAGCGTAACCAGCCAGGCCAACTCAAACGGCCTTCGGCCAGCGACCTGTGGATAATTTCGAGGTCGGCAAAGTATTTCTTGGAGCCTTTGGTTTTATCTACCGTGGGATTAAATTGACTGGTCGCGCTATCAATCGCATCAAGCAGTTCATTATCCAGATTCCGCTTTGTGGGAGGGGGAAAATATGAGAATAGCGAGTCCCGACTGTTGTCGATGGCCGCACGTAAGTCCTCCGGTCCCAGGTTATTGCTGCGCGCCGCATCGACAATTTTCTGAATTTCCCCGCGCCATAGCGGCTGGTTGGTTTTGCTGTCGACCAGTCCCAGCCGATCAGACAACGCGTGCATCTTTCCGATGATGCGAATATCAGTTTCCAGTGTTTCATCCAGTGCCTGGTTGAACAGCTGTGCCGCGCCCTCTTCTTCAATCACAGTCTGCTTAGGAGATAAGCCGGCTTCAAACGCGAAGCGCTCCACCAGCGCGCCGCACACGCTATTGACGGTGCCGATCATCGCCTGCCCCATGGCGTTGGCGGTGGCGTTGTTGCCGCTCTCCAGCAGACTCTGGCGCACTCGCTCCTTCAGCTCACTGGCCGCCATTTTGGTGAAGGTGGTCGCCATTACCCCGCGTGGTTGCACGACGTTACCTGACAACAATTCGCCCATGCGCTTGGTCAGGGTGTAGGTTTTACCACTACCGGCACCGGCACTGATAAATTCGATGTTGGGGGCGATGGTGCTGCTCATGCGTTTTCCTCCCAGCCGGTGAGTGCCGCGTAGTCGTTGAAGGTATCGCTGGTTTCCGGAATATCCACGCCGGTATCCGGTTGAGACTCCTCGGTAGGCTCGGTTCCGGACACGGTCACTTCCACGCGCCCCATACCCAATTGTTCACGGCGCCATTTCCAGGTGTCTTCCAGTTGTTTCCAATACTCGGCGATGGCCAAGTTATCCACATCCGCTACCAACTGCGCTTTAGGGAAATATTCCACGCTATTACTCAGTAACTGGCGCTCCGATACGGTGAAGTACGCCAATGCGGGGATCCGGCCGGTAATCTGACGACGCAGATGCGCGTAGGTCACCAGCTGCAAGTAGTTACCCTCTTCCCAGCTTTGCTTGCGGTATTTATAGCCGCTCCATTTGATATCAATCACCGCCTCGTGGCCGTCCACATTGGTCGCCAGCAGGTCGATACTGCCGCGCAACTGACCACCGATAAAATCACCAGACTGGGGCGACTCCATCGCCACCTTAACAACACTTGCCGCCTGTAATTGCTCACACAATTGCGCAAGCGCACCCGCACACTGCATCAGAAAACGTTCCCGCTCCGCGCGATGGCCGGGCAACAGCATGGTTGAACCGGAGAGCGGCAGCAGCGCGTAGAGGGATTTCTGGCACCAGTCCTCTACCGCACTGCAGTCAATCGCAGGAATATCCGTATGCTCGGTAAAAAACTGTTCGAACAGCATGTGCGCCAGATTTCCCTTAAGGCGACGCTCATCCTGGAGTTCCGCCAGGGCACCGGGTTTCAACTGTGCCCCGTAGCGGAACACCCACTGATATGGACTGTTGATAAACTGATCCAGGCTGGTAAAAGATTCCGCCTCCCGCTTGGGCAATTCGACGTCCTGCAACTGCCACCAGCGCTGCTTTTTCGGTAGCGGCAGTGCGGGTATCAGGCAAGCATCGGCAGAGATCGGTACGTCGAGAAGCTGTACAGCTTTCGCCCCCAGTAGCACTTCCGTCGCAGCCAGCGGGGCCAGGCTTCCCAGCCCCCCTTTCAAGTTTGCGGCGATAAGGTCGAGTACCGGGTGATGGCCTTCGCAATCCGCATACGGCAGTAACAACAGTTGCTTGCTCGCTCGCATCAATGGCCGCAGCCAGTGATTGCCCTGTAGCGCCAGCTCGCATTCCTGCGACCAGAGCACGACGCCGGCATCGGCCAGCGCTTTTACCTCCGCAGGCAACCAGGGCGCACGTTTGAGGTCCGCTACCGGAGCAAGCCCCATCCACACAACGAGTTCGGGCGCACCGGAGATTGCTGATGGGGTTTCCAGTGCCTGCAGCGGGTTGGATGGCGCGATGGTTTCAGCAGCTCGATCAATCAGGTCAATGCCGGCACCGCGAGACTGGCCGATCAACAAACGCAGTTCTTCGCGACCGATGTTCGTTTTTCCTGACCGACCCAGGCGGCCCAAGGCGTTGATGAGATCGCTGACCTGGCGCAGGGCCAGAGCAAAATGCGTATGCTCCTGCCCCGTTTCCTTCACTTCAGCGCTATGGCGATGTTGCAGCCAGGCAAACACCAGCTCTGCGCGCGCTTGGGCGATATCCAGTGGCATGCCAGTTTCAGGGTTATAGCGAATCGGCTCCAGCCACTGCTGAATATTTTCCTGCAGCCGAACGGCCTTTTCGGGGCTCTCCTCTGCCAGCGCCTCCACAGCGGAGGCAATAATCTGCTGCCAGCGCTCGCTACCAATACCGGGATGTTCAGCAACCTCTTGCGCCAACCGCGCTTTCAATTTGCGAGGCAGAGGCCCTACGGGGTGGGTAAGAAACTCTAACTGTGCCTGGGGGTCCAGCGGATCCCACATCAATTCAAATGCCAGCTGCTGTACCTGCGCGGCGGGCCGCCAGGGCGACAGATTGGAGAAACCGGGGCGCGGAAGGGCCTGGCTTTCACAGGCGGCATCGATCGCTCTGCCGCTATGCTCAGCCAGAATGGCAGTTTCCGGCAGGGTATCCGTAATTTCCTGATAGGCACTGATGAGTTGAGCAAGGCTGTAGCTCGCCACCTGCACCGACGGTGCCTGAATCATTACCAGACTGCCGTCTCCCGTTAACGTCATTTGTCCAGTCGCTTCCGGCTCAATCAGGCGGCGCTGCAGCCTGCCGAGATCACTGCCTGCATCGGCTGCGGGCGTCAGTTCCACCTCCTCTTTCAGGATCACACCATGATGATCGCGAAGGATACACAGCAGTTGCTGCAACAGGGGGGGAAGCAGTTCCAGCGTATCCCGCAGGTGGATCTCGCTCACCCGCACGTTCTGACTTGTCAGCACCGAGATTACCCGCTGAAGGCGCTGGCCAACGTTATCCGCTATCAGCGA
Source organism: Microbulbifer bruguierae (assembly GCF_029869925.1). Classification (NCBI taxonomy): domain Bacteria; kingdom Pseudomonadati; phylum Pseudomonadota; class Gammaproteobacteria; order Cellvibrionales; family Microbulbiferaceae; genus Microbulbifer; species Microbulbifer bruguierae. The sequence goes on along the minus strand of NZ_CP118605.1, from coordinate 3,889,621 downwards.
GGCCGCTGCCTTTTCGATATCAATCAGGGTTTTCAAGCGCGGTGACGCCCCCGGCACACTGTGCCCGTTCCAGCCCCCCATATAGAGTTGGTCACGCCACTCCAATAGCGTCGCTGCGGTATGCAGTGGAGCCACTTCAAACGACTTTGCGTAGAACGGCTTGCCTGCAAGACCGCGCTCGAGACATTCAAGGTATTGCACCAAACGATCGGTGTATGAGGCCTGATCTGCCGGTAGCCCTAGTTGGGCCTCCAGCAACGACAGCATCTGCTGCACTCCGACCCAGGGACTATCGAGGCTCGCGGACGTTTCGCGCGCACTATCACAATTCAGGCCAAAGGTTATTACCACCGGCAACTCCTTCCTTGTTCAAATTCAGTTCGTAATCAGTCCAGTTCGGTGACGAGAGGGACGACCTCCGATCTTCGGATTGCCCAGATTTCATCGCCAAAGCTCAGTAGCCAGCGATCCAACAGAAGAGTCTGGGGTACCGTGGCTTCGATACGGTACCCACCCTCCACTTCTTCCGCGGTCTGATCATGAGATAACCGGGACTCTAGCAAATGGTGGCCGGCGTCTCTGGAAATGCAAAATGACAGCTGAATGACTCTTCCCTTCTCAATACCGAAAAAGCCCTGAGCTTCCAGCTGCTGTAAATCGAAATCGGCCGGCGGGACGAAAGTCTCCGTACCGCACAGCACCTTCGTCAGCCGGGACATAGCCAGCGAGCGGAAGTCTTCATGACCCTGAAACTGACACACCAGATAAAGCCGTTGCTCCTGCTGAACCAGACCAAGCGGCTTGATCCGCTTACCGGTAGAGCGCTTCCCGCTGTGGTTGCAGTAGTCGATGGTCAGCCAAGTATTTCGGTACAATCCTTTACTGACCGCATCGAACACACCCTCTTCCAGTTCAGGAGGAAGTAGCGGCTGTAACCCCTGAACGATGCTCACCTTATTGCGCCACTGACTATGAGGAGAGTCCGGGCGCTCATAACTCAAGATTTGATCTGCTCGATAAAATTGTTTATCCAAAACTTTCTGCAGGTCCGACGGCAGCAGGTTTCCCAAATGGCGCTGCGCCATTGTCAGTAGTAAGGATTCCTTCTCCCCCAGGCCGGGCTGGGTCCAGTGCTGGATTCCTCGCGGCAGGCTATAGTTCAATGCTTTTCCGCTCTCAGTGACTTCCAGATTGAACTCTTCCGTCAACAAATGAAGGTCGCGCTGCAAAGTACGTACACTGGGCACAGCAATGTCGCCTTCCAGCTCAAGCTTTTCACGCAACACTGTTACGGATACTTTTTGTCCAACGGGAATTAGCTGTAGCAACCGAAGCAGGCGGCGTACCGTGTCGATTGCAGATGAACGTTTGTTTTCAATCATGTCTTCCCCGTTTTTTATCCTATCGGGAGAGTGCGACAAAATGTGTCGCATATGGCCATCGTAAGGCGCAACTGTCGGAAAGTTAGTTATAACGGGACATGTTGAACAAGGCGCCAACAACAAAAATCTATCACAGTAATCTGGTGATAGAAATCACACACTATTACAGCCGCATTTATTGGAATATTTGGTGAGACTCGGATTGCATGACCAAAGGTCACGGCTCCCAAGGGGAAGGAAATGCGAGGATTAAAGAAAAGATGAAGTATCTGACCCACAGAAACACGAAAGCCCCGCATTGCGGGGCTTTTCGAGTTGCTTCAGAAAAGATCTGAAGACTTTGATGTGGTGCCCAGGGCGGGACTTGAACCCGCACGAGCTATGCTCACTACCCCCTCAAGATAGCGTGTCTACCAATTCCACCACCTGGGCAAAAACTTTTCAGTTTTTGATTTAAGCCTTTCGGCTTACTGAGGCTGTTCCTCAGTTTCTGCTTCTTCGCCTGCTTCCGGCAGTTCAGCCTGCGGGGCTTCTTCTGCTGCGGGCAGGTCGTCTGCGGCCGGGGCTTGTTCCTGAACTTCAGGGATGTCGCTTCCAGTCGCCGGTACTACGCCCGGTTGTTCAACGACTGCCGGAATCTGCGGCAGGTCAGCGTCAACATTGGCTTCGTTTTTCTGACTGGCGAGGATGGCCAGGCCGAAGCTGGTGACGAAGAATACAGTCGCCATGATTGCAGTCAAGCGGGAAAAGAAATTTCCGCTGCCCTGGCTACCAAATACGGTCTGAGATGCACCCGCACCGAAGGACGCACCAGCTTCCGCACCTTTACCCTGCTGCAGCAGAATCAGGCCGATGATACTCAGCGCGGCGAGAATGTGAACCACTAAAACCAGTTTTTCCATTTTCCCGGAAACCTGCTGTTGGGCCTTGGCCCTTATCAAAATTTGACTTGCTGTGACGCTCAATCGGCGGCGCGGCAAATACTAATAAATTCTTCGGCGTTTAGCGATGCACCACCTACCAGTGCGCCATCGATATCGGCCATTGCAAACAACTCCGCGGCATTACCGGCTTTTACGCTACCGCCGTAGAGAATTTGCACCTGAGCACCGGTCTCGCCAAGCTGTTGGCGAATAAACTGGTGTACTTCCTGAGCCTGTTCCGGACTGGCTGTTTTACCAGTACCAATGGCCCAGACCGGCTCGTAGGCAACCACCGCATTTTGCCAGGTATCAGCCTGACCCAATGCAACAACGGCCCGAATCTGCTCGGCGACCACGTCCAGGGTCTTGCCCGCTTCACGCTCTTCGAGGGACTCGCCCACGCAGAGGATCGGAATCAGGCCTGCCGATTTGGCGGCAGCAAACTTTGCTGCTACCAGAGCGCTGCTCTCGCCATACAGGCTGCGACGCTCGGAGTGCCCTACGATCACATAGCGGGCACCGCAATCCAGCAGCATTTCAGCGGAAACTTCACCGGTGTACGCACCGGAGACTTGCTCGCTGAGGTTTTGTGCTCCCAGAGCCAGTTGATCTTGCGCCGATTCCGCTACCAGATGGAGGTAGGGGAAAGGCGGGCAGATCACAACTTGGGCAGAGCAGTCGCCGGACTTTAGTCCGCTGTTCAGCTCGGCCAACAGTTGCCCGGCAAATGCTTTGGTGCCGTGCATTTTCCAGTTGGCAGCTACCAGGGTTTTACGCATCGGTGCTCCTCCAAGGGGCGCAAATCTTAGCGGTATTGCCGGCAACATACAACCAGCGATTTCGAATATTTATTGATTTTTCAATGGCTTCCGACGCATGCCCCGGAAACCGACGGCGTCCTCAGGCGTTGCCGATCCGCTCCACTACGGCGGCGATATCCGCGGCCAGTTTTTCGACCAAGACCGAATCCCGTCCCTCGACCATGACCCGAATCAGGGGCTCGGTACCAGATGGGCGCAATAATACACGACCAGTATCTGCCAGGGTCGATTCTGCCTCGGTCACGGCCGCCTGCACGTCGCTGTGCTCCAGCACGCCGTCGCGACTGGCCAGGCGCACATTGATCATATGTTGCGGCAGCATTTCCATTTTCTGGCTGAGCTGATCCAGAGACTCACCAAAATCACTGACTGCCCGCAGTACCTGCAGCGCGGAAATAATACCGTCACCTGTGGTGGTCACATCGGTGCAAACAATGTGCCCGGAAGACTCACCGCCCAGGGTCCAGCCCTTGCTGTACATCATTTCCAGCACATAGCGGTCGCCGACCTTGGCGCGCGCAAACGGGATCTTGCGCTCACGCAGCGCCAGCTCGAAGCCGTAGTTGCTCATCTGGGTGCCCACCACACCGCTGCAGCCACCGAGGAACTGCTGACGGTGGATGGCGATCAGGAACAGCAGCTGGTCGCCATCGATCAGGTTGCCGTGACGGTCCACAAACATTACCCGGTCGCCGTCGCCATCAAAGGCAATCCCGAGGTCGGCGCCGCGCTCGACCACTGCCTTCTGCAGTTGCTGTGGCTTGGTGGAACCGCAATCCAGGTTGATATTGAGACCATCCGGCTGGGTACCGATGGCATGCACCTCCGCACCCAGCTCGCGGAACACTTTGGGGGCAATGTGATAGGTGGCGCCGTTGGCGCAGTCGAGCACAATGTTGAGCCCTTGCAGAGAGTAGCGCCAGGGGGTGCTCGCCTTACAGAATTCGATATAGCGGCCGACAGCGTCATCGATTCGCCAGGCCTTGCCCAGGTCTTGCGCGGTTTCCATCGGCAGGTCCAGTGCCGCTTCGATTTCCAGTTCCACCTGGTCCGGGAGCTTGCTACCGTCGGCGCTGAAGAACTTGATGCCGTTATCCTGATAGGGATTGTGCGAGGCACTGATCACGATTCCCGCCTGGGCGTGGAAAGTACGGGTCAGGTAGGCAATGGCCGGGGTGGGCATGGGGCCAAGCAGACCCACATCGACACCGGCATTGATCAGGCCCGCTTCCAGCGCCGCCTCGAACATGTAGCCGGAAACCCGTGTGTCTTTACCGATCAGAATACGGCTGCGTCCCGGACCGGCTTTTGCGGCCCCCAGCACCTTGCCCGCGGCGTAGCCGAGGCGCAGCATAAAGTCCGGGGTGATTGCTCCCTGACCTACCTGACCACGGATGCCGTCGGTACCGAAATGTTTTCTTGTCATCGATTGACTCTCATCTGTTGTTGGGCGCGATGCGCGCTGCCCAACCTGCGGTTCTTTGGTCGCCCGCTGTTCTCAGGGGCGATCCACTAACTGTTGTAATTTCAGTACATCCACCGTCGCGGCCACGTCGTGCACGCGAATAATTCCTGCACCCCGCTGGGCTGCCAACATGGCCAGGGCCAGGCTGCCGGGCAGCCGCTCGTCCACGGTTCGATCCAGCAGGCGCCCAATCATCGATTTGCGCGAAAGCCCCACCAGTAACGGCAGGTCCGCCGGTGCCAAGTCGGGAAGGTGGCGCAGTAGCGCGAGGTTGTGCGCGTCGTTCTTTCCGAAACCGAAACCTGGGTCGTAGATCACACTCGCTCTAGGGATACCCGCAGCCTCGCAGGCGGCGAGACGCCCATCGAGGTAGGCGCGCACTTCGGCCACGACATCGGTGTATTCCGGGCTGGACTGCATGGAACCAGGCTCGCCCTGCATGTGCATTACACACACCGGCAGACCTGTGGCCGCCGCTGCTTCTAAGGCACCGGGGCGAGTGAGTGCTCGCACATCGTTAATCAGACCGGCGCCCGCAGCCGCCGATGCCTGCATTACCGCAGGCGTACTGGTATCCACCGAGATCACCACGTCCATGCGCAGACTGATGGCTTCCACCGCGGGTACCACACGATCCAGTTCCTGTTGCTCGCTGACCGCCGCTGCGCCCGGCCGAGTGGACTCGCCGCCGATATCGATCAGGGTCGCGCCCTCTTCACAGATCTGTTCCGCGCGGCGCAGCACCAGATCGAGATCCAAACCGCCCTCTGCGTAATAGCTGCCGCCGTCGGAGAACGAATCCGGAGTGGTGTTTAGAATGCCCATGACCTGGGGGCGGGACAGGTCGAGAGTGCGCTTGCCGCAGGTTAACTTCATATCAGTTTTGCTCTAATGCGCCGTGAAGGCTGTTGAGGAGCGCATTATGCAAAACGGGCCCGGAGGCCCGCTTTACAACGATGTGTCAGCCAATTCGCACAAATCAGTGGCCGTTGACTGGACCACCCACCGGGCTGTCACCATCCTGGGGTTTTTCGTTATCTACACGGTCTTCCGGAGCGGAGCCGCCACCGGTGTAGTCGTTGTCGTGCCAGTCCCGCGGCGGACGCACCTTGCGGCGCGCCATCAAGTCGTCGACCTGCTCAGCATCCAGGGTTTCGTATTCCATCAGCGCATCTTTCATCGCTTCCAGGATATCCCGGTTGTCTTCCAGCAGTTTTTTGGCGCGGGCATAGCAGCTGTCGATGATGCGGCGCACTTCCTCGTCAATCTCGTTCGAAGTCTTGCCGGAAACCGGATTACCGTGGCCGGGCTGACCACTTTCATCCTCACCGTAGTGCAGCGGACCGAGCTTCTCGGAAAGGCCCCACTTGGTGACCATGTTGCGGGCTATATCGGTAGCGCGTTCGATATCGTTGGAAGCACCGGTGGTTACACCGTCGATGCCCAGGGTCATTTCTTCCGCAATACGACCGCCGAACAGGGAGCACAGCTGGGACTCCAGCGCACGCTTGGACAGGCTGTACTTGTCTTCTTCCGGCAGGAACTGGGTTACACCCAGTGCGCGACCGCGGGGAATGATGGTGACCTTGTGCACCGGGTCGTGCTCTGGCACCAGACGACCGATAATCGCGTGGCCCGCTTCGTGGTACGCGGTGTTGGTCTTTTCCTTCTCATTCATCACCATGGATTTGCGCTCGGCACCCATCATGATCTTGTCGCGGGCGCGCTCGAATTCTTCCATGGTCACCATGCGGCGATTGGCACGGGCGGCAAACAGGGCGGCCTCGTTCACCAGATTGGCGAGGTCGGCACCGGAGAAGCCAGGGGTTCCACGGGCGATGGTCTGCGGATCCACTTTTTCGTCCAGCGGCACCTTGCGCATGTGGACCTTGAGAATCTGTTCGCGGCCGCGGATATCCGGCAGGCCGACGAATACCTGGCGGTCGAATCGGCCCGGGCGCAGCAGCGCGGAGTCGAGCACATCGGGACGGTTGGTGGCGGCGATGACGATCACGCCTTCGTTGCCTTCAAAACCGTCCATTTCCACCAGCAGCTGGTTCAGGGTCTGCTCACGCTCATCGTGACCGCCGCCTACACCGGCGCCGCGGTGGCGGCCGACCGCATCGATCTCATCGATGAAGATGATGCAGGGGGCCTGTTTCTTGGCCTGCTCGAACATGTCGCGTACACGGGAGGCACCGACACCCACGAACATTTCCACGAAGTCGGAACCGGAAATGGAGAAAAATGGCACCTTGGCCTCGCCCGCAATGGCCTTGGCCAACAGGGTTTTACCAGTACCGGGAGGGCCCGCCATCAGGACACCGCGGGGGATATTACCGCCGAGGCGCTGGAACTTGGACGGGTCGCGCAGAAACTCTACCAGCTCCTGTACGTCTTCTTTCGCTTCGTCCACGCCAGCCACATCGGCAAACGTGGTTTTGATCTGGTCTTCACCCAGAAGGCGCGCCTTGCTTTTGCCAAAGGCCATCGGGCCTGAGCGACCACCGGCACCGCCCTGCATCTGGCGCATGAAGAACATGAACACGGCAATGATGATCAGAATCGGGAAGCTGGCCACCAGCAGCTGCTGCCAGATACTGGGAGACTCCGGCTCACGGCCATTGAACTGCACGCCGCCGCGCACCATTTCATTGGTGAGTTCGTCATCGATGATCTGCGGCTGAATAGTCTTGAAACGGCTGCCATCGGCTTTTTCACCGGTAATCACCAGGCCATCGACCAGCACACTCTTTATCTGGCCGGACTGTACGTCCTGCACAAAAGCGGAATAGCTGAGGGACTCATCCCGGGATTGCGGCTTGAAGTTCTGGAACACCATCAGCAGCACCGCCGCGATGATCAGCCACAACACCAGATTCTTTGCCATATCGTTCAAAGGGTATGCCCTCTTGCCAATGCCTTAGCAGCTAAATCCATTCCACCCAGTATAGGCGGCGAAAAACATAGTTCTGTCGCCCCGGTCACCCGGGCGACTACGTGGGCTGCGACTCAGTAGCCCCGGCGCTTTGCGCCCTGCCCTTTTACCACATCGGGGCCCCTGCCCCAACACGGCGAAAAAGCGCTATCCGCCGAATTGTCAGCCCTTGAAACCGCGCGCCACCACATAGACTTCGCGGGAGCGGGGCCTGGACGCACCCGGTTTGCGGGTGACCACGGTCTGATATTGACCGCGCAGGTCGCGGATCAGTTCGTCGAAACCTTCACCCTGGAATACTTTTGCGACGAATGCCCCACCGGGCTTCAGGACCTGACGCCCCATATCCACGGCCAGTTCGACCAGATACATAGAGGCCGGCTGATCCACCGCGCGGACTCCACTCATATTGGGGGCCATATCGGAAATCACAAGGTCGGCGCGCTCTTCGCCGAGCTTTTCCAGCAATTCTTCAAACACGGACTCCTCGGTGAAGTCCCCCTGCACAAAGTCCACGCCGGCGAGGGCATCCATTGGCAGGATGTCGGACGCGAGAACCCGGCCCTTATGACCTACAAGTTCTGCTGCCACCTGGGACCAGCCGCCGGGGGCGGCGCCGAGATCGACCACCGTCATACCGGGCTTGAACAGGCGGTCCTTCTCGTTCAGCTCATGCAGTTTATAAGACGCACGAGATCGATACCCCTCTTTCTGGGACTGTTTGACGTAGTGGTCATTGAAATGTTCACGCAGCCAGCGGTGGCTGCTCTTTGATCGGCCCATCAGTTACAATACATCGCTAATTTCTGGGGTTGTCCGCGCAGATACGCGCTTGCTTACCCGAGTATGGGTTAATTTAAGGATGGAGTATTGTATGCCTTTAACCGCTGACCGCAAAAAAGCCTTGCGCGCTCGTGGCCACAGCCTCAAGCCAATCGTCACCGTAGCCGACAAAGGGCTGACCGAAGGGGTGCTGGAAGAACTGAACCGAGCGCTGGAAGATCACGAGCTGATCAAGGTCAAACTGGCGGTCAATGACCGCGAGGTACGCCACGAACTAATCGCCGAACTGTGCCAGCAGAGCAAATCCGAGCTGGTGCAGGAAATCGGCAAAATCGCCCTGATCTTCCGCAAGGCGGCTAAACCGAACGCTCGCCTGTCCAATCTGCTGCGCCCCTGAGCAGCCTGCCCTACCCCCAGCCTCTGTACAAGCAGGGGCGGGCAACCTTCGCTACCCACCCCATTTCACAGCGTCTGCCAGTTTCAGGTCTTCCCTCAGTACTTCAACGCCAGATGTTTGGGGTCTGCACTGCGCAGGCGCTTGCTGAGCGGGTGCTCGCGCTTACGCAGTTCTGCCAGTACCAGTTGTGCCACTTCCCGTGCGCCCAGCTGGTTCAGGTGCGTGTCGTCGCGCACCCCCACCGGATAATTCGGGTGTAACCCCGGGGCAATGTGCATAAAGCGCAATGCAGAATCCCGATCACCCATGACCTGGAAGTACTCCCGCGTCACCACTTCCATATCGATGAACTCCACCTTTTCCTTTGCCGCCACTTCCCGCACCAGCGGGGCGTAAGGGTGGGTGTGTTTGATCTTGTTAGCGCCGTCAAAGTAGCGACGGGTAATCGGTGACATCAGTATCGGCTCGGCGCCGGCCTTGCGCACATCGTTGATAAAGCGCGACAGATTGATCTTGTACTGCTCCGGTGTGGTGTAGCGATCTTTTTTCTGCTCAGACTCATCGTTGTGGCCAAACTGGATAATGACGTAATCGCCGGCTTTGAGCTCGCTCATGATGCCGGCCCAGCGCTCTTCCTCGATAAAGGTGCGGGTGCTACGGCCATTCATAGCCCGGTTGTCGACCTTGATGCCGTCGTCGAAGAAAAATGCGAAGGGCACGCCCCAGCCTGTTTCCGGGTAGTCCTTAACTTCCTTGATCGCCATGGTGGAATCACCGGCCATGAAAATGGTGGTTTCTTCTGCGGCCACTGTGCCGTCGCCAATCACTGTTTCGTTACCAGCCAAAGTCCCGTGGCTTGCCAGCATTAACACGCCAGCGCTCATCAATGTTTTGATTTTTTGCATAACCTCTCTCGTCGATCCATTCCCCGGCACTCCGCCGGGGTTACTGCGTTGTAATGTTATTTTAAAAACGGGTGGGTGGAATAAAGCTCCGCGGGCGGTCTGTGGGCATGGGAGCGGCCCGGCTTGGCTCAGGTGCCGCATAGCGCAATACGCCGGATTGACCCGCGCAGGCCGGGGTCAGATTCTGGTTCCAGCCCTCACCTACGCACATGGCCACTGGCGTAATGGAATTCAGGTGCGCATGGGCCTCGGCCCAGGCTTCCGGCAACAATCCCTGCACCGCCGTGGTGGCGCGGGCACGGATATTTGTCGACCCTATGCGGCCACGCTGCCCTTGGGCAACGACGTAATCATCTCCGGACCTCGGAGAAAAAGGTGAATTGGTCACGGCGATATCCCGCTGGATGCCATAGCGCATGCTCATCATGACCTCTTCAAACAGCATCGCGGTGTCTTCCCACGGTGTGGTGTAGCTGTAGAAATCGCTGGCGCTATCCGGGAAAAAGAACCCGGCAATATCCCCTGCGTCGTACAGCCGCTGCAGCGCGCTCGCCTCTACGCCGCGGTAGCGGACATCCGCCAGGGCAAACAGCTCCGATGATTGCGGCGTGTTCACCGCTCTCACCGACTCGTTCACAACAGCGCCGCTCTGGGCCTGATTGAAGAAAATATCACTGCTGTCGAGCCCAGCATTGATTTTTGCCGGGGACATGGCGTCATTGGCGTGGGCCAGTTCGTGATACAACAGGGAGCCGAGATCCGCTTCGATTTCGCGCAGCGGGCGATTTTCACGCTGGGAAACCGGGTAGCCATAGAACACATAGTTGTTGTTCTTGACGTAGCGCCAGGGGGTAACGAAATTCAGATCAGAGCCGAAGCCACTGCGGTAATCCGGCTGTTCGTTAATCACATCCCGCTCTTTCGGCGAAAGCCACAGGCTGTCCGGATCAAGATAGATGGCACCGGTGAGCGACCAGTAAAAGGAAGGGCGTATATCGCTGGAAATCACCACTGCGGTAGTGGCGCGCAACAGCCGCGCGAAGTCCCCATGGGGATCCAGCTCGTTCAGGAATTGCTCAAACCGCGCGCCCATCCAGTCGTGGGAGACCAGTACATGGTCCATGATCTGGTCCACGGTGGGCGCACCGCTCTGCATACCGATCACCGGCAGCTTCTCAAGAGTACACAGGGAGTCATCACCCAGCTGGTTGGAATAAACGCAATCCGCCAGATAGTCGCGGTAAGGGCTGTCGGCGCGATAACTGTAAACATTGTTCAGCGCTGCGGTGGTCCCGCAGTAGTCACCATCCCCCAGGCAGAAATATTCACTGGTCACCTCCGGGCGATCCTGTACCACCACGTAGGCGATATCGGAGTATGAGCCGGCTGAAGTTTCCAGGGTGGCCTTAAAGGTCAGTACCTGGTCGCCAGTGACTTGAGGCGCGGTGACAAACAATACCGGCTGTTCGGAATCATCTTCCTCCATCGATGCGGATGGGCCGGACAGTTGCTCAAAATGCCAGGAATTCACCGATCCGTTATAGCTGGTGGCATTCAGCCGCAGGGAAAATTCGGCCCCCTCACTCACCGCCCGGTCGGCCCGCAACTGGACCTGGCCATTGTTACTGTCAGGCGACACCGAAATATCGAAAGTATCCTGCACACTGTTGCCATTGCGGTCACTGGCCGTAAGTCGGAAGCTGTAATTACCGGAGGTCCGGACATCAAAGCTGATACCCCCCGTGCCGTTGCCAGCCAGATCTCCCAGGCTCGGTCCCGCCAGCTGTTCCCATTCAAAGCGGGTGTAGCCCTGAGCAGACAGCGTCGCGACCACACCGACGGAATCACCGATTTCGGCCGTGCTATCGCCGCTCAGCGTGAGCCTGTCCCGCTGGGAAATTGGCGGATTGTTGCCGTCATCGCCACCACCGGAACCACCGCCACCACAGGCGGCCAGGATCGACAGGCTGAGGGCACAGAGGGAAGTGCGCAGAACGCGAACAGAGTGGGCTGAAAGACCAGTTACCAGTTGCATGACGTTATCTTTTTATCCTTGTTGCTCTGGCGGACAAGGGTACCACCGGTCTGGCCAGCGGGCGACACCAGAGAGAAACGGTGACAAATGGTGACGGACGAGAAATACGGTCAGATACGGAAATCCCAAAGTCCAAATACCGCCCCAAAAAAAAGCCCGCCGATTGGCGGGCTTTTTTGCCAAAAGTGGCTATTGCCGTTCCGATCAGGCCGGATTGAGCTTGCCAAGTACGCTCTGCAGACTCTCTTTCGCATCGCCAAACAGCATGCGCGAGTTGTCCTTGTAGAACAGCGGGTTGGCAACACCGGCATAGCCGGAAGCCATGGAGCGCTTCAGCACCACAACCTTGCCCGCCTTCCACACTTCCAGTACCGGCATACCGGCGATGGGAGAGCCGGGCTTCTCAACGGCATCCGGGTTAACGGTGTCGTTGGCGCCGATTACCAGAACCAGGTCGGTTTTCGGCAGATCGTCATTGATCTCTTCCATTTCCAGCACGATGTCGTAGGGCACGTTGGCTTCCGCCAGCAGTACATTCATGTGTCCGGGCAAACGGCCGGCTACCGGGTGGATCCCGAAGCGCACGGTCTTGCCGGCCTTGCGCAGCTTGTCGGTGAGGTCGCTCACCGCCTGCTGGGCGTGGGCAACGGCCATACCGAAGCCAGGTACGATGACGATGCTGTCGGCATTCTTCAGATCATCCGCCAACTCGTCGTGGGTGGTCGCTACCGCTTCACCTTCCACTTCACCGTCGCCACCAGCCACTACACCGTCGGAGCCAAAGCCGCCCAGAATCACACTGATAAAGGAACGGTTCATGCCGCGACACATGATGTAGCTGAGGATGGCACCGGAGGAGCCTACTAGCGCGCCGATCACGATCAGCAGGTCATTGCTCAACATGAAACCGGTAGCCGCGGCGGCCCAACCGGAGTAGCTGTTCAGCATGGAGATCACCACCGGCATGTCGGCACCCCCGATCGCCGCAATCAGGTGGATACCCAGCAGCAGCGCGATACCAGTCATTACCAGCAGGCTGATGATGGTGGCGTTGCTCACGTCAGCGGGAATGAACTGGGCACCCAGTACCACACAGATCACCAGTGCAATCAGGTTCAGCCAGTGACGCGCCGGCAGCATCAGCGGTTTGCCGGAGATCAGGCCCTGCAGCTTGCCGAAGGCAACGATGGAACCGGTCAGGGTGATGGCACCGATGAACACGCCGATAAAGATCTCGGAGTTGTGCACGATGTGCGCGGCACCTTCGAGATTGATACGTGGATCCAGGTAACCACCCCAGCCGATCAGAACTGCAGCCAGGCCCACAAAACTGTGCAGCAGGGCTACCAGCTGCGGCATTGCGGTCATTTCGACCTTGCGCGCCAGGTGAATACCGATCACCGCACCCACGCCCATGGCAATACCAACGGGCAGGTAGGCGCCAGAGGTAATACCAGCGACGGTGGCGATAATGGCAACGGCCATACCCACCATGCCGTAGTAGTTACCGCGGCGTGCGGTCTCGTGAGTGGACAGTCCGCCGAGGCTCAGGATGAACATCACCGCGGAGAACAGATACGCCATAGAAATTACACTATTCATGTCTGTCTCTCCTTATCGACGGAACATTTTCAGCATACGGTGGGTTACGAAGAAACCACCGAAGATGTTGATACTGGCAAACAGTACCGCCACGCACGCCATTACGGTCACCAGGAAGGAACCGGTAGCACCAACCTGCAACAGGGCACCGATGATCACGATGCCGGAAATGGCATTGGTCACACTCATCAGCGGGGTGTGCAGGGCGTGGGATACGTTCCAGATCACCTGCCAGCCGATAAAGATCGACAGCACAAACACAGTAAAGTGAGCAACGAAGTCCGCCGGCGCGGATTTGCCCAGAGCCAGCAACAGCGCACCGGCCACGGCCCAGAAGGCCACCAGTGACAGCGGAGAGGTTTTCTTCTCCGGCTTCGGCTCCACCTTGATCTGAGGCTCCGGCTGCTTCTGCTGCGGGGCGGCAGAAATTTTCGGCGCGGGCGGCGGCCAGGTGATTTCACCTTCCTTCACCACGGTGGCGCCGCGGACGGCCTCGTCTTCAAAGTTGATAACGATCTCGCCGTTTTTCTCCGGCGTCATGTCGGTCAACAGGTGACACAGGTTGGTGGCGTAGAGAGTGGAAGACTGAGTGGCCGCACGGCTCGCCAGGTTGGTGTAACCAAGAATGGTTACGCCGCTCTTGACGACTTTCTCGTCCGCTTCGGTAAAGTCACAGTTACCGCCCATTTCAGCCGCCAGATCCACAACCACGGAACCGTCGGCCATGGTTTCCACCATGTCCGCGAGCCACAGCTTCGGTGCCGGCTTACCGGGGATCAGTGCGGTGGTGATGACGATATCCACTTCCTTGGCCTGTTCACGGAACAGGGCCATTTCAGCGTCGATAAACTCTTTCGACATCTGCTTGGCGTAACCACCAGTACCGGAGCCATCTTCCTCGATTTCCACGGTGAGGAATTCAGCCCCCATGGACTCGACCTGCTCGCGCACTTCCGGGCGAGTGTCGAAGGCGCGCACGATGGCGCCCATGCTCTTGGCGGTACCGATGGCGGACAGCCCAGCGACGCCGGCGCCGATGACCAGTACCTTGGCCGGTGGGATCTTGCCCGCAGCGGTGATCTGGCCGGTAAAGAAACGGCCAAAATTGTGCGCTGCCTCGATTACCGCACGGTAACCGGCGATATTGGCCATGGAGCTCAGAGCGTCCATTTTCTGCGCACGGGAGATGCGCGGAATGGACTCCACCGCCAGCGCGTTGATGTTCTTGTCTGCCAGCGTTTGCAGCAGTTCGCCGTTCTGAGCGGGTTTCAGGAAGGCAATCAGAGTCGCGCCACTGGGAATCAGGTCCAGTTCAGCGTCGCTGGGACCTTGCACCTTCAGCACAATTCCGGCCTGACTCAGGCAATCCGCCGCGTTGGCGCACAGCTTGGCCCCGGCCTGTTCATATTCTGTATCGGGGAAGCTGGCAGCTTCACCGGCCCCCTGTTCGATGACGACATCAAAGCCCAGCGACTGCAAGCGCTTTACGCTGGCCGGCGTCGCCGCGACCCGCGCCTCGCCCTGCGCGGTCTCCTTTGGTATGGCAATAATCACCGTGTGTGCTCCCATTTATAAAATTGTCGTTGTTATATAGCCCACTCACTCCTGGGGGAGTTGAATGATGGCTGATAGATACCGCGGATATTTAATTCCAGCAACTGCGTGATCGTTGATAAGAGCGAAAGCAGGCGCCCCCGAGAAAAACATTTTCCCGGGGAAATTAAAAACTGTTCGGTAGGTGGAAGCATTAAAGGGAATATATATAGGCAACGGAAATAGAGGATTCTTATCAGAGGTCATAAAAAATTTTATTGAAAACCGTTAAAAATCCTTTAAAAACAACAACATTCGTTACACATGAAACAGAAAAGACGCCCTTTAACCTGACTTTAATGACACTCAGGCAAATCACCCAGAACACCAACAGAATATAATCCTGCAGGTAAAATACCCTCTGCGTACATATAAAGGAATATTTAATTAACTATTCCAAACGGTTTAATCCAATAATAACCCTTTGAAATAGAAATAATGCGGTATTGGAATAGGTAACAAATAAAACCAATTATTGATTCAAATGGAAACTAATTTAATTGGCCGGTTTGACGCCTAAAAAGCCCAGCCCGGATATCTGCTTCTGCACCGGTTCGGAATGCAGATACTGCAGCAGGCGAATGGCGAGGGCGCGCTGGCGACTGCTGCGCAGGATCACCAGTTGTTGCTCGATTGGCGGATAAAAGTACGTGGGAATACGCATGAACTGGCCACTGTTACCGGAAGCCAAAGCCTGCCCGTAGGGAATCAGCCCCATCTGTCCTTCACCCTGGTGCAGCAGTATCTGTGCATGACCGGCGTGACCGGCATATACCATCCGAGTCTTCAACAACGGCCACAGGCGCAATTTCTTCAGCATTTTCACCGCGGCATCGCCATCCGGAGCCAATTGCGGGTCGGCGACCACCAGCTTGTGCTGCCCCCGCCCCAGCAACAGGATCAACTGGCGCGGGGTCAGGGCAGAATCGTCCTGCGCCTGTGTTGCTGCAAGTACCGAGTATCCGGAAGATTTGTCGGTGGCAATCTGTCTGCTGACCCACAGCGCCAGCTGGCCGCGGGCGTAGATCTGGCGACTTGATGGCACGATGAGCCCGGCCTTCTCCAGCAGCACTGGGCGGGCGCTGTCGGCGGAGAGAAACAGGTCGAACCCTTCTCCGGCGCGGATCTGGCCATAAAGAATTCCGCTGGCACCAGCCGTGATCTGCAACCGGCAGCGGCAATTTGCCTCGAATCCAGGTCTGAGTGCCTCAAGCGCAGGCTGAAAACCGGCATCCACTGCCACCTTCAGTACCGCGGGCTCCCTGACCCCACATCCCACAGGAACAACAAGTGCGATCGCCAGTAGCAAACGCAACAGAAGGAGGCTGGAGGCAGCCATGTAACGCCGGGAAGCTTCTGCCATCCGAACGGGAGTACCTCTTAAATGCACTATCCCTTTGCGAATAGTGCGCAAACGGCACCGATCACGACAACCGCAGGTAATCCTCCGGTCGATTTACGTTCAGGTGCCAATCACCCTCTGGCTCCGGTAGCTGTACACACCCCAGGTAGCCAAACAGGGCGCGCATGGAGGCGATGGCATCTCCAGACGCCGCCGCCCTCAAATAATTCCGGCAACGATCGCCTAGCGGCAACCAGCACGGCAGGTACTGGTTTCCAAAACACACCGCCTGTTCCACGGTCTGCCCCGCCACACACAGTTGACGCAACAAACCCGGAGTCAACATTGGCATATCCACTGGCACGACCAGCAGCGCGTCGCACTCCAGTTGCCACTGGTGCAGATGTTCGGCGATCGAATACAGACCACCCAGTGGGCCCGCAGCACTGGTGCGATCAGGGATTCCTCCGGGGCGAGAGCCACTCACCAGCACCGGCATCAATGCCAACCCTTCCGGCGGCCTGAGGCCGTGAAACAGGCTTTTGGCCCGGTCGAGCAATGTGTCCCCACTGGACAATTTTAGCAGCGCCTTGTCTTTACCCATGCGACTGGAGAGCCCCCCCGCCAATACAACCGGGCAGGCGCGCTTGACGCCCCGTTGCCGGCGCCCCGCTTCGTTATTTCTAGCTGAGGTAGATTCCATGACTTAATTCCTCCTTGGCACTTCCTGATTCTTCCCTGAACCGCTAGCGACCAATATCGGACAGACGACTAGCATCGCACATTTATGCTCGGGCACAAGCGGGCGGTACCAATGAGGTGCACACCCTTCATTCGCGCACCACTCGAGCGCACCCCAACTCTACGATGCACACTAAAAGGGCAAACAACTGCCGCAGGGCCGCCGACCTCGCCACTGAACCTCCACCTGTACGCACATCTACTAGATTTGAAGCAATTGGTACGAGTTTTGATTGTTTAATTGCTACAGGCAAAGAGGCCCGGCAGCACAATCAGTGCCGCCGGGCTTTTTTTTGCCCGCGGAAACCTCCGGGAGTAACTCATGTCTTTCCGTTCATACAAGATATTTACGGCTCTGGTGCACACTGCTGCCACTGCCGTGCTGACGCCTGCGGCCATATCTCAGGCCCACGCCGATGAAAATATTGCCCAGATGCCCGGCGACATGATTCGTAACAGTACCTTCGACCTGAACTTTCGCCCCCGCTATGAACATGTGCAGGAGAAAGGCTTTCCCCACCACGCCACTGCCGGCACCCTGCGCAGCCGCGCCACCTGGACTTCCGCCCGTTACGACGGCTGGGAATTCCTGCTGGAAGGGGATAACGTGACCTATATCAGTAGCGAGCATTTCAACAACACCGAGAACGGTAATACCCAGTATCCGGTCATCGCGGACCCGGATTACAGCGAGATGAATCGGGCCCAGGTCAGCTACGCGCTGGAAGACGGGAAATTCACCGTGGGGCGCCAGCGTATCCTGTACGGTGACCACCGCTTTATCGGCAACGTGGGCTGGCGCCAGAACGAGCAGACCTTCGACGCCTTTCGTGCAGAGTGGGGATTCAATGAAAAACTTTCCATCGATTACACCTACATGTGGAACGTCAACCGTATTTTTGGCCCGGACGGCGCCGACGGCAATCTCGGAGGGCCGGTAAACGCCCTTAAAGCGGATTACAAAATTCGCCCCAATCACACTCTGAGTGGTTTCTTTTACAGCCTCGATTTTCACGAGCAGGAGCAACTCGCCAGTGCCACCGCGGGTCTGGAGTGGGCCGCCGACTGCGCCAGCTTCCGCTGGCACCTGCGCGCCGCAACCCAGAGTGACATTGGCGACAATCCCTACGATTACCGCGCGGAGTACTACAACGCGGAGTTCGGCACCAAACCCGTAGAGAAATTTCAGTTTGCCGGGTTAATCGGCACCGAATGGCTGACCGGGGACACTGAATGGGCCTTCCAGACACCACTGGCCACGCTGCATAAATTCCAGGGTTTTGCCGACAAGTTTCTGACCACCCCGGTGGACGGCATTCGCGATTACTATGCTGGCGGCTCAGTCGTTGTTTCTGGCATCAAGATTGCAGTAACTGCACATAAATTCTACAGCGATCGCGACAGTCTGGATTACGGCAACGAACTGGATCTGGTTGCGACCTACGCAATAACAAAAAATATCGGCCTGCTCGCCAAATACGCCACCTACGATGCTGATGAATACAGCACCGATACGGACAAATTCTGGCTGCAGTTCGAACTGAAGTTTTAATAGCGATGACGACAACAATCAGTATTCTGCTGGTCGACGACCGGCCAGACCGCGCCGCCATGGTGGCCGCACAACTCACTGCTGCCGGCTACACGCTGCTGGCACAACTTTCCAGCGCCGAAGGCCTGCTGTTTCAGGTTGAGAAACACCGTCCGGATATCGTACTGATCGATATCGAATCTCCCGACCGCGACATTCTCGAAAGCCTGTCGGTGATCAACCAGCACAATCCCACTCCTGTCGCCATGTTCTCCGCCCGCGGCGGTGCCGACTTCATTGCCAGCGCGGTGGAGGCCGGGGTCAGTGCCTATATGGCCGAGGGCCTGTCCGCAGAGCGGGTCGCGCCGGCGATCGAGATTGCCATGGCCCAGTTCCGCAGCTACCAGCATTTGCGCCAGTCTCTCGAGCGCACCCAGCAGCAGCTGGATGAACGCAAAATCATCGAGCGCGCCAAAGGACTATTGATGGCGCGGAAAAACGTCAGCGAGCAGGCCGCTCACCAGACGCTGCGCACCCTGGCGATGAATAGCAACTCCACCATGCGCAAGGTAGCGGAACAGATTGTTGCGCACCTGCAAACGCCGGCAAACTGACCGCCACGACTGGCGAGCAGATAGCGACGACGACCAAAACACCGCAAGTAAAGAATTTGAGAGTAAACCCGTGACCACCCTGCAAGCAGAAAAACCCAACATCAAACTGCTCTACCTGCGCCTGACCGACAGCGCACCGTTGATCGTGGCGAAAGAACTCGGGTTGTTCGAGCGCTATGGCCTCAATGTAGAGCTGCAGCGGGAAACGTCCTGGGCCACCTTGCGCGACAAATTGATTGGCGGCGCCGCAGATGCCGCCGCCATGCTGGCGCCGATGCCTCTGACCGTAAAGCAAACCCTACCACACTGCGAAGAACAACTGCTGAGCGGACTGATATTGAGCTGCAACGGCAACGCCATCACTTTGTCGCGGGCACTGTACGATCAGCTTGAATTGGCGTCTGACGGCCCGGTGAATATCGGCGCGGCCCTGAATACACATATCGCCAGCCGCGCTAGTGAAACCAACCCCCTCACCTTCGCCAGTGTATACCCCTTTGCCAGCCACACCCTGCAACTGCGTTACTGGCTTAACCACGCCGGCATCGATCCCGACCAGGACGTGCGACTCGTAGTTCTGCCACCAGAACAGATGGTGGATCACCTGCGGCGTGGCGATATCGATGGCTACTGTGTTGGCGAACCCTGGAATACCCTCGCGGTTCAGCAGGGCATCGGCGTGATCGTTGCCCCGAGCAATACCCTGATGCCAGCCATGCCCGAGAAGGTACTGGCGGTCACGCAAAGCTGGCACGATGCGAACCCCGCCACCCACCTGGCCCTGCGCGCGGCACTACTGGCCGCCTGCGGCTGGCTCAATGACCGCAGTCACCGCCGGGATGCGGTCGGTATACTGGCGCGACCGGAGTATCTCAATCTACCGGAAGAAACCATTGCCGCCTCTCTGGAGGACCAGGTCACCCTGCACCGTGGGCACGCGGGACACGGGGTCAAAGCAAACCCTGACTGGCACCTGTTTGCCCACCCGCAGACCGATCACGGCCTGCCGTCGACGAAGAAGGGACGGGAACTGCTGGCACTGTGCAACGAGATTGCGCCCACCGACTCCACGGAGGCGGAAGTCTTCCGGGCCGACCTCTATCAGCAAACCCTGGATTTTCTTCGCCACCAGAACCAGCAATTCTCACAAACCGTTTAATATCCCGCGGGCACCCTCGCCAACACAGGGCGACCAACATAGGGCGCCCGCCTTCAGTGCATAAATGACTGCACCAGTACACCAAATCAGGGCGTGCATTGCCGGAACAGGAGAGTTGCGAGACTCTTCACGTGCTCCCTTAAAAATAAAAAGAGTTTTTACACGCCATAATTATCGCCCTATTCCACTCACCCGCTGATTTTTGCACATTTTTCGCACTACCCCGTCATCCTGCACCGATATGGCACAAAAATTGAATACATATTGGGTATTCATTTGCTGCCGGTGGGCCGAAACTGGGCCCACTGTAAATAACAAGCGGGGGGATTTTTGTGGGTAATCCCACATTGATATAAGCGCCCGAACCATAGCAGCAATACCACAAATTGATGAAACGGACACCGAAGTCCACCGGCTACAGCCCGCCTGTACCCGTGGGCTTTTTTTATGCCCGCGATTTGGCGCCGGCGACGGAAGCAGGCTGATCAAATTCACACACTAACGGGATAGATTTATGTCCAGTGACTCCTTAAACCTTTTTTCCTTCCAGGGAAAAATCCGGGTGCTGCACCTGACCTGGATCGCCTTCTTCATCACATTTTTTGCCTGGTTCAACCACGCACCACTATTGATGGCGATCGCCGACAGCCTTTCGCTCACTTCCGAGCAGGTGAAGACCCTGTTGATTCTGAACGTGGCACTGACGATTCCCGCGCGGGTGATCATCGGCATGCTGACGGACAAGTACGGGCCGCGACTGACCTATTCCCTGCTGCTGGCCGTCGGCAGTATTCCCTGTTTTATTTTCGCTGTAGCAGACAGCTTTATCGCGGCGGCCATTGGCCGCTTTCTGCTCGGATTTATTGGTGCGGGTTTTGTTATTGGTATCCGTATGGTCTCCGAATGGTTCCCGGCCAAACAGCTGGGTACTGCGGAAGGTATCTACGGTGGTTGGGGTAATTTCGGCTCCGCCGCCGGCGCCATGACCCTGCCGACCATTGCATTGCTGTTTGGGGGCGAAGATGGCTGGCGCTACGCCATCGGCATTACCGGCATCATCGCGCTGGTTTACAGTGTGGTCTACTACAAGTCGGTAACCGACACCCCCAAGGGCGCCACTTATTTCAAACCGAAAAAAATTGGCGGTATGGAAGTATCCAGCCCCTCTGATTTTATTCTGCTGTTGATCATGAAGGTGCCAATGTATGCGGCACTGGCGCTGCTGACCTGGAAGCTGTCGCCGGCGGGCGTGGGTATGCTGGCACAATCGGTGGCCGTGGTTATTTATCTGGCGCTGGCGGCCCTGTATCTGTTTGATGCAAAGAAGTGCTACGAAATCAATAAAGAGGTTTTCGTCAAACTGCCGGAGCCGATTCACCGTTACAAATTCAAGCAGGTGGCGGTGTTGAACATCCTGTACTTTGCCACCTTCGGTTCCGAGCTTGCGGTGATCTCGATGCTGCCGCTGTTTTTCTCAGAGACCTTCACACTGGATCCGGTGAAAGCGGGTCTACTGGCTTCCGCTTATGCGTTTATGAATCTGATGTCACGCCCAGCGGGAGGTCTGATCAGTGACCGTTTTGGCCGCAAAAGCACGCTGTTAATTCTGACCGCGGGCCTGGCGATCGGCTACCTGACAATGAGTTCGATCGATGCCGAGTGGCCGCTGTATCTGGCGGTTGCCGCGGCGATGGCGTGTTCTTTCTTTGTGCAGTCTGGTGAAGGCGCGGTGTTTGCGGTGGTGCCGTTGATCAAGCGCCGCCTGACCGGGCAGATTGCGGGAATGACAGGCGCTTACGGAAATGTAGGCGCCGTGTTTTATCTGACGGTGCTGAGCATGGTTTCTTACCAGACCTTCTTCCTGGTGATTGCATGCACCGCAGTATTGGGTTTTGTTACGCTGCTGTTCCTCGAAGAGCCTGAAGGCCAGATGGCGGAAGTCATGCCGGATGGCAGTGTTTCTTTGATTGATGTCGCCTGAAGATTTCTGAAGCGGTACCCTGAATTTCCGGGTACCGCTATCTGGTTATCGGCGCATCACTTAACTTCGAATTCCTTACTGTTACCGACACTACTTTGAACAAAACCTGCGAAACCACCATCGTGCCAGATTTCGATCTGCAGGCTTCCAACGCGGAAAACCTGGAATTCGCCACCGCTACCGAATGCGGCCCACGCGCGTATAACGACGATGCGGTGGCCGTGTATCGGGCCACCGGCAGTGATCGGCGTTATCGCGGTTCACTAGCGGCAATTGCCGACGGTGTCGGCAGCGCGGAGGCCGGAGGTGCAGCGGCACGGGCTGCGATTAGTGGGTTTATTTCCGATTATTACAGTACGCCGGATTCCTGGTCGGTGAAGCAAGCTGCAGCGCGTGTATTACATGCACTGAATAGTTGGCTGTACCGGCAGAGCGGTGGTGCGGATGAAGTGCAGCGGGGCTGGCTAACGACGTTTTCTGCGGTAGTGCTTAAAGGCTCTACGGCGCATCTGATCCATATCGGGGATTCACGGATTTACCGGCTGCGGGATGGCAACCTGGAGTGCCTGACTCGGGATCACAGTCGCACACTGGGGCCCGGGCGGACATTTTTGAGCCGGGCGCTGGGAATGGATGCGCATATCGAGGTCGACTACCGACAGGAGCCGCTGGAGCCGGGAGATCTGTATTGCGTGACCACCGACGGAATTCACGATTTTCTCCCCCTCAGCCAATTTTCGCAGTTGCTGTCGCAGCATCAACTCGATGCCTCGCAACCGCTGATTGCGGCGGCGCTGAAAAATGGAAGCAAGGACAATCTGAGCCTCGCACTGTGCCGGGTGAATGTACCGGACACCCTTGAGGCGGACGATGTGATACTGGCAACCAGCCAGCTACCTTTCCCGCCCCCCCTGCAACCGGGGAACAAGATCGACGGTTACGAGGTATTACAGGAATTGCACGCAAGCAGCCGCAGCTATCTGTACCTGGTGCGGGACATGGAACCCACCGTAGACGGTAAGCCTGCGAAGCTGTGTGCACTGAAGGCACCATCGGAGAATTTCATCGATGACCCGGCGTATATCGAGCGGTTTATCGCCGAGGAATGGACCGGTCGACGGCTGGACCACCCGACGATTGTCAAGGTGTACCCGCCGCGCAAGCAGCGCCAGTTCCTCTACCATGTGATGGAATATGTAGACGGGCAGAATCTGCGCCAGTGGATGCAACTGAACCCGGAGCCGCCGCTGGATCAGGTGCGCAATCTGGTGCAACAGTTGGTGAGCGCATTGCGGCGTCTGCAGCGGCTGGAGATAGTGCACGGCGACCTCAAGCCGGAAAACATTATGGTGGACACTTGTGGACGCCTGAAACTGATTGACCTCGGCGGGGCCAATGCGGCGGGACTGCAGGAGTTGTTGCGCTACCAGGACAGTGCGCCGCCGGGCAGCAAGAATTACTGCGCCCCGGAATACTTTGTCGGCGACGGCGCCAGTCACCGTTCGGATATATTTTCCCTTGGAGTCATCGCCTATGAAATGCTCACCGGTGAGTACCCTTATAAAGAGCGTTTCGGCAGCAGTCACTACCAGCTGAAAAACTATGCCGGCATGCGCTATGTCAGCGCGCGCCAGTGGCGGAAAGATATCCCGGACTGGATTGACGGCGCTCTGCGCAGGGCCTGTTCGCCCGACCCAAAAAGTCGCTACCCCGCGCTGTCGGAGTTCGTACACGACCTCAGCGCTCCCAACAAAAGGTTCAACACCGCAGAAAAGCCGCCGCTAATTGAGCGCAATCCGCTGCTGTTCTGGCAGACAGTGGCGGTGCTGGCGATACTTTCGCACCTTTTATATTTTCTTTGAGCCAAGCCGATGGGCACAAACTTGGGGCGAGAACCAAAAAAATCGCACCAATTTACAGCAGGAAAATATGCAAAGTCTTCATTAATCCCCGAAAAGCCTATGGTTTCCCGCCGTCGACGCCGCTCCGGCAAGTTGGCACAGAGATTGAATGCCTTAAGTCACAATCCGAAATTCTTTTAGCAAGGCAACGGCGCCTGACACTCTTCGACAGAAGAGGGATGCCCGTGTAGCCTCGCAACACCTCCGGCTCACTCCTCCACTCCCCTTCTGTCGCGAACGTCAGGCACCTACACCTGGTAAAAAACGGCAGAGATCATGGTTAAGCAAAAAATCGTCGTCATCGGCAACGGCATGGTGGGTCACCACTTCCTGGAACAACTGGCAAATCGTCCCGAACGGGAACTCTTCGACGTGCTGGTATTCTGCGCCGAACCCCGCCCCGCCTACGACCGGGTACATCTTTCCGAATACTTCGGCGGCCGCACCGCAGACGATCTCGCCATGGGCAAGGTGGAACAGTACCGCGGGTGGGGTTATGACCTGCGCCTGAACGATGCCGCCGTCAGCATCGACCGCGAAAACAAAATCGTGACCTCCGCCAGCGGTGCCAGTGAAGCCTACGATCATCTGGTACTGGCCACCGGCTCCTATCCATTTGTACCGCCGATTCCCGGACACGAACACGAAAAGTGCTTCGTTTACCGCACCCTCGAAGACCTCGACAAAATTCAGGCCGCAGCGAAAGACGGCAAGATCGGTGTAGTTGTGGGTGGTGGCCTGCTGGGTCTGGAAGCAGCCAACGCGCTCAAGCAGCTGGGCCTGGAAGCCCACGTGGTGGAGTTCGCCCCCGGGCTGATGTCCGTACAGCTGGACGAGGGTGGCTCGAAACTGCTGCGGGAAAAAATCCAAGAACTGGGTGTAACCGTACATACCAGTACCGCCACCGAACTGATCGAGGAAGTGGACGGCGGGCGTCTGCGCATGCAGTTCAAGGGTGATAAAGAGCTGGTCACGGATCTGATCGTGTTCTCCGCCGGTATCCGCCCGGAAGACAATCTGGCCCGCTCCGCCGGTATCGAGCTGGGTGAGCGCGGTGGGATCGTAGTCGACAACCACTGCCGCACTTCCGACAAGAACATTTTCGCCATTGGCGAATGTGCGCTGTTCGATAACCGCATCTTTGGTCTCGTGGCCCCCGGTTACTCCATGGCCCGCACAACCGTTTCCCTGCTGTGTGGTGAAGCGGCGGAGTTCAACGGCGCCGACATGAGCACCAAGCTTAAGTTGCTGGGTGTGGATGTAGGCTCCATCGGCGATGCGCACGGCCGCAGCGAAGGTTCCGCGGCGATCACCTTTGTGGATGAGCAGACCGGCGTATACAAGCGCATGATTACCGACCGCGAAGGCAAAAAGCTGCGCGGCGCGGTGCTGGTGGGCGACACCGGCGACTACGATACCCTGCTGCAATATCACCTGAACGATATGGATCTGCCGGAGCACCCGGAGCAGCTGATCCTGCCGGCACTGGATGGCGCGGCGCCAGCACTGGGCGCCAGCGCGCTGCCGGACACTGCCACCATCTGTTCCTGCCACAACGTGAGTAAGGGCGATATCGTCGGCGCGGTTCAGGGCGGTTGCTGTTCTCTCGGCGACGTCAAGAATGCAACCAAGGCCTCTACCGGTTGTGGTGGTTGTTCCGCGCTGTTGAAAAACGTGGTGGATACTGAGCTGGCCGCGCTGGGTGTGGAGGTCAACAATGACCTCTGCCCGCACTTCCCCTACACCCGCCAGGAAATTTTCCACATGGTGCAGGTGGAGGAAATCAAAACCTTCGATGAGCTGCTGCACAAGCACGGTTCCGGCAAGGGCTGTGAAATCTGCAAGCCCACCGCTGCATCCATCTTTGCGTCCCTGTGGAATGAACATATCCACAAGAAGCCTCTCGTGGGCCTGCAGGACACCAACGATACGTTTATGGCGAATATGCAGAAGAATGGTACTTATTCCGTTGTTCCGCGTATTGCCGGCGGTGAGATCACTCCGGACAAGTTGATTGTTCTGGGCCAGGTGGCGAAGAAGTATGACCTGTACACCAAGATTACCGGCGGCCAGCGTATCGATTTGTTTGGCGCACGCCTGGAGGAGTTGCCGGAAATCTGGCGCGAGTTGACCGATGCGGGATTTGAAACTGGCCACGCATACGGTAAATCTCTGCGAACCGTCAAATCCTGTGTGGGCAGTACCTGGTGTCGCTTCGGGGTGCAAGACAGTGTGGGTATGGCGCTGGCGGTAGAGAACCGTTACAAGGGCCTGCGTTCACCGCACAAGATCAAGATGGCGGTTTCCGGCTGTACCCGTGAGTGTGCGGAAGCCCAGAGTAAAGACATCGGTGTGATTGCCACCGAGAACGGCTGGAACCTGTATGTGTGCGGTAACGGTGGTATGCGCCCCCGCCACGCGGATCTTTTCGCCACCGATCTCGACGATGTCACCCTGATCAAATACATCGACCGCGTGCTGATGTTCTATGTGCGCACTGCGGACAAGCTGCAGCGTACATCTGTGTGGCTGGAAAATCTGGAAGGCGGCCTGGATTACCTGCGTGAGGTAGTGATCGAGGACAAACTCGGTATCTGTGATGAGCTGGAACGCCAGATGACCAATGTGGTTGGCACCTACCAGTGCGAATGGAAAACCGCGATCAACGATCCGGAAATGCTGAAACGCTTCCGCCAGTTCGTAAATACCGATGAGAAAGACGAAAAAATCGTTTTCGTGGAAGAGCGCCAACAACGCCGCCCAGCCACACAGGATGAGATCGTCCAGATAGCCGAACCGGCTTAAGAATTTCACCACCATAGTCTTTCCGTACAGATGTGGAGAACCAAAATGCGCGAAGTTGCCATAACCCGCACCGAGTGGCTGCAAGTCTGCAAGCGATCAGATCTTGTCGCCAATTCCGGAGTGTGCGCTCTTGTGGGTAGTCGTCAGATTGCCCTGTTTTTTTTGCCCGAGCAGGAACCCCAGTTGTACGCCATCGATAACTGGGATCCTATCGCCAAAGCCGGTGTCATTGGCCGCGGTTTGATTGCGGAAATTGACGGCGCAATGACCGTGGCATCGCCACTGTACAAGCAGCACTACCGACTGACAGACGGACAGTGTCTGGAAGAGGCTGAAATCACACTGGCCACCTTCCCGATCGCGTTTGACGGCGACGATGTGCTGATCCAGGTCGATTAATTCAAGCGACAATACAAGTAGCAATTACAAGCAGTCGAAGATGGCATTAACAGAACTGTTCAGCGCCCGCCGTTCCTGTACCACCTGCCCCTATTGTGGTGTAGGTTGCGGGGTGGCGGCGACGAGAGAGTCGAGCCCAGGTAATGGCGAAGATGTGATTCGCATTCAGGGCGACGAGCAGCACCCTGCCAACAAGGGCAAGCTGTGTGTTAAGGGTTCATCTCTCGCGGATACTCTGGGTAACCACGGACGTCTGTTGAAGCCACAGTTGCACGGTAAAGAATGCGACTGGGAAACGGCAATGGCGTTTGCCACTTCCAAACTGCGCGAAACCATCGACGAACATGGCCCGGACTCGGTCGCCTTTTACCTGTCCGGTCAGCTGCTGACTGAAGACTATTACGTTGCCAACAAGCTGATGAAGGGATTTATCGGCACGGCGAACGTGGATACTAACTCCCGTCTGTGTATGTCGTCCGCAGTCGCCGCTTACAAACGCGCGCTGGGTGCGGATGCGGTACCGTGCAATTACGAGGACCTGGACGAGGCCGAGCTGGTGGTGCTGATCGGCTCCAACGCGGCATGGACGCACCCGATTCTGTTCCAGCGGATGCAGGCGGCCAATGCCAAACTCGTAGTGGTTGACCCCCGCGGCAGTGCCACCAGTGAAATGGCGGATATGCATCTGGCGATTACGCCGGGCAGTGACGCGGCGCTGTTTAACGGCCTGTTGCGCTATCTGTCCGAATATGGGCTCACCGAATTCGGCGGATTGGATCAGGCGTTTATCCACAACCACACGGACAATTTTACCGATACGCTCTACGCAGCCGCGGAGTGGACGCCAGAGAAGGTGGCAGAGTACTGCCGTGTGGAACTGGCGCAGTTACTTGAATTTTACGATCTGTTTCGCACCACAGAAAAAACCATCAGTTTCTACTCCCAGGGCGTCAACCAGTCCAGCACCGGCACCGACAAGAACAACGCCATCATAAACTGCCACCTGGCAACCGGTCGCATCGGCAAGCCCGGCTGTGGTCCCTTTTCCATTACCGGCCAACCCAATGCCATGGGTGGTCGCGAAGTTGGCGGGCTGGCAAATATGCTCGCCGCACATATGGATTTCACCGATGACAATATCAACCGTGTTGGCCGTTTCTGGGATGCGGCAAAGATGGCGAAAGCTCCGGGGCTCAAGGCGGTGGAGCTGTTCGACGCAGTAGAACGCGGCGAAATCAAAGCCGTGTGGATCATGGCCACCAATCCAGCGGTGAGTATGCCGGACGCGCGCCGTGTGGCCGCCGCCCTGAAAAACTGCCCGACGGTGATCGTCTCCGACTGTGTGGGCGACACGGACACCGCTCGCTGTGCCGACCTGTTACTGCCGGCAACGACCTGGGGCGAAAAAAACGGTACCGTTACCAACTCCGAGCGCCGTATCTCCCGCCAGAAAAGCTTTCTCCCCAAACCCGGCAAAGCCCGCCACGATTGGGAAATCATTTGCGACGTGGCCAGGCGACTCGGCTTTGCTGAGGCCTTCGACTTCCAGTCCGCCGCCGATATTTTCCGCGAACACGCCGCCCTGTCCGGTTTCGAAAACAACCGGGACCAGGCCCGTCGCGCGTTTGATATTTCCGCGCTGGCCAATATCAGTGACCAGGAGTACGACTTCCTGACTCCGGTACAATGGCCGGTCAATGCCGAACACCCCCACGGCGCCGTGCGCCTGTTCAGTGATGGCGACTTCTACACCCCCAACGGGCGCGCGCGCTTTATCCCCGTCCAGCCGCAGTGCCCGAAACAGGAAACCCGCGAAGAATTTCCCCTGTTACTGAACAGCGGCCGCCTGCGCGATCAGTGGCACACCATGACCCGCACCGGCCGCGCGCGTAAACTGCTGGACCACAGCGAGGCCCCGGAGCTGCACCTGCACCCCCGGGACGCCGCCAGGTTTGGTATTGAAGACGCGCAACTGGTGCGCGTTGAAAGTGAAAAAGGCCAGTTCTTCGGTCGCGCCAAAGTCACCTCGAACCAGAAGCCTGGTCAATTGTTCGCCCCCATCCACTGGAGCGACAGCCTCGCCTACAACGCGACCGTCAGTGCCCTGGCCATTCCCGTCACCGACCCCGTTTCCGGCCAGCCAGAGCTGAAACAGGTCGCGGTGAACGTAGAACCTCTTTCCGCCCACAGCTATGCTTGCCTGTTACTGCGCACCAAAGCCGCAGAAGAACTCCACAGCCGATTACAGACCGGCGACGCCCAACTATTCGAAACCATTCTGCACTGGTACCGCGTACCGGTAGAAGGCGGTTACCGCTTCGAACTCGTCCTGAAAAAACAGCCGGACTGGCAATCAATGGCAGACAAGCTGTTCAACCTGAGCGGCAGGCAACTCAATCGCAAGCGACTGCAATTGCCCAGCGGCGAACGCTGGCTGCTGCATAGCGAAGAAATGGAATTACTGGTATTCACCAGCGCCGACTGGCAGACCCTGCCGGATCGTAAAACCCTGGAAAATGCCCTGCAACAACCACTGCCGGACGCCCCAGCCAAACTTCTACATGACGTTCCCCCAGGCGCTCAGATGGTATGCACCTGTTTGCAGGTTTCCCGCAAGGAAATCGAAACTGCCATCGCCGAAGGGGTGGCCTCGGTTGAAGAGTTGGGTGAGCTACTGGGCTGCGGTACCAACTGCGGATCCTGCAAACCGGAAATCTCAGCACTTTTGAATACCAATCTCGCGGTCGCGGTTGGGTAAGTCAACGCTCAAAGTATTCCCCGACAAGTACCTTTCTTAGATGCGAAGGCAAAGTACCCAAGTTAGTACCACGGCCTTCAGTTCGTGACCTGTGACGGTGACGCCACAACCAGCCCTTCGTCAGGGCTTGGCAGAACCCTGCTGAGCCAGCTATCTTGCCAATCAATTACATGAATCAAAGACAAGAACTATGTCCGACGCCTGTGCAGAAAACGGCCTGCGCTCTGTAGAAGCCGCCAAACAGATGCTGATCGACAGCATCAACCCGATTACGGCAACCGAAACCATTCCGCTAAGTCAGGCGTGTGGACGTGTGCTGGCTGCACCGGTATTGGCGGAACTGGACCTGCCTCCCTGCGACAACTCCGCCATGGACGGCTACGCCCTCTGTGGCGAACACAACAGTTACACCATCATCGGCAAGAGCCTTGCGGGCCACCCGTTTTCAGGTACTCTCGAGCCGGGCCAGGCTACCCGTATCACCACCGGTGCCGCCGTACCCACGGGCGCGGATCGGGTGCAGATGCAGGAAAACTGCACACTGGACGGTGACCAGTTGAGCATGAGCCGCCCCGCCATACCCGGTGAAAATATCCGTCGTCGTGGCGAGGACGTACATACAGGCCAGAGCCTCATTCCCCTAGGTGCCAAAATCAAGGTCCCCCATATCGCCCTGCTCGCCGCCGCCGGTGTGGCTCAAGTGACAGTAGTGCGTAAACTGAAAGCCGCGTTGCTCTCCATCGGCGATGAACTGAAGCCCATTGGCACACCGGCAGCCGAACTGGGCGACGGCGATATTTACGATAGCAACCGTATTGCCCTGCAGGCCGCACTGGAACAGCTGGACATGGATATCCTGGATCTGGGCTGCTGGCCGGATCAACCGGATAAAATACGGGATGCGTTTGTGCAGGCCCGCGACCACGCGGATTTTGTCATTACCAGCGGCGGTGTTTCCGTCGGGGAAGCGGACTACACCAAAACCGTTTTACAGGAACTGGGCGAAATCGGCTTCTGGAAACTCGCCATCAAACCCGGCAAACCCTTTGCTTTTGGTCGCCTGCCCAAAGCGCAGGGAGAAACCCTGTTCTTTGGCTTGCCGGGAAACCCGGTATCCGCCATCGTTACCCTGTATCAACTGGTGGTTCCCGCCCTGGAAAAACTGCGCGGCACCGCGGAACTACACAGGCAAGCGCCGTTACAGGTTCGCGCACGACTGTTAAACGACATCCGCAAGAAACCCGGGCGCACAGATTACCAGCGCGGATTTACCTACCG
The DNA here is from genome assembly GCF_029869925.1 of Microbulbifer bruguierae. Classification (NCBI taxonomy): domain Bacteria; kingdom Pseudomonadati; phylum Pseudomonadota; class Gammaproteobacteria; order Cellvibrionales; family Microbulbiferaceae; genus Microbulbifer; species Microbulbifer bruguierae. The sequence continues at coordinate 3,858,268 of NZ_CP118605.1, read as the reverse complement.
CGATGAAGATGGGATTCAGGTCGTGGAAACCCGCGGAATTCAAGGGAGCCATATTCTCTCCGGATTTGCCGCCGCCAACTGTTTTGTCGTATTACCCCGTGAAGGCGGAGATTGCGAAACCGGAGACTGGGTAACCGTCGAACCATTTACGGCGCCCCTGAAGTAAAAAAATTACCTCGCCCCTTTCGTGGTAGTGATCAGGCGTTAAAGCCCGCTACCACTCCCGGCCGGGTCTCTTGACCGGGCCTGCCATCGTTTTACACAAACGGTATTCTTCTATGGAAGACAGTAACACGCTGACAAATGAGTCTGTTGATACATCGGACGATGCACCAGATGCTCGCGAGCAACGCGGCAACCTCTGGCGGTTAACCATCGCGCAGGCATTGTCTGGTGCGAATTCCATAATCGTCTATGCAACCGGTGCCATTGTCGGCAATATGCTCGCACCCTCGCCGCTGCTGGCAACCCTGCCCATCTCCTTGTTTGTTGTCGGTATGGCGGTGTGTATTCTTCCCGCCGGAGCAATTGCCGGGCGCTATGGTCGCCGCACGGCTTTTCTGGCCGGGACTGGCGCCGGGGTGCTGACCGGTATTCTGTCGATGTTCGCCATGATGGCGGGATGGTTCTGGCTGTTCTGCGCCGCTACCTTTTTGGGCGGTGCCTATGCGGCCGTTGTGCTGTCTTTCCGTTTCGCCGCGGCAGATGCGGTGGCTCCCCAGCGCAAGGCCAAGGCGCTGTCGATGGTAATGGCCGGAGGCGTGGTCTCCGGGGTAATCGGTCCCCAACTGGTGAACTGGACCATGCATATGTGGCCAGAGCCGCTATATGTTGCCACCTTCCTGGCACAGGCGGTCGTGGCCGCCGCTTGTGGGTTTATTCTGCTCGGTGTCCGGCTGCCCGTGCCCACCGCCGCGGAAAAGGCCGGCGGGCGTCCGCTTGCGGTCATTCTTCGGCAACCACAATTTATTGCCGCGGTCACTTGTGGCGCCGTTACCTACACACTCATGAACTTCATCATGACCGCCGCCCCCCTCGCTATGTATTTGCACGGGCACTCTCACGAATCGTCCAACCTCGGCCTGCAATGGCATGTCATCGCCATGTACGCCCCCAGTTTTTTCACCGGGACACTCATAACCCGCTTCGGCGCCGGGCGAATCACGGCACTGGGTCTTCTGCTTACCGGAATCTCCGCGGTTATCGGCCTCTGGGGCGCTGAAGTCATTCACTTCTGGGGCACGTTGATTGTGCTCGGCATCGGCTGGAATTTCGGTTTCCTCGGTGCCTCGGCGCTGGTGATGGAATGCCACAGGCCGGAAGAAAAAACCCGCGTCCAGTCCTTTAATGATTTTATCGTTTTCACCTTGATGGCCGTCGCCTCCTTCGCCTCCGGCGGCATCCTGAGTGCTTACGGATGGAATGCGGTACTCGCCGTTTCATTCACCCCACTGGCACTGGCCGCCATCGCCATGTTCATCACCATGTGCAAAAATAACCCGGAGGCAAACTATGATTCTTGAAGTTGCCATTCTCGATGTAATACCGGGCGAAGCTGAAAAATTCGAACACGCCTTTTCCACGGCCCAGAAAATCATTTCCTCTATGCCCGGCTACATCAGTCATCAACTACAGAAATGCCTGGAAAAAGACAACCGTTACATTCTTCTGGTCAATTGGGAGAAACTGGAAGACCACACCGAAGGCTTTCGAAAATCTCCCGAATATCAGGACTGGAAAGCGCTGCTCCACCACTTCTATGAGCCATTTCCTGAAGTGGAACACTACGTACGAGTCGGACTGTAAAAACTCAAATACGAAGGCGGAGTGCTATAATTCGCGGCCAGCTTAGAACTCAGACGATTGAAGTACCATGAGCCGCAGCCGTTACGAGAAATTCAAACAGGTGCTATGCCAGCGCCAGCACGACATGACCCTGCTCACCGACCAGGTGCACAAAGGCCAGAATATCTCCGCCATGCTGCGCACTGCCGATGCCGTCGGCATCCCCGAAATCCACATGGTGCAGCCCAGCTACGGCCACCTGCTCTATCACAACACCGCCGGCGGCAGCGGCCGCTTCACCGGTAATGCTGTCTACCCGGATATTGAAACCGGCATGGCCGAGCTCAAACGTCGCGGCATGCACCTCTACGCCGCCCACTGGTCCGAGCGCGCCATCGACTTCCGCGCGGCAGATTACACCCGACCTTTCGCGCTGATCATGGGCGCCGAAAAACATGGATTGAGTGACTATGCCGCCGAGCACGCCGACAACCATGTGACTATCCCCATCATCGGTATGGTGGAAAGCTACAACGTCAGCGTCGCCGCCGCGATCATCCTGCAGGAAGCCATGCGCCAGCGGCAGAACGCCGGGCTTTATGACAACAAAACCCTCGACGAGGAAGATCCGGCAATCAAAGACATCCTGTTCCGCTGGATGCACCCGAAGATGGTCAAGTATTGCGAGAAACACGGCTTGCCATTTCCTGAGCTGGATGAGGACGGGGATATCATTCCGCCAAAAGATCCAAGATACCGCCAACCCAGTCTGTAACTCCGGACTGCGATACGAAAGTAAAGCGCCGGGTATGGGCTTTGCTGCCACAAGACTCAATTGTTGGACACGCGTTGCTTTGCCCAACCTACGGGACTACCCTCTCGGCTGCGAATTCAAACCGACTCTGCATGGAGCAAAAGATGCACACAGAAGATATCGAATACACCATCGACGGCGAATCCTTTACCGGTTACCTGGCCTATGACGACAGCATTGAAGGTAAACGTCCCGCCATTCTTCTGGTGCATGAATGGTGGGGATTGAACGACTTTACCCGCGAAGAAGCTGAGCGCCTCGCCGCCGAAGGTTACACTGCCTTTGCCCTCGACATGTACGGCACCGGTGTGGGCGCCGACAACCCCACAGACGCCGCTGCCCTGATGAATAAAACCATCGCAACCGAAGGTGCACCCCTGAAGCGCTTCCAGGCTGCCCTCGACCTGATCAATGCCCACGAAACCGTAGAAGCCGGCCAGGTAGCCGCGCAGGGCTACTGCTTTGGCGGAGCCGTCGCCCTCACCATGGCACGGCTGGGCCTGCCGCTGAAAGGTGTGGTCAGCTTCCACGGTGCGCTGCAGACTGACATCAAATTCAATCCCGGTGACGTCAAGGCACAGATCCAGGTCTACACCGGTGGTGACGACGACATGATTCCCGCGCAGGACGTGGCCAACTTCGTACAGGAAATGCAAAACGGAGGCGTGCGCTTTGATGTAATCAGCTACCCGGGTGCCAAGCACGGTTTCACCAATCCTGCCGCTACCGGCCGGGGTGAAAAATTCGGTATCCCCCTCGCTTATAACGAAGACGCCGCCAACGACGCCTACGAAGGCGCGATTGCGTTCTACAGCAAAATCTTTGGCGGTTTCGGCGAATAAAGCCGTCGCGTCATCCCCCAGTGCTGGCGCCGGTCGTAGCCTTCGGGGCACAATGGCCGCCGCCAACAAGTTCACAGGGGGAAACGTGCAACCGATCATTTCCATTCAGGACGTCGGTAAAACCTACGCTGGTGGTTTTACCGCACTCAAATCCGTCGACCTCGACATCAAGCGCGGCGAAATATTCGCCCTGCTCGGCCCCAATGGCGCCGGTAAAACCACGCTGATCAGTATCATCTGCGGCATCGTCAATCCAACCAGCGGCAACGTCACCGCCGACGGCCACGATATCCAGCGGGAATTCCGCGCTGCACGCAGCAAGATTGGTCTGGTGCCCCAGGAACTGTCCACCGACTCCTTCGAGAGCGTGTGGGCCACGGTGAATTTCAGTCGCGGTCTGTTTGGCAAGGCGCCAGATCCCGCGCACATCGAAAAGGTCCTGCGTCAATTGTCGTTGTGGGAGAAAAAAGACAGCAAAATCATGGCGCTATCCGGTGGTATGAAGCGCCGGGTGATGATTGCCAAAGCCCTGTCCCACGAACCTTCCATCCTGTTTCTCGACGAGCCCACCGCAGGCGTGGACGTAGAACTGCGCCGGGATATGTGGGAAATGGTGCGCGGACTGCGCGAGAGCGGTGTAACCGTGATTCTCACCACCCACTACATCGAAGAAGCCGAGGAAATGGCGGACCGTATCGGTGTGATCAATCGCGGCGAACTGGTGCTGGTGGAAGACAAGCACACACTCATGCGCAAGCTGGGCAAAAAGCAGCTGGCAATTCAACTGCAGAGCCCGGTCCAGGCACTGCCGGAACCCTTAAACGCATTCGCGCTGGAAGTTACAGACGATGGCAACCAGCTGATCTACACCTTCGATACACAGCACGAACACACCGGAATTGCCGACCTGTTACGCGCACTGAACCAGCATGGGATCGAGTTTAAGGACCTGCACTCCAGCGAGAGTTCACTGGAAGAAATTTTCGTCAATCTGGTGCACCAGAACCAGAGCGAACGCCATCAGGCCGGATGAGCCGGAAAGCGAAAAAGGAAATAGACTAATGAACGTTCACGGCATCCGCGCCATTTACAAATTTGAAATGGACCGTACCCGGCGCACCCTTATGCAAAGTATTGCCTGGCCGGTGATTTCCACCTGCCTGTACTTTATTGTGTTCGGTACCGCCATCGGCGGACGACTCGGCGAGATCGAGGGGGTCAGTTACGGAGCCTTTATCATTCCCGGGCTGATCATGCTTTCGCTGTTATCGGAAAGTATTTCCAACGCGTCGTTTGGCATTTTCTTCCCGAAATTTTCCGGCACCATTTACGAGGTACTCTCCGCACCGGTATCCGCATTCGAAGTTGTCGCCGGTTACGTTGGCGCAGCAGCCACCAAGTCTGTGATTATCGGCCTGCTGATCCTGATCACCGCGCGTTTTTTTGTGGACTACGACATCGCCCATCCCATCTGGATGATCGGCTTCCTCATTTTGACGGCGGTTACCTTCAGCATGTTCGGCTTTATCATCGGCGTATGGGCGGATGACTTCCAGAAACTGCAGATCATCCCGCTGATGGTGATCACCCCGCTGACTTTTCTCGGCGGTGCCTTCTACTCCATCAATATGCTGCCGGAATTCTGGCAGAAGGTGACCCTGTTCAACCCGGTTGTGTACTTGATCAGTGGCTTCCGCTGGGCATTTTACGGAGTTGCCGATGTGAATGTGGGTATCAGCCTGACAATGACATTGCTATTTTTGTTCGCATGTATGGGAGCGGTTTGGTGGATTTTCCGTACTGGTTACAAGATTCGCAACTGAACCACTCACCAGTACCGCCAATAAAAAAGCCCGCAGGAATCATTCCTGCGGGCTTTTTTATTGCAATCTGATTTTACTCAGGAGGGCTGATAGGCGCGGATGAAAACCCGCACCACTTCCGCCACATGCGCGGCAATTTCCTGAGTAGAAGGCGGCTCGCTGCAACCCAGCATGATCTGGATATGTGTGCAGCCGCCCTGCAACATGCCAAAGAACAGTTCAGACGCACGATGGGGGTCATGAACCTGAAGCTGCCCCAGATCCCGAGCACGGCTGAGAAAGCGGATCATTTCACCGCGGGTGCGCATAGGGCCGGCCTCGAAAAAAAGGTTGGCCATGGTCTGGTCCTGCGAGCCAACAGCACTGATCAGGCGCATCAGCTTCAGTGTGTCCTCGTGATACAGCATCTGCAGAAACGCCTCACCGATCTTCTGCAGCATCTCTGCCGCGGCCGCTCCCGGCTCGAGGTTGAACATCACCACCGGCATCACATTTGCGCACTTGGCCTCAATGGCGGAAGTAAACAGCGTCTCCTTGTCGGAAAAGTGGTTGTAGACCGTCAGCTTGGAGACACCCGCTTCCGAGGCCACCGCATCCATACTGGTGCCGGTAAACCCGTGAGCCAGGAACAGATTCTTGGCGGCATCCAGAATCGCCTGTCGCTTGGCGGGGTCTTTCGGACGACCTCGGCCGGCATTGACTGCGGGAGAGGAAGTTACAGGAGAAGAAATCGGTTCGCTCATAGGTCGTCATCATCACTCTATCGTGTCTCTCACCCCTACCCTGCCGGCCTAATAACCGGACTGAAAACAAGAGTTGAAACACGCGCTCGCGGCCACCCAATTAATGGACTCACGAGTTTAATATATTTACTATACTCATCAGTATAGCAATAGGCGCCGGGCAGGCAGAGGTACAACTGTACCAGTTTACGCTCGCTTACCCACCCAGAAACCTGATTTACACATTGTGCACCACAAGGAATGAGGCATTTATGTACCGCTTCCCACCCCCTCATATTGCTCACCCCAAGCGGTTCCTGCGGCTTGCAGGCCTGATCGCGGCCCTGGTCCTGAGCGCCTGCACGCCGCCGGATACCAGCGCGATCAAACCGCCCCGCCCCGCTATTGTGGTGCACCCGGTGGTCGCCGGCGAGCAACTGGCAGTCTACCCCGGCGAAGTGCGTGCCCGGCATGAACCCACACTGGCATTCCGGGTCGGCGGCGCAGTAACCCGGCGGCTGGTGGAAGCGGGAGACCGGGTAAAGCGGGGGCAGTCCCTGGCCGAGCTGGATTCAGAGGACCTGCTGCTGCAGCGGGACGCGGCGCACGCGCAGCTACAGGCGGCGGAAACGGAAAAGCGCAATGCGGCCAATGAACTGACCCGCTACCGGGAACTGCTGGCCCGCAAGTTGATCGGCGAATCCCAGTTTGATGTAGTTCATACCCGGCATGAAACCAGTATCGCGCAGCTTGAGCGCGCCCGCGCCCAGTGGAAGGTAGCGAGCAATCAGGCAGATTACACGGTACTCAAAGCGCCCCGCGACGGCGTGATCGCTCGCCGTATGATCGACGCCGGTCAGGTAGTCAGTGCCGGACAGGCGGCGTTCGTACTCGCCGCTGACGGTGAGCGGGAAGTACGCATCGATATTCCAGAGCAGCAAGTCGACCAGTTCGCGGTGGGGCAGCCGGTCAATATTGAACTCTGGTCGAATCCCGGTACCCCGTTTGCCGGGCAGGTGCGGGAAATCTCTCCCGCTGCAGAAGCGGGTCTGCGCACCTTTGAGGCGCGGGTGGCGTTCGACAACAATGCGGCCAATGCACAACCGGGACAGAGTGCGCGGGTGTTTGCACGTACCGGATTCGCAGAAAAATCCGCGGCAGGCCACCCATCCATACAATTGCCTATGGCCGCCATTACCGCTGACGAAAACCAGGCCCATGTATGGAAGCTGGACCCGGAAAAATTCACCCTGCACAAAGCCAGCGTGCGAGTTATCCGCTTTGGCGAGGACACCGCGGAAGTTATCGCAGACCTGACGCCGCAGGACTGGATCGTCGCCGCCGGAACCCAACTGGTAAGCGAAGGGCAACAGGTGCGCCCAGTGGACCGTCGCAACCGCCCGATTGAGCTGGAAAACTCCGTGGCCAAGAGCTTCTGACAAGCTCCGCTTGTCTGCGAAAACTCCAAAAATTAACAGTACCACCGCATACCGTCGGGATACATCACTATGCGATTCAATCTTTCCGAGTGGGCACTGAAAAACCGTCCGCTGGTGCTCTACGCCATGCTCATACTGAGCCTGATGGGCGCATTGTCGTACACCCAATTGGGGCAGAGCGAGGACCCACCGTTTACCTTCAAGGTGATGGTGGTGAATACCCAGTGGCCTGGGGCCAGCGCCGAGGAGGTCTCCCGCCAGATTACCGAGCGCATCGAAAAGAAACTGATGGAGACGGGCGACTACGAGCGCATCACCTCATTCTCGCGTCCCGGTCAGTCACAAGTAATGTTTGTGGCACGCGACAGTATGCGTTCTGCAGAAATTCCCGACCTCTGGTATCAGGTACGGAAAAAGGTCGGCGATATCCGCCACACCCTGCCACCGGATATCCAGGGGCCATTTTTCAACGATGAGTTTGGCACCACTTTCGGCAATATTTATGCACTCACCGGCGAGGGTTTTGACTATGCGCTGTTGAAGGATTACGCCGACCGCCTGCAGCTGTCACTGCAACGGGTAGACGACGTGGGCAAAGTGGAATTCCTCGGCCTGCAGGACGAACGGATCTGGGTGGAAATATCCAATGCCAAGCTGGCCTCGCTGGGCATCCCCCTCGCCGCCGTGCAGTCCGCGCTGCAGGCGCAGAATCAGATGGCGGAAGCGGGCTTTGTGGAAGCGGTATCAGACCGTGTGCGTATCCGGGTCAGCGGCCAGTTCCAGAGCGAGGAGGAAATCCGCCAGTTCCCGATTTATGCCAACGGACACACCCTTACCCTGGGAGATTTTGCCCGCGTCGAACGTGGCTTCAGCGACCCGCCCCAGCCACGCATGCGCTTTATGGGGGAGGACGCCATCGGCATCGCGGTGTCCATGAAAGCCGGCGGCGATATTCTGCAGTTGGGCGAGCGGCTGGATACGGCAGTCGCTGAGCTGCAGCAGGATCTTCCACTGGGGCTTGAGCTGCGCAAGGTCTCCGACCAGCCGGCCGCGGTGAAAAGCGGCGTGGGCGAATTCGTCAAGGTCCTCGTGGAAGCGCTCATCATTGTGATGCTGGTGAGTTTTTTCTCCCTGGGGTTCCGCACCGGTCTGGTGGTGGCGCTGTCGATTCCACTGGTGCTGGCGATGACCTTCGCACTGATGAACTATTTCAATATCGGCCTGCATAAAATTTCTCTCGGCGCCCTGGTGCTGGCACTCGGCCTGATGGTGGACGACGCCATCATCGCGGTGGAAATGATGGCGATCAAAATGGAGCAGGGCTTCTCCCGCCTGAAAGCGGCAGGCTTTGCCTGGACCAGCACGGCTTTCCCCATGTTGACCGGCACCCTGATTACCGCCGCGGGCTTTCTGCCCATTGCCACCGCCCAATCCGGTACCGGCGAATACACCCGCTCGATTTTCCAGGTGGTCACCCTGTCGCTGCTGGCGTCATGGATAGCCGCGGTGATTTTTGTTCCCTATCTCGGCAACCGCCTATTGCCGGAACACGGCGCACAAACCAGCCACGTCGACCCCTACCAGAAACCGTTTTACCAGCGCTTCCGCCAGGTCCTGCAATGGTGCCTGCGCTACCGCAAAACCGTACTTCTGCTTACAGTCATGGTGTTTGTCGGTGCGCTCATGCTGTTCCGCTTTGTACCGCAGCAGTTCTTCCCCTCTTCCGCACGCCTGGAACTGATGGTGGACCTGAAGCTGAATGAAGGTGCTTCTCTGCGGGCCACGGAAGAGGAAGCCATGCGTCTGGAAAAGTTGCTGTCGCAACATCCGCAGGTGGAAAACTATGTAGCCTATGTGGGCACTGGTTCCCCACGCTTTTACCTGCCACTGGACCAGCAACTGCCGGCAGCGAGTTTCGCGCAATTTGTTGTGCTGACCCGCAATATCGAGGAGCGAGAGGCGGTACGCCAATGGCTGATTGCCACCCTGAGCGAGCAGTTCCCCGCGGTGCGCACGCGTATATCCCGCCTGGAAAACGGGCCGCCGGTAGGCTACCCGGTGCAGTTCCGGGTATCAGGAGAACATATCCCCGAGATACGCCGCATCGCCCGCGAGGTGGCGGACATTGTCCGCGGCAATGACGCTGTGGCCAATGTACACCTGGACTGGGAAGAACCCAGCAAGGTGGTGAACCTGGACGTGGACCAGGCACGTGCGCGGCAAATGGGTGTAAGCAGTGCGGCGCTTTCCCAGGCTCTGCAGGGGTCGCTCTCCGGTGCCGCGGTGGGCCAGTACCGGGAAGACAACGAGCTGATTGCGGTGACCGTGCGCGGCGAGGAACAGGAGCGTCAGGCACTGGCGCAGCTTGGCAACCTCGCGGTGCAGACCGACCGCGGAGACGCCCTGCCACTGAATCAGGTGGCAACACTGGATTACGCATTCGAGGAAGGGGTCATCTGGCACCGCGACCGCTTGCCGACGGTAACCGTGCGCGCGGATATTTACGGTACCCAGCAACCGGCAACCGTAGTAGCCGAAATCTGGCCACAGCTGGAGAGTCTGCGCGCCGAATTGCCTCCGGGCTACCTGCTCGAAATCGGTGGCAGTGTTGAAGAATCTGGGCGCGGACAAAAATCCGTCAACGCCGGTATGCCGCTGTTCCTGCTGGTGGTATTTACGCTGTTGATGCTGCAATTACGCAGTTTTTCCCTCTCCACCATGGTGTTTCTGACTGCTCCACTGGGAATTATCGGCGTCACCCTGTTCCTGTTACTGTTCAATAAGCCGTTCGGCTTCGTAGCCATGCTCGGCACCATTGCCCTGGCCGGGATGATCATGCGCAACTCGGTGATTCTGGTAGATCAGATCGAGCAGGATAAACGGGAGGGGCTCACTCCCTGGGACGCGATTGTGGAGTCTACCGTGCGCCGCTTCCGCCCCATTGTGCTGACCGCTCTCACTGCCGTACTGGCGATGATCCCGCTTTCGCGCAGTGATTTTTTTGGCCCCATGGCGGTGGCCATCATGGGTGGACTGATTGTCGCCACGGCGCTGACACTGCTGTTTTTGCCGGCGCTGTATGCGGCGTGGTTTCGGGTCAAGGAACGGTAAAAATTAGAAAATAAAAAGCCGAGGGGTTTCAGCCTCGGCTTTTTATCGAAAACCTCCAGAGGAAAAACCCTAATCATCCATCTCGTGCATCAATTCAATATCCTCGATTAACTGAAACAGACGATCGGGTCTGTCGGTCATAATGCCGTCCACCCCAATTTCTATCAGCTGACGCATTTCCGCTTCATCGTTCACCGTCCACACATCCACCCGTACTCCACGGTCTTGTGCCTGCCGTACACTGCTGCGATCAACCAGCGTAATACCTTCATAGGTGACGGGAATATGTAACGCCTGATATTTCGGACTCAGCAAGCGAAATGCACGGAGCTTTGCTGCTATCACGAAGTTTCTGACCTCATCCGCACCGGCGCCGGTCGCCACATGCGGACAGTCTTCCCGGAACACCTGTATGCCCCGCTGGTGAAAAGAAGAGACAATAACCTGATTACTCTTCTGGAAGGCTTTCAGTTTGCGGCACAGTGACTGTGCCGCATCCGGGTCCGCTGTTTTCAGCTCGATGACCATGGGGTAGGAAGGGAACGCCTGAAACACGTCATCCACCGTCACTATCCGCTGGGGCTTTTCCCGGAAAGGGTAGGTAGTGCCGTCCTGGCTCCAGTGATAAGCCACATTCAACTGCTTCAGTTCGGCCAGGGTTTTATCCCGAATAGCGCCCTGCCCTTCGGTCGTACGGTCGACGCTGGCATCGTGCATCAGCACCAGTTGATTATCCGCGGTGGCATGTACATCCATCTCGAGTACATCCACTTTCATCGCCGCCATTTGCTGCAAAAATATCAGCGTGTTACCCGGGTAAATCCCCTGTCCGGAATCATCCGCATGGGCAATCACCAGCGGACGACGGAAGCCCTCACTGCGATAACTGGGGAACTGTAATCCGGTATCCACTGCCGGCCGGGCAATAAGCCAGCGCCAGCCAATAAACATCGATACCGCCAAAAAAATAAACAGAATCAGCTTTTTAGTCATTCGACGATCCATTTATTCATTTAACTGGCGAGGCCAATCGGTTCAGCCCGGCAGTAATTTCAGTAGCCGGTCAGGTCTGTTGGTAACGATTCCGTCAATTCCGAGGTCAATATAGTGTTTCATCTGTTCAGGGTCATCGACAGTCCATACCGATAAATGCAATCCTCTCCGTCGCGCTGCCGCGATAAACCGCGGCGAACAGACATCCAGCCCACAATAACGAGTCGGCAACTGCATGGTCTGATAATCGCAGGGTAGGAATTTCGCGATACCCGCCCACTGCCCCAAATAAAGCATCAATGCCTCGGGCATGGTGGCTCCGGTCTTCACAGACGGGCTCAGGCGGCGAAACTCGCGGATGACCCGGTGATGAAAGGACGACACGATCACCCGGTCATCGCGGCCCGCTTTGCGGATGGCACGGCTCATCGCCCGGGCAGCTTCGGCGTCATTGTTTTTCAGTTCAATGATCAGTGGCGCTTCAGGAATTGCCGCGAAAACTTCGTCAATGGTGGCGATGGGTAATGGCCGGTCGCGATAGGGGTAATTTTCACCATCCCGGCTCCAGTGATATGCAGCATTAAGCTCGCGCAATTGCGACAGGGTATGTACACGCACCGGGCCGCAGCCGTTGGTGGTGCGCTCCAGGGTGGGATCGTGCATCAGGATCAGGTGACCATCTGCGGTGAGATTCAGATCCAGTTCCAGTGCATCGACGCCCAGTTCTAGCATTTTGCGCAGGTAAAACAGCGTATTGCCCGGGTAAAGTCCGCAACCGGATTCATCGCCATGGGCAATCACCAAAGGGCGCCCGGTTGCCGGACGCCAGACGCGTTTGTTCAGAGAAAAGCCCTCACTCCGCTTAGCGCAGAATCCTTTCCAGTCGCTCCAGGTCGTTCACGACTCGCCAGCTGCCGCCGTTCAACTCTACCTTCTCCTGCCATTGTTGCAGGCGCCCAAGATACTCGTTGGGGTCCACATTGTCCGAGCGCAACTTGGTTACGTTGAGGGCAACCAGATCGAACCCTTCCAGAGTGAGAGGGACATCCCGGTTATAGCCATCTTTTATTTCTTCCTTCAGGTCGGAAAAAATCAGGATGGTCTTGCGGCCCGGCTCCTTTTCATTGAGAAATTCCACCGCCTGCAACAGGCCTCCAGTGATATCGGTATAGGCCGCGGGCTGGGCACCGGCGACAAAGCTGTCGATCGCCTGCTGGAATGCCTGTTTTTGCTTATTCGTCACACTGGGGCGATCGTCGAAGGTGACCTTGGCGTGAATGTTTTTCTCACTGAAGCTGCCGGTATTGATACTGGCCACCGCGAAGGAATCCCCCGGGTTGAGTTTGGTCAGCGTGTAATTGATAACCTGCTGCGCTTTACCCAGCTCCTCGGTATAGGTACCGGAAGTATCAATCAGCATATACACCCCCTGGTTGCGCGCCACCGGCTCGCCACAGGAAGCGAGTAGAGAAGTCAGCAACAGGAGGCACCATATAGACCGGGGATTTTTCATGATGCCTGCTCCAGCTCTGAGGTGGATTTCGCAGTTTCCGCTTTCTGTGCCGCCTGCTCGCGCCAACGCAGAAAGCGCGCCTCCAGCCACAGCGGGAAGAAAATTACGATATCGTAAATCCGCACCAGCATGGCCCCGGTGCGCCAGATAGCCGTGCCGGCAAGACGCAACACCACCGACAACAGACGCAGAAAAAACGCCGCCAGGATGCCGATGACCGTACGCGAGGAAGCGATAAAGTTTTCCAGCGGAATGGCAACAAAGGTGAGCGCGAAGGGCAGAATAAACCCCATCCCCATCTGTGCAGCGGTGGTAATCCAGTAGACACCGCCAGTCGTGACGGCCATCTCCGCGCCGCGTAGTTGCGCGCTTACTGCCAGATCTTCCTGCATCAACACCTCGCGCATAAAGGCGAGTCCGGCCTCTACCGCAGCGAGGAACAACAACAGGATAAATGCGGCCCACATCATGCGCGTGCGCAGCTTGTCGTGGAGTGCGCTGATCACCGGAAACAGGCGCGTGATGCGCAGGCACTCCATCACGAACAGCCCCATGGTGATCTCGACCAGGATAATCACCAGCGCGGAAATATCCGCCACCTTGAAATTACCGATGTAACTTGTGCCCCCCACCATTTCGGTCATGGGTCGCGCGATCAGGTGGAAGTTGATCAGCGCCCCACCCACAGCAATCGCCAGCACAAATGCGGAGATAAAGAACTGGCTCAGGGAGGAGGAGGACAGCATCCGCTGGGCGCGGTCACTGCTCTGCAGAATTTCCTCGTAGCGTTCCATATGTCCGTCCACGACCCTGGCCCGCTGCTGTACGGAAGTGACGGTTTTATTGACCTTGCCGAGACTGTTCAGGATGGAGCGCCAGGCGGGCATCATACGCTTGAGTAACTGGTGGCGCTCGCGCGCGGACTCCCGATAGGCTTCAAGAGCCTTGGCTTCGGCCTTGCGCATGGAACCGTGAATGGTCTCCAGCACATCACCCACTACCGGATCGTGCTTGGCCGGGATTTCCGCCACCGCTTTGATGGCCTTGGACCAGTTGCTGGGCTCCGGGGGCACTTCAGCGCTGCGCACATAGTCTTCATCGATCGCGGTGAGCTGCTCGCACAAGCGACGATGTAGGGCTGGATACTGCGCGAGCTCCTTTTTCATCGCGTTCTCGATACGGTCAAACTCGCGCTCTATATGCCGTTCGGCAGCCTCGCGCCCCGCGGCCAACAGCACCTCGCGATTGCGCAGCTGCAGGCGCCCTTCCGCTGCGGCTACCGCATTGGCCCCCAGGCGCAGGGAATAGTGAAAGAAGCGCGCCAGGGCGTAGATCCCCTGATGCACCGGCTTGCGCGCCAGAAACAACGCGATCAGCCCAAGGATAAACCACAGCCACGGTGGCAAACTCTGGAAAATTTCGGTCATGGTACAGCTCCCTCCCCTGCTGGAATCCAGCAATCGTTGCTCTACAGACCTGACATCAGTCTTGTAATGACACAGGTGGCGGCTAATGCCACCCGAATAAATGAAATAACTCCCGTATGCTATCAAAGACACCGGTTCGAGTTCTTTTATGGGATCACACTTCCGGCGTGAAATTCCCTCCTGCCGCAAATACCTGTAGCAGCCGCTGGCATTCACTCATCACTGGCCGCCGTTTAATCGAGACGCTTGCGGAAACGCAGAATCGTCAGAGACATCATCAGGGAGATAAAGGCAATCAGCGCCAGAAGATCCGGCCACAATTCGAACACGCCGGCACCCCGCAACATCACCCCGCGAATCAGGCGCAGAAAATGGGTGAGCGGCAACAACTCCGCCAGCCACTGTGCGGCCTTCGGCATACCGTCAAAGGGAAACATAAAGCCGGACAGCAGGATTGACGGCAGAAACACGAAGAAGGTCATCTGCATAGCCTGGAACTGGGACTGTGCACGGGTGGAGATCAGCAGTCCCATGGTCAGGTTGGCCAGAATCAGCAACAGCGCGGCGATATATACATCCAGCAGGCTGCCGCGAATGGGCACGCCAAACAGCCAGGTGCCGAGCAACAGAATCAGACTGGTCTGGATCAGCCCCACCATGCCATAGGGTAACACCTTGCCGATCATCAGTTCCGCGCTACTCACCGGAGTCGCAATCAGCAATTCCATGTTGCCCCGCTCCCGCTCGCGCACGATCGCCACCGCGGTGAACATCACCATGGTCATGGTCAGAATGATACCAATCAGCCCCGGTACGATATTGATCGCCGAGACCCGCTGGGGATTGTAAAAGCTGACGATACTTACGGATGACCGTGGCAAAGGCACCGAGGACTGGCGGTTGGGTAGAAGGGTGTCGTTCTCCGGCGGAGGCTCCCCCACCGGCATCCGTGCCAGTTGCGCGGCCGCACTCTGCACTACCGTATCGCTGCCATCCACCACTATCTGGATCGCCTCCTGCCCCAGCGCTAAGCGACGTTCATAGTCGTACGGAATCACCACACCCACACTGATCTCACCCCGGCGCAACATGGTCATCAGCTGTTCCGGCGTCTGCGCGTCCGCCACCGGTTCGATCACTTCGGTGGCGAGCATATTCATTACCTGCTGGCGCGAGGCACTGGTTCCCGCCTGATCGGCAATGGCCGCCGGCAAGTGGCGCAAGTTCAGATTGATCGCGTAGCCAAACAGCATCAGCTGCATGATCGGGATGCCGATGATCATCGCCAGCGTCATACGGTCCCGACGCATCTGACGAAACTCTTTCTGCAACACGGCGTAAAGGCGACGGGCGTTCACGACGATTCCTCGCCTGGCGCTCTGCGCGACTCGCCTCGGGCAGCCGCCGCATGGTGGGTTACCGCCACAAACACATCCTCGAGACTTGGCTCTACAGACCCTACCTGCGCGTCAATACCCTCACCATGCAGTGCCTCGCGCATTTTTTCCGGGCTCGCCCGCTTCCCGTCAGTAAGCAAGCGCAGACTGTTGCCGATCTGCGCGGCACTGATCACCCCGGGTATTTTCAGTAATACCCCGCGCGCACTGCGCTGTTGCTCCGTTTCCACCAGCAGGGTGCGCCCGCGCAAACCCCCGGTAAGCTCCGTCGGGCTGCCGTCCGCCACCAACCGCCCCTGGTCCAGGATTGCGAGACGATGGCAGCGCTCAGCTTCATCCATATAGTGGGTTGAAACCAGAATAGTGGTACCGGCGTCGGTGAGTTCGAACAGCTTCTCCCAGAAATCCCTGCGGGATTCCGGATCCACCGCGCTGGTGGGCTCATCCAGAAACAGCAACTCCGGTTTGTGGATAACTGCACCTGCCAGCGCCAGGCGCTGCTTCTGCCCGCCG
Source organism: Microbulbifer bruguierae (assembly GCF_029869925.1). Taxonomy (NCBI): domain Bacteria; kingdom Pseudomonadati; phylum Pseudomonadota; class Gammaproteobacteria; order Cellvibrionales; family Microbulbiferaceae; genus Microbulbifer; species Microbulbifer bruguierae. The sequence goes on along the minus strand of NZ_CP118605.1, from coordinate 3,841,889 downwards.
CTCATGGTACCGGCCAGCTGATCCGCACGGCCCTCAAAGTGGTATTCCACCAGCAACTCATCGATGCGCGCCCGCGCCTCGCGCGCGGGCATATTCTGTACCGCCGACAGGAACTCCAGGTTTTCCCGCACCGTGAGATCGGTAAACAGGGAAAATTGCTGGGTCATGTAACCGATATGCTGACGCAAGACTTCCGCTTCTGCAGGAATCTGCAGCCCCAGTACTTCGATTTCGCCGGCACTGGGCGTGAGTAACCCGCAAAGCATGCGAATACTGGTGGACTTGCCGGAACCATTGGGGCCGAGGAAGCCGTAGATCTGACGCTTCGACACCGTGAGATCGACATTGTCCACTGCCGTGAGGCTGCCGAAAGCTTTGGTGAGCCCGCGGGTGCGGATGGCGACGGAAGCTTCACTTTCCAAAGTCAATCACCATCGTTATTTGCCGTCCTCGAAATCTTCGACAGCGCCAGCTTCGCCGGCAGGGAACTGGCTTTGTTTCATACCCTCCGCGCGGTCAACCTGCTCACCAAGGTCCGTCTCACCAGTCTGCGGCGCATTACCCGGTATCGGCGCCGGTGAAACAGGCCCCGTATTCGCCTCGGAGGACGCAACAAACTCGGCACGCAAGGGTAATCCCGCCGGTAATTTGGCGGCATCCTCTGACAACTGGATTTCGGCAATGTAGCTCAGCCGGCTTACGTCGTCGCCGGTGAGTGCGTAGTAAGGCGTGAAGCTGGGTTCGTTGCGTACCATGCGCACCTGCCCGAAATACTCACCAACGGATTCGGTTGCCCGCCGCTCCCGGTCTTCCGGGCCGAGGCCCTCCAGGGTAATCCGCGCACGTTGGCCGACGGCGAACTGCAGGCGCAAAGGCTGCGGAACATAAACGCGGGCATAAGGAGTTTCACCGGTAAGCAGAATGACCAGGGAAGCTCCAACAGGTGCCTCATCCCCCAATTTAAATGGAATACTGTCCACAAGGCCATCGCGGGGAGCGCGGAGCGACAGTTTTTCCAGCAGGACCCGCTGCGCACGGGCATCTGAACGGGCCTCAGCCAGAGCCGCCTCACCCTGTTCTATTTCTTCACTGCGCGTGCCGCGCTCGAGTTCGAGCAGCTGTTCGCGGGCCGCACGCACCTGCTCCTGCGCAGTCTGAGCCGCAGCCTGTGCACCATCGATATCGGACCGGGATACATAGTCTTTCTTTCCCAGATCCTGCAGACGGCGATAGTCTGCCGTGCGATCCCGGGACTCAGCCTCGGCTGCGGCCAGGTTTGCTCTGGCGCGTTCTATCTCTTCCCGACGCGGCCCAGCCTCAAGCTCCGCCAAAGAGGCCAGCTGCCGCGCTACCACCGCTTCAGCCGCCTGCAAGCGAGCCAGAGTCTCATCAGGGTCCAACTGCAACAGCAGCTGTCCCTTCACCACACGCTCCCCTTCGCGCACATGAATGGCGACAATTTCTTCCGCTGCCTGCGCGGGCAACGCGATTCGATCCCACTCCAGGGTGCCCAGTGCGACCTCTCGATCTTCACTACAGCCGCAAAATGTCAGGCAAAGAATAATCCACAGCCATTTCCAATTTAACATTCTGGTCCGACTGGCGATTGCAATTGAATAGATGTGATACCGGCGCAATGTATTTACCTGCGAATACCCACGCATTATTAAAATTAAAAAGCGTGACCGAAAAAGGTTATTCATTATCCATAAAAACGCGCCACCCAACAATTTATTTCCGGATCGTCTAAAAATCGTTTTCCCACCATTTTTTATTCTTAAAAAATTCATTCTTAAATGGAAATATTATTGAGCTGATGTCACCTCATTTCTCAGCTGCCTTGAAGTTACCTACTACACTCCATACAAATTTCTCAGGGATTGAGATTTTTCACTTAATCTGACTGGCACCGATTCCTCCAATTGGCAAAAAATCCAAATATCTTGCATTTCATACCTTGCAAGGAAGCATAGAGAGGAATACCCGACAGGGGGAAACAGCCCTGGCCTAACTCATTCCCCGAGATCATCATCGAATAGCTATGGGGTCATCTATGCCGATTCTCTTTTTGAGTGATTCCGGCCTTCACGGGGACTTACTGTACGCGCTAATTTCGGAATCCCTGCCCTTCACCTGGGAAAAATCTGAATTCGGCAAACAGAAGCACTGCCTGAAGCACTACGAATCCATCATCGTCGACTGTTTTCCACTTACATCCAAATCCATACCCAATGCAGAATTCAACTATCTGAAGAACATCGACCACCCGCGGGTTTTTCTGATCAACTTCGCCGGCGATCTTCCATCACATGTCATAAAACCCCTGGAAGAGCGCAAGCTGGTTTTTCTGTGTGATAACCGCGCCAGTCAGAAGGACCTGATCAACAAGCTGGGAACGTCCATTCAGAGCAGCCGTAATGCCGCCGATGGCGACTCCAGATCCCGCCTGCTACTCACCAAAAGAGAGCAGGAAATCCTCGGCCACCTCACTACCGGGGAGCCAAACAGCATTATCGCGTCAAAGCTGCATTTGAGTGAGCACACCGTCAAAAACCACATGTACAACATATTCCGCAAGATCGGAGTAAAAAACCGGCTCCAGGCCAGTAACTGGGCAAAACTACACCTTCAGGCTGAGCAGATATGAGGCAGCTTCCCCTGCTCCTCATCCTTTTTCTTTTATTTCCCTACGGCTTTGCACAAGAAGGGGACAGCGGAACACTGGAAGAAGCTATCGGTGCCAATTCTGACACTGGACGCCTTGAAGATGAAATTAGTGGGTTCAATCTGGATCAAACCATTACGCGGACGGGTCACGATTTCGTACGTTACATGAGCGAATACCGGAATCTCAATTATCCGGACAGCACTTACAACCTGACCATTGACGAAAGACCTTCGGCACGCTGGGGAAATCTGATCTGGATAACATACGACAACAAAACCGTCTTCCGGCGCTTTATCAGCCCGAGTACAAACAATATCCGTGCGCTGGCAGAACAGGCGTCACAAATGATTCATGAAATCGTGCTCCAGGAAAAACTCCGAGAGGCATTTAGCGACCACTTCGATCTAGGCAAGGATGAATTCTAATGAAATCCAAAATAAGCTTTCGAACATTCTTTATACCGGCTTTGACCTGGGCCATTGCCTGTAACTGCGCACTGGCCAGCGAACTCATTTACGAGCCGACCAATCCGAACTTTGGTGGAAACCCATTAAACGGCAGCTACCTGCTATCCAATGCCCAGTCCCAGGACGACAACGAAGATCCGGACAGTCTTTCCGATCTTTATGAGCAACCCAGTGCCCTCGACCGGTTTACCGATTCCCTCGAAACCCGGCTACTGAACCAGTTGCTTACCGACGTCGGCAATGGCAACAGCGGTGAACTGATTACCGACGACTTCATTGTGCAGATTGTCGACAACGACGGCGTGCTGACGGTATTGATCACCGATCGAGAAACAGGCGATACCGCGGAAGTGATCGTCAGTGGGTTGAACCCAACCAACTGAACCAAAGTAGCCAGTAAGTATTGATACACAGTCCTATAAGAAGCAGCCGGACTGATCCAGAACTCTGAATAATCGCGAATAATACTGGAGACAAGCGTGATGCAATTGAAAGGTCACACGATCGCGGCCATCGCTTTGTCGCTCGCAACCACATTGAGCGGCTGTACGTTGGTAAAAAATACGGGAGATTCCCTGTTCGGCACAGGCACGCAGGATGCCCAGCTGACCCCGAGAAATAATACCTACCGGGATCTTCTCAGCCTTCCACAACCAAAAGGGAAAATTCTCGCCGCAGTTTACAATTTCAGAGACCAGACCGGGCAATACAAGCCGTCTCCCGCCAGCAGTTTTTCTACCGCGGTTACTCAGGGCGCCGCATCCATGCTAATGGATGTACTCAATGAATCGGGCTGGTTTATCCCGCTTGAGCGCGAAGGACTGCAGAACCTCCTCACCGAACGTAAAATCATTCGCGCAGCACTGGCAAAACCTGACGTGCCGGAAAATAACGTCATGTTACCCTCGCTCGTTGCAGCCAACGTGCTCTTGGAAGGCGGTATCGTAGCTTACGACACCAATATCCGTACGGGTGGCGCGGGCGCCCGCTACTTTGGTATCGGAGCTGACGAACAGTACCGGGTAGACCAGGTGACTGTAAACCTGCGGGCAATCGACATTCGCTCAGGTCGTGTTTTGCACAGTGTATTGACCTCAAAGACCGTCTACTCAAAAGCCATAGGCGCAGACGTATTCCGGTATGTGAAATTCAAGCGCCTACTCGAAATGGAGATTGGAACAACCACCAACGAACCAGCCCAATTGGCCACGCTTTCCGCGATGGAATCGGCGGTGATCCATCTGATTAGCGAGGGAATTGTGAGTAATTCCTGGGCCCTGCAGAACCCGGAAGATATCAACAGCCCTGTTCTTCAGTACTACCTGAATGAACCAACCACTTTCATGTGAGCCCGGGTACAACCATTCATGTCACCGCGCAAAACGTGCAATATAAAATACTCTCTACCGGCTCTGGTGTTTACGCTTTTTCACCTGACATCCGTTGCCCAGGAAACCGCTATATCTCAGGACATCTCGAGTGTTGAAGAGCTTGATCGAGTGTATGGAGCAGGTGCCGCAAACCTGGCCATCATCGACCAACAGGGTAACTTTAACCGAATTTCCGCTCGCCAGGATGGCGTAGTGAACTTTTTATCGGCCCTCCAGAACGGACACCAGAATGTGCTTTATGTGATTCAGTCCGGTAACCAGAATTCGGTGACGTCCAAACAATTGGGCGACGCAAATATTGCTGCACTGATACAGGTCGGCTATGAAAACTTGATCTTGATCCAGCAAACCGGCTACGGACATTCGGTGAACATTTCACAGTACGGATATCAAAACATAGCCAAAATCAGTCAGGTTGGAGCCTATAACGAAATCAATATTTATCAGAATGGTAACGGTCTACATGCCGCGGTAAAACAGACCGGAGCAACCCTGACGACCATTGTGAAACAATATGACTAATCCGATTACGCGCTTCCCGCTGAAGCACCCGCATACAGCAGAAAAGGCCTTGCAAGCCGCGATTGCAGTGTTGGTGATCTTGTTCGGCCATTCAGTACAGGCGGAGTCAGGCAATTACGTGCAGGAAGACCCGGCCGTACTGCGTGCAGTACAGGAAGCAGATGAATTGTCAAAAGATGAAGCAGTAACACTGCATCAGTCTGGCTTTCGAAATACGGCCCAATCTCGTCAGGATCATGAGGAGGGAAGTACCGTTAAACAGAGCCAGAACGGCAGTTTGAATAGTGCCAGTGCTCTACAGGAGTATGGAACGGCCAATACCATTTCTATTTTTCAGGTCGGGACATTCAATGAGGCTACCAGTCGGCAAACCGCTTCCACGGATAGTCACACCGCGACTCGCCAGGGCGGCTTCCTGAATAACGCGTCCGTTGAACAAGAGCTCGGCATTGGAAATCACGCAGTAATCTTACAGCGGGGCGAACAGAACAGAAGCTCAGTACGACAGTACAATAGCTTCGAATCGCTCACCTGGATGGAGCAAAACGGCAATGACAACAAAGCGCTCGCAATACAAAGTGGTTACGGAAACCTGACGAGCATTGATCAAGCCGGCGATTTCAACCAGTCCACAAATGCGCAAAGTGGATATACCCATAAAATAGACAGTTTTCAAAGTGGCCTTGGCAACCAGAGCTCTATCAGTCAAAACGATTCATATAACGCTGCCGGCACCATACAAACTGGTAGCTTCAATTCTGTCACTGTCGAGCAGGCCGGAAGCTATGGCGTCGGTGGCAGCCACCACGCACTAGCTATCCAGTCAGGTAGCTTGAACGCTATTGGAATACACCAGCAAGGAAACGCCTCTACCGCGATCGTTAGCCAAAGCGGGTATGGCAACAGCGTATACCTCTCTCATTAAAACCGAACCTTCCTTTAAACCAGCTAGACCAGTACAGCCACTCACGGTTTTTCTGCGCTAATAACTTCCTAAAAATGCAGGACAGTTAAAGCTTTTGACACGTAAATAACCAAGTTGGCACTGATTCTATTTATCCATCGCCACCGCTAACGCACCAATCCGCACCGCTCATGTAACGCTGTACGCCAAAACTACCAGTGGTAAGTAGAAAGCTGGTGTTTACATCCAAAAACCGCCCAAAAAATATACTTTCTTCCTAGGGTTTAGTGACTTATCTCCTATAGCGACACACCACCACAGCGTCAAAACTCAATAGCACTGAGATCATTTACTGATCAATGTGAATGTAATTCACACGATTAAGGCAATGATTCCGCCAGACTTTGGATATGCGCGCCTCGCCTTCAGCCAAGCCGGATGCTTGGTCAAACGGAGAGCGGTATAGCCAGCAAGAATGGTTCTGATATCAGTACCATCATCGATCAGCAAAGGATGCTGATTTTTTAACGTCTGCAGTAAAGGAGCAACTCATGAAGACGTTTACCCCTATCGCCACAGCTGTACTTTTCGCGGTCAGTGGGGCCGCACTTGCCGGCGCCAACGATTCTTACCAGCACCAGGGAGGTTACGGCAACCACGCCGAAACCTACCAGACTGGTTTTGGCACCTGGCTAAACAAAATCGAGCAGGGGCAGTATGGTGATCTTAACCACGCTTATGCGGCTCAGGACTACGAGTTCTGGAGCAGGATTTATCAGGATCAATATGGCACTTATAACGGTGCCTATGATTTCCAGTCCGGTGGCGCTTTCAACATAATTCACACCACTCAGGTTGGGGTGTACAACACCTCAGGGACCAGCCAAACCTATGAGGTCGAAAGCCGGGCATCCACTGATCAGTTCGGTCACGAAAACCAATCTTACATTAACCAGACCGGAGGTTATTCCAACAGGGCTAAGGTAATGCAGGAGGGTGACTACAACGTCCAATCTACATCGCAGTTACTGAGTAGCCACTCAACGGCCACCACCACCCAATACTTTGATGGGAACTATGCCGACACCGTTCAGCACGGCGACTATCTCGATTCCAATATTCTGCAAATCGGTCTGTATAACGTTGCTGATGTTTATCAGAGTGGCCTACTAAATTCCTCATCTGTTATACAGGGAGGGATTTTCAACGTCGCCAGTGTCAACCAGGCCGGTATTTACAACATGCAAAGCACTGTGCAACTGGGTCTTTGTAACAAAGCCAGTACCTCACAGTACGGAATAGGGCTCCAATCCAGCACGCTTCAAATTGGAGCTGGAAATATGGCCAATACACATCAAGTGGGCCTGTTTGATATGGCAACCAAGTTCCAGCATGGTATTCACAACACCGCTTACAGCGCTCAGTAAACGCTGGCATTACAAAAAAGATGAGCAGCTTGTAGCTGCTCATCTTTGTTAACAACGTCCTTTGTAGTACGCAGTAGAGGAGCAGTGAATGAAGCCCACACTCGTATTGACGGCTGCACTGTTAACGGCGAGTACCGCGACCCTTGCAGAAGAAAACAGCTCCATCATCTATCAAAACGGAGTCAGTAATACCGCAACGGCAGACCAATCCGATGCATACGCACATGGCAATGTTATCGTTCAGGAGCAGTCTGACGTACACAATAATGCCATTGCTGTTCAAAGTTACGAATTTCAAAGCCATATCTATCAGACACAGTCCGGATCACTGAACGACGCCTACGCGCTTCAATCCGGGGGCTACCATAATGTAAGCCGTATACAGCAGTCAGGCTATGGGAATAACGCGACTACGTTCCAGTTACAAACGCAATATAGTGAATCCGTAATCCGCCAAAATGGATCCCATAACCACGCGGAAATTTATCAGCTGGCAGGATCTGGAAATATCGCAGTAATCCAGCAGACAGGCTCTGTTCACGACGCTCATATCGGTCAGTACGCCAGCATCGATTCTGAAGCCTACATTTATCAAAGCGGCACTGGAAACTATGCAAATATTCTTCAGGGCGGTTCAGGTAATATTGCGAATATCTACCAGAGTGGATCAATGCATACCGCCTCGATCAAGCAGGGCGGCGTACATAACGAAGCAGATATCATACAAAGTGGCTACGGAAACGATGCCTACATCACCCAGGTTTCCTGGTACAACCATGCAGTGATCAATCAAGACGGAATTCATAACCGGGCCGACATACTCCAATATGGAGGCGGTGGGCATACGGCCCTCGTCACTCAGGTCGGAAGTATGAACAAAGCCTGGGTATCGCAATACGGTATTTCAGAAACGGCTGTCATCCATCAAGTTGGCTCAGGAAATACCGCAATCATTTCTCAATAGCCCGAATAGATCAGGCAAATGGTGCGGCATCACTCATGGCCCCGCACCAATGCCTATCTTATGTATCTTATGAGTAAAACTTCTCCCCCCGCCATTTTCTTCATATTATTTTCCCCAAAAAAACATCCAATCGAAAAAATATTTTAACAAGCATCCTAATAATTTAATTTTTACCCATTAGATCACACCAAGAGACTAATTCTTTTCTACGATTAAAACATGGCCGCTAGCCAATTTGCTCATAAGATCCAAGCGGTATCACTTGCCTGAATCACACAAACACGACTGGCAAGCTGCTTGATCTGCGTTTTATGCAGAAAAATCCGGTAATTGCCCGGATCTCAGTAACCGGGGTGGACACGATGTAAAGTCGCTCGACTGAGCTTTATCAAGGAGACGAACATGAATCGCGAAAGATTCAATTTTCGACAGATACTTTTCATATCTTCCACTTCGCTGCTGCCAATGCTCTTTAGTTCTGGTTCATTCGCACAGCAGGAAGAGCACGTGAGAGACCTGGCCCTCAAGCTTCTCGGAAAACATGTTTTTTATGATACTGAGCTGTCCAACCCAAAGGGCAACCAGGGCTGTGTTTCCTGTCATGATCCTGCCGCCGGCGGCAGCAGTCCTTTTTCTGATATTAATGCAACAACGGTTGTGATTCCTGGTGCGAATGGAAATGTCGGCACACGAAGAACGATTACAAACATGTATGCCAGCTTTGTACCGCCGTTCAGCCCGGACTGCAAGCCGAACACCTTACTCAGTCCATATTGCGGTGGCAATTTCTGGGACGGACGATCCGAGGGAAAAATTCCGGATTTCGCAACAGATGGCACTTTTCCAGCACCACATCTGGATGCAGAGGTTTTCTACAACATTGAGAGCCCTAAGATAACGGCTTATAGCAAATACTTCGGTCCTACTTCAGATCAGGCACTGAATCCATTTCCGAGTATCGCCGAGCAGAATATAACCGAGCAGGACACCTGCAAACGCGTTGCCGCCGCTGAGTACAGAACCCTTTACAAAGTGGCCTTTGGCAAAGAGATTGATTGCGGTTACACCGAGGTAAGCCCATATGTATACCCGGGATTTACAGGCTACAACATATCTTTCCGACGGGTGATGCTCGCTGTCGCTGCATTTCAACACAGCTGGGAAACCAATTCATTTACGTCCAAGCGCGACATGGCGCTAAGATCGGAGTTGGCCTGTATTGAGCCGGGGCATGCAGAATTCTACGACATGGAATTTTGTGAAGAATTGGCTTATGCGATCATGGAGAGCGGCAATGGAAAATCGGAAGCCGGAAAGTTTCCACTGCTAATGCTAACGGAGGCCGAGAACTTTGGGCACGATATTTTTTACAATGTGCCACATTTCAATCCCGCTTTCGGAGTGAGCAATCCAGATCCCAGCATTCCCGCCGGTGCCTGCGCCTTCTGCCACAGCAACACGCCCACAACCCCTGTATTTGCCCCCCCTTTCTTCAGCATTGATGATGACGGTTCTGAACTTTTACAAACCTATGCTGATCATGCGTACCACAATATCGGCGTTCCCTATAATCCAGAGATACCTGTACTCGAGGGATCCGACACTGGGCTGAATCGAACGCACATGCCAGCCGTACCCAATGGCGGCTTCCGCAGTCCTTCACTCCGAAATCTTTTCAAAAAGCTTTCGCCTGATTTTACCAAGGCATATATGCATAACGGTTTCTTTAAAAGCGTCGAAACCGTGGTTAATTTTTACAACACCGCCAGTGTAAAGCCGGTTTGTCCAACGCCTATGGCACCCGAAAAGTTAACGGAAGCCTATGCGTTAGCAAACAATTGCTGGCCGGCACCTGAATTCAGTAACAATCTGACAAGAGGGACCTTGATAGGAAATCTGGGCATGACTTCTAGTGATGAAGCTGCTCTGGTTTCTTACTTGAAAACACTGGACGACTACCACACCGCAGAACCCCCGTTCATCTTTGAGCGAAGAGCTTTCTTGCCGCCGCTGATGTCCATCGGAGGTAATTACAGGCCGAGACCTGCCTCGCCAGCAGTAACACTGTTCTCTTACGAGGGTGAGTGGCTTATACGGGAATGTAACAAAATATCTCTGGGAGATGGGGTGACACCTATCAGCGTACCCGAGGGCAGTGGTTGCAATATGACAAGTATTCTTGAGGTGGTTCAGGGAATTCGCTAATTGGGAATATCTCAACCAGCCATTGCAATCGAGTATTAATACTCCTTACCAGCCCCGTATATACGGGGCTTTTTATTTCAAAATTGAATTATTTATCCAGTTCTTAATTCAACTAAAAAAATCTAAGAATCCAGGGTTCACACATACCAGCCAAATGTCTTTAGCCCCCGAAATCAGTACTTTACTCCTAGATCTTCACTACTTCCCTCCTATGGAAGGCAGCGAAAAAAACAGCAAGACTCAATATACGACGGAACATTATTCACTACCCGATGCAGTAACAGGGAAGTTTGCACATGATCCGAGCTATTACGCGACCAGATTCAAACTTTGTCGCGCCAGCCTGTAGAAGATTTCATCCAAACCGAATTTGCACCTGGGCCTATTCACTCACAGTGAACTGCGCCGTGCATACCTAATGGTGCTGGTTTAAGTGCCATCCGATATCGGCATCGCTTCGCTGATATTACCTCGACGTCCGAAACTCAATGCAGTAATGGAGACACTCATGAAGACGTTAACCCCGATCGCAGCCGCCCTTCTGCTCAGCGCCAGTGGCGCGGCACTTGCCGGCGGCAACTATGCGGAACAAACCCAAAACCTTGTGGGAAACAAGGCGACCGCAACCCAGACTGGTTTCTTTACCATCGACAACGGAATCATTCAGAATCAATCTGGCTTCTTCAACAATGCCCATGCAACCCAGTCCGCTGAATACGGCAGCCTGATCAACCAGCAACAAAGTGACGCATTCAACTACTCGTCGGTGCAGCAAAGCTTTGGCGCGATAAATATGGCCATTACGGATCAAAGCGGCTGGTTCAACCATGCCCACGTTTCACAAACCGCCCAGCTCGGCAGCACTGCGTTTATTCAGCAATCCGGGCTCGGTAATTCGGGTTCGATCTATCAGCTGCTCGGGGTCGGTAACGACGCGAGCATTCATCAGTCAGGAGCATTCAACAACGCCAGCATCTCACAGGTGCTGAGCTTTGAATCAAGTGCTAGCGGCACTCAGGATGGTCTGGCTAACAGTATGAACGCGACCCAGGCCGGATACAGCAACGTCTTGACGATGCTGCAGGCAAATGGCGGCTTTAACAGCATGGACATCGACCAGGTGGGTGTTGTGAACATCGCAGCTGTGTCGCAATTCGGCTGGGCTAACAAGGCGCATGTGGGCCAATATGGTTTGTTTAACAATGCCATGGTTTCCCAGAATGGACTGCTGAACTACGCCAACGTCCACCAGCTCGGCCTAGGTCACGACGCGGGTGTCTTCCAGAACGGTGCATTCAACAAGGCCCTGGTGTCACAAACCGGTCTGTATGAGACTTCGTTGCAGTCACAGGTAGGGCTTGGTAACGTGGCAATTGTGAATCAATAAGCGTTGCGCTTGAAAGCAAAAAGGGCGGCCCGAGTGGGCCGCCCTTTTTATATCCAAGATCCTGGTTCCTGGATGCTCTTATAGATGCTCTACCGCATCAATCTCATACTCCACCGAACCGGACGGCGTATTCACTACCACAATATCTCCCACTTCCTTGCCAATCAAAGCGCGGGCAATCGGAGAGTTCACAGAAATTTTCTTCTGTTTCACATCCGCCTCGTCATCACCCACGATTTTGTAAGTGACTTCACTCTCGTTTTCCATATGAATAATGGTTACGGTAGTGCCGAAAATAACTTTATCACTGGGCTCAATCGCTTTGACATCGATCACCTGAGCAAGGGAGAGCTTGGCTTCAATCTCCTGGATTCGGCCTTCGATAAAGCCCTGTTTTTCACGGGCTGCGTGGTACTCGGCATTTTCCTTCAGGTCGCCGTGCTCGCGAGCTTCAGCAATTGCCTGCACTACGGCTGGGCGCTGTACTTTTTTCAGGTTTTCCAGTTCTGCTCGCAGGGCTTCTGCGCCCTCTACGGTCATCGGTACGCGGTTCAAGGGAACCTCCACAATATTCATTCACAACGAAAAAGCTTCGCCAGACAGCGAAGCTTTTTACTCAGGGATTTTATGCCCGCTTGATCAGCGGGCGATTGACTGGCAGAGACCGATCAACCCTGCAGACGCACAACGCGCTGGTGCAGGTCCTGCAGGCTGCGTACCTTGTGCGGTTCGGCAATCTGCATCGCCAGCGCCATGGCACTGGCTGCGGCCAGGGTGGTGGTGTAACACACCTGGTGATTTTCGGCACTGCGGCGGATATCCGCAGAATCGCGAATGGCCTGGCGTCCTTCGGTCGTATTGACAACCAGTGCGATCTCGTCGTTTTTGATCATATCGACGATATGCGGCCGGCCTTCACTCATCTTGTTTACCGTTGTAACGGTAATGTCTGCATCTTGCAAGACCTTGGCGGTGCCGCGGGTCGCAACCAGCTCAAAACCGAGCTTGGACAGCTCGCGAGCCACATTCACCACACCGGGCTTGTCCACGTCGCGCACAGAAATGAAGACTTTGCCGGATTCCGGCAGCGCATCGCCAGCACCGAGCAGACTCTTGTCGAAAGCTTCGGCGAAGGTTTCGCCTACACCCATCACCTCACCGGTAGATTTCATTTCCGGACCGAGGATCGGGTCTACCTTCGGGAATTTGTTGAACGGGAATACGGACTCCTTGACGGAGAAGTAATCCGGAACGATTTCCGAGGTAAAGCCCTGCTCGACCAGGCTCATACCGGCCTGACAGCGCGCCGCGATCTTCGCCAGCGAGGTGCCGATGCACTTGGAAACAAACGGCACGGTACGGGATGCGCGAGGATTCACCTCGATCACATAGATTTCGCCGCCCTGGTAGGCGAGCTGGGTGTTCATCAGGCCCACTACACCCAGTTCACGGGCCATGGCTTTCACCTGCTCGCGCATCTGGTCCTGGACGTCTGCCGGCAAGCTGTAGGGCGGCAGAGAGCAGGCGGAGTCACCGGAGTGCACACCGCACTGTTCGATGTGCTGCATGATCGCACCGATCACTACATCCTTGCCGTCGGATACCGCGTCGATATCCACCTCGATGGCGGAGTGCAGGAAGTGGTCCAGCAGCACCGGCGCATCTTCGGAAACCTGCACGGCTTCCTTCATGTAGGTCTTGAGTTCGTCTTCCTTGTACACGATCTCCATCGCGCGGCCGCCAAGAACATAGGAGGGACGTACCACCAGCGGGTAGCCGACTTCCTTGGCCTTCAGGATGGCTTCGTACTCGGAACGCACGATGGCGTTCTGCGGCTGCTTGAGGCCGAGACGGATGATCATCTGCTGGAAGCGCTCGCGGTCTTCCGCGCGGTCGATCTGCTCCGGGGTGGTACCGATGATCGGCACGCCCTCGGCGGCCAGGTAGCGCGCCAGGTTCAGCGGGGTCTGGCCGCCGAACTGCACGATCACACCTTCCGGTTTTTCCTTGCGCACAATTTCCAGCACATCCTCAAGCGTTACCGGTTCGAAGTAGAGGCGGTCGGAAGTGTCGTAGTCAGTGGAAACGGTCTCCGGGTTACAGTTAACCATGATGGTCTCGTAACCGTCTTCGCGCATGGCCAGTGCCGCGTGCACGCAGCAGTAGTCGAACTCGATACCCTGACCGATACGGTTGGGGCCACCGCCGAGCACCATGATTTTTTTCTTGTCGGACGGCTGCGCTTCGCACTCTTCATCGTAGGTGGAGTACATATAAGCGGTGCTGGTGGCAAATTCAGCCGCACAGGTGTCGACACGCTTGAAGGCTGGAAATACGCCCAGCTTGTGGCGGAATTCACGCACGGTTTTCTGGCTCACGCCCAGGAGGTCCGCGAGACGCTTGTCAGAGAAGCCCTTACGCTTCAGGAAACGCATGGTCTTGGCGTCGAGCGCGGAGGTCGGCATGTACTTCAGCGGCTCTTCGATATCCATCAGTTCCTTGATCTGTACCAGGAACCAGGGATCGATGCCGGAGAGTTCGTAGACTTCATCGATACTCATACCCATACGGAAGGCATCGCCCACGTACCAAATACGCTCGGCACCAGCCACGGACAGTTCGCGGCGCAGGCGTTCTACAGAGCCTACTTCCGCCGGGTCGAGTTTCGGCTCGAAGCCGAAAGAGCCTACTTCCAGGCCGCGCAGCGCTTTCTGCAGGGACTCTTGAAAATTGCGACCGATGGCCATGACTTCACCCACGGACTTCATCTGGGTGGTCAGGCGCGCATCCGCTTCACCGAATTTCTCGAAGGTGAAGCGCGGAATCTTGGTCACGACATAGTCGATAGAAGGCTCGAAAGACGCCGGGGTCGCGCCGCCGGTGATGTCGTTCTGGAGCTCGTCCAGGGTGTAACCCACCGCCAGCTTGGCCGCGACCTTGGCGATCGGGAAGCCGGTGGCCTTGGAGGCCAGTGCGGAGGAGCGAGACACCCGCGGGTTCATCTCGATCACCACCATGCGGCCGGTTTTCGGGTCCATACCGAACTGCACGTTGGAGCCGCCGGTTTCCACGCCGATCTCGCGCAATACCGCGATGGACGCATTGCGCATCAGCTGGTATTCCTTGTCGGTCAGGGTCTGCGCCGGGGCTACGGTGATGGAGTCACCGGTGTGCACGCCCATGGGGTCGAAGTTCTCGATGGCACACACGATGATGCAGTTGTCGTTTTTGTCTCGAACCACCTCCATCTCGTACTCTTTCCAGCCGAGCAGGGATTCGTCGATCAGCAGTTCGTTGGTGGGGGACAGGTCGAGGCCGCGTTTGCAGATTTCCTCGAATTCCGGCCAGTTGTAGGCCACACCGCCACCGGAACCGCCCATGGTGAAGGACGGGCGGATGATTACCGGGAAGCCGAATTCTTCCGGGACCTTCTTCGCCTCTTCCATGGTGTGGACGATCTTGGCGCGCGGGGTCTCGAGGCCAATGGCCTTCATCGCCTTGTCGAACAGGTCGCGGTCTTCCGCTTTTTCGATGGCGTTCTTGTCCGCACCGATCAGCTCACAGCCGAACTTTTCCAGCACGCCGTGCTTATCCAGCGCCAGCGCGCAGTTCAGCGCGGTCTGGCCGCCCATAGTGGGCAGAATCGCGTCCGGGCGCTCTTTCTCGATGATCTTGGCGACCGTCTTCCACTCCACCGGCTCGATGTACGTGGCATCCGCCATGGACGGGTCGGTCATGATGGTGGCGGGGTTGGAGTTCACCAGGATTACCCGGAAACCCTCTTCGCGCAGGGCCTTACAGGCCTGGGCACCGGAGTAATCGAATTCACAGGCCTGACCGATGACGATGGGGCCTGCGCCGATGATCAGAATGCTTTGAATGTCTGTGCGTTTTGGCATCTTTCTTCCGTATCTAATCGGCCGTTATCCGGCGGATAAAATTCTGGTCTTGGCTGATTTCGCTGTAGGAGCCTGCTTGCAGGCGAACATGTTTTGGTTCGCCTGCAAGCAGGCTCCTACAGGGGGAGCTTTGCCTTAGCGGCGTGCTTCCATCATCTCGATAAACTGGTCGAACAGCGGCGCCACATCGTGCGGGCCAGGGCTCGCTTCCGGGTGTCCCTGGAAGCTGAACGCCGGTTTGTCCTTCAGGCGGATACCTTGCAGGGTGCCGTCGAACAGGGACTTGTGGGTGATTTCCACATTGTCCGGCAGGGTGTCGGCATCCACTTCAAAACCGTGGTTCTGCGCGGTGATCATCACCTTGGCGGAATCCAGGTCCTGCACCGGGTGGTTGCCGCCGTGATGGCCGAATTTCATCTTCGCGGTCTTGGCACCGACGGCCAGGCCCAGCAGCTGGTGGCCGAGACAAATACCGTAGGTGGGCAGGCCGGCGTCGAGGAATTCTTTGATCGCGGCGATCGCATAGTCGCAGGGCTCGGGGTCGCCGGGGCCGTTGGAGAGGAACACGCCATTCGGGTTCATCGCCAGCACTTCAGACGCCGGAGTCTCGGCAGGCACCACGGTGATGCTACAGCCGCGGTCCACCAGCATGCGCAGGATGTTGCGTTTTACGCCGAAGTCGTAGGCCACAACCTTGTAGGGCTGTTCGGCCGGTGCCGGCTTGTGGCCCAAGCCCAGTTCCCAGGTGCCTTCGTTGAAGTCGTACTTCTCCTTGGTGGAGACGACCTTGGCCAGGTCCATACCCTTGAGGCCGGCAAACGCCTGCGCCTGTTTCAGGGCTTCTGCCTCTTCAATGTTGTCACCGGTAACGATGCAGCCGCTCTGTGCGCCCTTGTCGCGCAGGATACGGGTCAGGCGACGGGTGTCGATGTCAGCGATGCCGACGATATTGCGCGCCTTCAGGTAATCTTCCAGGGACTGCTCGCTGCGGAAGCTGGAAGCCAGCAGCGGCAGGTCGCGAATCACCAGGCCGGCGGCCCAGATTTCCGACGCTTCTTCGTCTTCGCTGTTGGTACCTGTGTTTCCGATATGGGGGTAGGTCAGGGTCACGATCTGACGGGCATAGGACGGGTCCGTCAGGATCTCCTGGTATCCGGTCATGGAGGTATTGAAAACTACCTCACCGACAGTTGAGCCTTCGGCGCCAATGGCGCGACCGTGGAAGACACTGCCATCAGCGAGTACCAGCATTGCCGGGGTTGTGCTGGGCATCAGGGATTCCGGCGTGGGAACAGCGTTGTTCAATTCAATCTCCAGTCGTCAGAACAGCTTCCGGGCGGGGTGAGAGAGCGCACATCGGGATGCATCGCCAGCCGCAGTTTCAACTGCAACTTGTTTGCCGGGTGCCTTTTATAAAAAAGCGAGATGAAACATAGGCTTCATCTCGCTTTTTTATAGAGTTATTCACGGCGGCTCACAGAGGCGTTTACCTGGGCTCTCACTGTGTGGCCGGCAATCTGGCTGGGCGGGTTGGCCGCCAGCGCCGACACTTAATGGCGCGGGAAAGCCACGGGCTCCGCGACCTCATATGCTGCCCCGAACAGCTGTGTTTCGGGGGCGGAATTTGGCGCGAGCGACTACAGTGGGACCTTTCCAAGCCGGGCGCAGATTCTACGGGAAAGTGGCGCCGATCGCCAGTACAAATTTGCGCCAAACCCGAGTGCGACAACTGCACCACAGCAGATGCCCGGGCAGAAAGAGAACCCCCCAGTCAATTTACCTGGCGACTCAGTCGAAACAGACTGTTCCCCATATTCAGCTCCGCCCGATCCAGCCTCGTCTTGTTCAGCTGCAAGGCCATATTGGCGCCGCTACCGGCAAACTCCACCATACCGCCGAGTGCAGCAAAGCGGCTGATAGCGCTCACCGTCAGCACCGGAAAGAATTCCAGTGCGCCGACCGCCTGCATCAGGCGCTCAGGTTCCATTTCACTTCCCATCACCACAATCTGGCAGCGGCGTGCGCGTATCATTTCGCCATCATTCACCTGTTCTACCGCCACCATGCGCCCCTGCACCCGATGCCGGTGCATACGGGAAGTCAGTGGCTCCACCAGCTCACCACCACCCATCAGGCAAATACGAAACGGCGCATCGGCACCATTGAATACCTCAATCGGCCACTGCAGATGGTGGGCAAAATGCACGATGTAATCGACCATCACCTTGCGACCAAGATCCGTATCTGAAAGCAGCTCACGGGCTTCGGCACGGGGCAATGTGAGGGAAACCACTACCAGCAGCAGAGCCAGTGCGCATACAAATGATCGGAGGAAATGTGCAGCGGTGAGGCGGGAAGAATCGCCAGAAGAGCGATTTTCACAAGGGGATGATCTGAAAGGGGACTTCAACATTTGGGGCTACCGGTGCGTAAAACATACACCCCGGTAACCGCGAGGTTAACCCAAGGCACCCCCAAGGTTAGTACCACCCCCGATCTGCCACCAATCGCGAAGGCAGCACCGCGCCAGAATATGGAGTCAGTAGCCTGACCCCACAATCAACGGCAATCGGCTCAATCCGACGGTATCGTTTCCACCCCAGGAATCGTCGGACGCCACTTCAGCGCCTTTTCGATCGCCATGATCATGGAACCGGCCACGTCTTTGCGGGTGGCACTTTCAATACCTTCAAGACCGGGAGAAGAATTCACCTCCAGCAGCAGTGGCCCCTTCTTGGAGCGAATGATATCCACCCCGGCAACTTTGAGCCCCAGTACCTTGGCGGCCTTGATCGCCAGCTTGCGCTCTTCCGGCAGAATCTTGACCACCGAAGCGGTCCCACCCTGATGGATATTGGCGCGGAACTCGCCCGGCGCCGCCTCGCGCTGAATTGCGGCAAATACTTTGCCATCTACCACAAACAGACGCAGATCCTTGCCCTGGGCCTCGCGAATAAACTCCTGCACCAGCAGGTTCACCTTCAGGGATTTGAACGCGTTGATGACCGACTCTGCGGCTTTGCGGGTTTCCGCCAGCACCACACCGCGGCCCTGAGTACCCTCGAGCAGTTTCACAATCAGCGGCGCGCCGCCGACCATATCGATCAGCTCATTGGTATCCATCGGGGAGTTGGCGAAACCGGAGATCGGAATATTCAGCCCGCCCTCCTGCAGCAACTGCAGGGAATAGAGCTTGTCCCGGGACTGGCTGATGGACTGGGAGCCATTGAGCGCATACACACCCATGCTTTCAAAGTGGCGGGTAAGCGCACAGCCGTAGAACGTCTGACTGGGACGGATACGCGGAATGATGGCGTCCAGGTTATTGAGAATACGGCCGTCCCGGTAGTGCACTTCCGGTTCCGCAGCATCCAGCTTCATATAGCACTGGCGAATGTTCAGGAAGGTCATACGATGCCCGCGCTCGGCACCGGCCTCCATGATGCGCTGATTGCTGTACAGGTCCGGGTTGGACGCGAGCACGCCGATACGCAGGCCAGTGCCCGCCATGTGGTGCTCGTCGTGGTAGTACTCCTCCAACTGGCTCGGGGGAATCTCCCCCAGACAGAAGCTTTCCGAAGGATCCACCAGCATGCGTCCCATCATCGCCTCGCGTCCGAGCAGCATGCGATACCCCATGGAATCGCGGTTGGTCAGCGTAAGTTCGATATCCCAGACGCTGCCGCCGATACTGATCGGGGTTTTGATCACCAGGCGCTTTTCTGCATCGCCAGAAGAGCTGCGCACCGTGCGCTTATCCAGCACCCGCGCCTCGCAGCGTACCCGTGGGCGGCGCAGGTTCTGCAGCGGATGCGCCTCAAAGCTCACCCAGGGCTCGCCCGCGCGATTGAAGGTCTGAATGTTGTAGGCGTGCAGACAAGAGGTTTTCGCCCCGGAATCCACCCGCGCTTTGATCGCAGGGATACCCAATCCAGGGAGGGCGCACCACTCTTCACTGCCGACGATAATTTTCTTTTCCAAACAAAAAACTCCAAAAAATTACGGGTGGCCGCTTATTTGAGGGCCAGTACGTCACGCATATCGTAGCGGCCGGCGGGACGTTCGCTCAGCCAGACCGCGGCGCGCACGGCGCCGCGGGCAAATGCCAGGCGACTGCTGGCCTTGTGGGTGATCTCAATACGTTCACCATCGGCGAGAAAGGACACCGTGTGCTCTCCCACCACATCACCGCCGCGCACCGTCGCAAAACCAATGGTTTCCCGGTCGCGGGCGCCGGTTTGCCCCTCGCGGCCATATACCGCCACTTTGGACAGGTCGCGACCGAGGGTATCCGCGATCACCTCCCCCATGCTGAGGGCAGTACCGGAAGGCGCATCCACCTTGTGACGGTGATGGGCCTCGACAATCTCGATATCCACGTCGTTGCCCAGCACCCGGGCCGCGGTTTCCAGTAAGTTAAAGCACAGATTTACGCCGGTGGAAAAATTGGTCGCAAAACACAGCGGTGTTTTATCACCGGCACTCAGCATCTGCGCCTTCTGCTCCGGATCGAACCCGGTTGTGCCGATCACAATGGCCTTGCCATGGGCCGCGCACCATGCCGCGTTGGCAAGCGTGGCCTCGGGCGAGGTGAAATCGATCAGAACATCGAAGTCAGCCTGCTCAAGGCTGTCGACGATCGCCAGGCCATTGCGCCCGATCCCCGCCACTTCGCCAGCATCCGCGCCCACCAGGCTGGAACCGGGGCGGACAATGGCTGCGCTGAACTTCGCATTGCCGTCCTGCTCCGCCTGCTGGGCCGCCTCGGCCAGTACGCGTCCCATACGGCCGCCAAATCCCGTGATTGCCAGTTTTACCGCCATGCTTCCTCTCTCCTTCCGGCCCGATTGAAAGGCGCGGATTCTACCCCGGTTTTAATTTCCGGCAACACCAATGGTCCGGAGTGCTACCCAATCACCTTATCAGAGCTGTGACCGAGAAGTCCGCCTTGCGGCGGCGCATTCCTCAACTAGGCTTTGTATGAACTTGTAGATTGGAGCGCCAATCATGTCCCCGGAATCCCGCGATCCATTCTGGTCCTCTCTCACCGCCGCCCTCTTTGCGCTACTGCTATTTACCGTGGTTTCCACCGGCAAAGCACTCGACGCCAAAGGTCTGGGCGACGATTTCTGGGAGAAATACGACGATATTACCGACTGGGTGAGCCTGCGCCTGAAACTCACACCCGAGCAGGAACAAAAGGCCCTGCCGATACTGGAAAAGAGTTTTGAGCTGAAGCTGGCAATTCTCCAGGACTACGGACTGAAAAATGGAAAAATGCCCAGGCTTACCCAGATGCAGAAGGAGGAGATTGACGCGAAGATCATCGCCGCGAGGGCGGCAACACGCGCCGAGCTGGTCCCGATACTGAATGCAGAGCAACTGGAAGAGCTGAAAAAAATCCAGCTGGAGTTTCACCAGGAATTCCGGCGACGACTGGCAGAGGTTGAAGCTGTCGAATAGAGCCAGGCGGGCACGAATACCCGCTAAAAACAACAAGCCCGGGTCAAATAGCCCGGGCCTGTTAATGGAAACGAAACACTCAGCGCAACCAGGTCAGAGCTTCATATCCCCAAAGAAGTTCTTCACGCCTTCAAACCAGCCGGTCTGACGAGGGGAGTTTTTCTTTTCGCTCAGGGTGTTAGCGAACTCTTCCAGCAATTCTTTCTGCTTGGAGGTCAGGTTTACCGGAGTCTCCACCACAACGCGGCACAGCAGGTCGCCAGGCGCACCGCCACGCACCGGGGTCACACCCTTGCCGCGCAGACGGAACAGTTTGCCGGTCTGGCTCTCGGCAGGGATTTTCAGTTTTACCTTGCCGTCCAGGGTCGGCACTTCCATATCACCACCGAGGGCGGCGGTGGCGAAGCTGATCGGCACCTCACAGTAGAGATTCTTGCCGTCACGCTGGAACAGCTCGTGTTCGCGTACCATCACCTGCACGTACAGGTCGCCGGCGGGTCCGCCGTCGGGCCCGGCTTCGCCTTCACCGGCGAGGCGGATGCGGTCACCGGTATCCACACCAGGCGGCACCTTGACCGACAGGGTCTTGGTTTCTTCCACCCGTCCACGACCGTGACAGCTGGTGCAGGGATCGGTGATTACGGTACCGCGACCGCGACAGTTGGGGCAGGTCTGCTGCACAGAGAAAAAGCCCTGCTGCATACGCACCTGACCGGCACCGCCGCAGGTGCCACAGGTCTGGGGCTGAGAGCCCGCCTTGGCGCCAGAGCCGTGGCAGGTGCCACAGTTCGCCAGGGTCGGCACTTTGATCTTGACCGTAGTGCCGCGTACCGCTTCTTCCAGATCCAGTTCCAGGTCATAGCGGAGGTCGGAACCGCGCTGGGGGCCGCGACGACCGCCACCGGCGCCGCCACCAAAGATATCGCCAAACACGTCACCGAAAATGTCGGAAAAGCCGCCGAAACCACCGGCACCGGCACCACCAGCCTGACCTTCGACGCCGGCGTGCCCGAACTGGTCGTAGGCCGCGCGCTTCTGCGAGTCGGAAAGGACTTCGTAGGCCTCATTGGCCTCTTTGAATTTGTTTTCCGCCTCTTTGTCGTCGGGGTTGCGGTCCGGATGGAACTTCATGGCCACCCGGCGGTAAGCCTTTTTCAGCTCCTTTTCATCCGCGCCTTTGGCGACGCCGAGCACTTCATAGTAATCGCGTTTGGACATAGCTCTGTGTGATCTTCTTAAAACTGCATAAGGCGCGAAAGCCCTCTCGAACTCCCGCGCCTTCTTATCTTGCACTGCAGGAGCCGGCAAGCCGGCTCCTGCAATTTGGGACTACAACAACAAGTAGTGATTACTTGCCGTCTTTCTTGTCGTCTTTGACTTCTTCGAACTCAGCGTCCACGGCCTCATCCCCACCGGGCTGTGCCTGCTCGGCTTGCTGCGCTGCGGCTTCACCGGCCTGGGCCTGCTCCGCGTACATCTTCTGCGCTACCGGACCGGAGGCTTCGGTCAGCTTGGTGGTGGCGGCTTCCATAGCTGCCTTATCGTTGCCTTTTACAGCTTCCTCGGCTTCTGCCAGAGCGGCGTCGATCGCGGATTTTTCTTCCGCAGTCGCCTTGTCACCGGCTTCTTCCAGGGTCTTCTTGGTGGCAGAGATCAGGCCATCGAGGGTATTGCGGGTAGTTACCAGCTCCTCGAACTGCTTGTCCGCTTCGGCATTGGCCTCGGCGTCCTGTACCATTTTTTCGATTTCTTCATCGGACAGGCCGGAAGAAGCCTTGATCTGGATGGACTGCTCTTTGCCGGTCGCCTTGTCTTTCGCGTGCACATGCAGGATGCCGTTGGCATCGATATCGAAGGTCACTTCGATCTGCGGCATACCGCGCGGTGCCGGCGGGATGTCGGCCAGGTCGAAACGACCCAGGGACTTGTTCTGTGCCGCCTGCTTGCGCTCACCCTGCACCACGTGAATGGTCACGGCAGTCTGGTTGTCGTCTGCGGTGGAGAACACCTGGGACTTTTTGGTCGGGATGGTGGTGTTCTTGTCGATCAGCGGAGTCGCCACGCCACCCATGGTTTCGATACCCAGGGTCAGCGGGGTTACGTCCAGCAGCAGTACGTCTTTCACGTCGCCGCCCAGTACCGCACCCTGAATCGCAGCGCCCACGGCTACCGCTTCATCCGGGTTTACGTCCTTGCGCGGCTCTTTGCCGAAGAACTCGGTTACTTTGGCCTGCACCATCGGCATACGGGTCTGGCCGCCGACCAGGATCACTTCGTCCACACCGGAAGTAGAGATATCCGCATCCTTCAGGGCGATTTTTACCGGCTCCAGAGAGCGGATTACCAGGTCTTCTACCAGGCTTTCCAGTTTGGCGCGGGTCAGTTTTACCACCAGGTGCTTCGGACCGGTGGCATCTGCAGTGATGTACGGCAGGTTCACTTCGGTCTGCTGGCTGGAGGAAAGCTCAATCTTGGCTTTTTCCGCCGCTTCTTTCAGGCGCTGCATGGCCAGGGGGTCGCCCTTCAGGTCAATACCCTGATCTTTCTTGAACTGCTCTGCGAGGTAGTCGATCAGGCGCAGGTCGAAGTCTTCACCACCGAGGAAGGTGTCACCGTTGGTGGACAGTACTTCAAACTGCATTTCACCGTCGACATCGGCAATCTCGATGATGGAGATATCGAAAGTACCGCCACCCAGGTCGTATACCGCGATGGTGCGATCGCCACCTTTCTTGTCCAGGCCGTAGGCCAGGGCTGCCGCGGTCGGCTCGTTGATAATGCGCTTCACATCCAGACCGGCGATACGGCCGGCATCTTTAGTGGCCTGGCGCTGTGAGTCGTTGAAGTAGGCCGGTACGGTGATCACCGCAGCGTCTACTTTCTCACCGAGGAAGTCTTCCGCGGTTTTCTTCATTTTTTTCAGCACTTCCGCAGAGATCTGCGGCGGTGCTTTCTTGTCGCCCTTCACTTCTACCCAGGCGTCGCCATTGTCGGCTTCAACGATGGAGTAAGGCACCATTTTGATGTCTTTCTGTACCACGTCGTCTTTGAACTTGCGGCCGATCAGGCGCTTGACGGCGTACAGGGTATTGGTCGGGTTGGTCACAGACTGACGCTTGGCAGACTGGCCGACCAGTACTTCGTTGTCGTCAGTGAAGGCAACGATGGAGGGGGTGGTACGGTCGCCTTCGGCGTTCTCGATTACACGCGCCTTGTCGCCGTCGAGTACAGCCACACAGCTGTTGGTAGTACCCAGGTCAATACCGATGATTTTTCCCATTTGTATGATTCCTCACTCTGCGGCGCGCGCCTTCACTATGCCTGGCGCTGCGCGGTTGTATTCGGTTGAAGCTTATATTGGTGCCGCCGTTTCATTTTCAAGGGCGCCCAGCCAAATGTCGTTCCGACAGCGGCACACGGATGTGCCGACCGCAAAGCAACGTATTCCGTTGTATTGCGGGAGCCCGGTGCGGACACGCGCCGCAGCGGGCGTTTTTCCATGATGTAGGGGAGCATCACGGAAAACTAAACACGCTCAAAAAATCAGGGTGCCTTGCTGACAACCACCATCGCCGGTCGCAGCAGACGGCCGTTCAAACGATAGCCTTTCTGGAACACATCCAGCACGGTGTTGGGCTCCACATCCCCGTTCGGCACCTGGGTCATAGCCTGGTGCAGCTCCGGATCGAACGGCTCGCCGGCCGGGTCGATCACTTCCACACTGTACTTGCCCAGCGTGTCGAGGAAGGACTTGTGGGTCAGCTCGATACCTTCCACTACCGCCTTATGCGCCTCGTGCTCACTGTCGATTGTGGACAGGGCCCGCTCCAGGTTATCCACCACCGGCACCAGGTCCTTCAGCAACTTCTCCAGGCCGAACTTGTGGGCCTTTTCCACGTCCTGCTGGGCGCGACGGCGGGCATTCTGCACCTCCGCCTGGGCGCGCAGCACCATGTCTTTGTGCTCGGCGAGCTGTACGTGCAGGGAGGCCACCTCCGCTTCCAGTGCGCTCTCACCGGCATCTGCTGCCAGCTCCGCTTCCAGCGCCTCTTCGGCGGCGTGCTGCTCTTCCGGGCTGGGGGTTTCCATCTCGGCGTGGGCTTCTTCGCCGATCTGCTCTTCTTCGCTGCGCTCTTTGGCCACTGCTCTCTCCGTCTGTGTCCGCTGGTCTACTGCCAAATAGGTCAAATGACTGAAACCCGGTTTAGCCAGGTCTGGCCCCGGGATGCAGAGGTATATGGGGGCAGCACTATGCACTTCAAGTGTCCCGTCACCGGCGAAATGAAGATCCACCCGCGACCAGCAAATATACCGGGCCGTGCACCGCCCCTGCGCGAGCTACCACTGCGATCTGCGCACATTTCTCCGCTCAGGGTGATTGAAAGGATGCCGCCAAATACTGTATAAACAACCACTGTTTAGATAGCCATGAAAATAATCCCATGTTGCTACATCTGTCTATCAGCCAATTCACCCTGGTCGACCAGCTCGAGCTGGAGTTCGGCCCCGGTACCAGCACCCTGACCGGCGAAACCGGCGCGGGTAAATCCATCACCCTCGACGCTCTCGGCCTCGCCCTCGGAGACCGTGGCAATGCCGAGCTGGTACGCGCCGGTGCCAACCGGGCGGACATCCACGCCACCTTCGATATAGCCGATCACAAAGAGGCCCGCGACTGGCTGGAAGAACAGGAGCTGGATGCCGGCCGCGAAGTAATCCTGCGCCGCACTATCGGCGCCGACGGCCGCTCCCGGGCCTATATCAATGGCCAACCGGTGACCCTGCTGCAACTGCGCACCCTGGGGGAGCAGCTGATCGATATCCACAGCCAGCACGAGCACCAGTCCCTGCTGAAAAAGGAAACCCACCGCCGATTGCTGGATGAATACGGCCACGCCGAGGGCCAGGCCGCCGAAGTGCGTATTCACTTCAAGACCTGGCAGGACCAGTACCGGCGCTACCGCAAACTGGCCGACAGCGCCGAGGAAACCCAGGCGCGCCGGGACCTGCTGGAATACCAGCTGGAAGAGCTGGAGCAGCTGGACCTGAAAGCCGGGGAACTGGAAGAACTGGAGAGCGAACAGCGCCAGCTGGCCAATGCCGGTGACATCCTCAACGGCAGCTACCAGCTTGCCGCGCTGCTCAATGGCGGCGAAGGGGATATCGCCGAGCAACTGCACCGCGCCCTGCAACTGGTCGGCGCCATGCCCGAACAGACCCCGGCGCTGGCGGAAGTGGCGCAGATGCTCGACAGCGCCCGCATCCAGGTAGATGAGGCGGCCAGCACCCTGTCCCGCCATATCGACCGCTTCGAGATGGACCCCGAGCGACTGGCAGAAGTGGAAGAGCGCCTGTCTGCCATTTATTCTGTAGCACGCAAGCATCGGGTTCAGCCGGACCAACTGCCGGAACTGCAGCTGCAATGGCAACAGGAACTCGAAGAAATCGGCGCGCCAGATGCGCTCGACAAGATGGCGGCGGATTGTGATCAACTGGAGCAGGCATACCGCACCAGCGCCGCCAAACTGACCAAACTGCGCAACGCCGCCGCCAAGCAACTGGCCACCGCCGTCAATGCACAGCTGGCCGACCTGGCCATGCCCCATGCACGGGTGGAGCTGGCGCTCACAGAGCAGGAAAAACCCTCTGCCAGCGGCCTGGAGGAAGTGGAGATACTGATCTCCACCAACCCGGGGCAGCCGCCACGGGCACTGGGCAAGATCGCGTCCGGCGGCGAACTTTCCCGGGTCAGTCTCGCCGTTCAGGTGGTCACTGCCCAGACCTCCCGCACCCCTACCCTGGTATTTGACGAGGTGGACGTCGGCATTGGCGGTGCGACCGGCGACGTGGTCGGCAAGTTGTTGCGTCAATTGGGCGAACGCGGCCAGGTTATCTGCGTCACCCATCTTGCACAGGTGGCAGCGCGCGCCCACCGCCAGTATCTGGTGGAAAAGCACAGTGATGGCGAAGCTGCGTTCGTGGCCCTGCGGGAGTTGAAAAACGCCGAGCGCAGTGCCGAAGTCGCCCGCATGCTGGGCGGTGAAGCTACCGCGCAATCCCTCGCCCACGCGGAGGAAATGCTGAGCCGCCGCTAAATCCAAGCCTCAACAGTCACAGATAAGTGGGCCCCGGACCACCACCGGGGCCCAAATTGACCGAAAGTGCACCTCAATTCACTTTATACTGCTGCGCCTTTCTGAAGTTGCCCTGACTACACTATCGGGCAGAGAATTCGGTCAAATCATGCAAATTACCATTTTCAACACCCCCATCCTTACCCCCTGCCTGCGCCTGGTTGCACGTCTGCTCCTGAAATTGCACGGCTGGAAAGTGGTCGCCGACGAGCGCGCCCTGAAGCTGAAGAAGTATGTGCTGCTGGCGGCGCCACACACCTCCAACTGGGATGGCTACTTCTTTATCCTCGCTGCGCTCAAGTTGAAGGTGAACCCGCAGTGGATGGGCAAAGACAAACTGTTCAAATTCCCTCTCGGCGCCACCATGCGCTGGTTCGGCGGCATCGCGGTGGACCGTAGCAAGGCCAACAATCTGGTGGAGGCGACCGTCAATCAGTACCGGGAACGGGATGCGCTGGTGATTGCGGTACCGCCGGAAGGTACCCGAGGCAAGACCGAGCGCTGGAAAACCGGCTTCTACCACATCGCCCGCGGCGCTGCAGTGCCGGTAGTTTGTGGATTTATCGACTTTGCCAAGAAAGAAGCTGGCATGGGGGCGGTAATGGAAATGGGCGACAACCTGGCCCAGGAGCTGGCCCGACTGGGCGCGTTCTACGCGACCAAGACGGGCAAATACCCCAACGACTACACCGCGCCCGTGTAATTGTCGCGGCGCGCGAGCCGACGACGACGACGACACACTGACAACAAAAAAAGGGGAGCCGCAGCTCCCCTTTTTACATCTGACCCTCAACTGGAGAATCAGGCTTCCTTTTTCTTCACATAGAGCACCAGACTGTGGCCGGTCAGTTCGTAGCCATGCTCTTCTGCGATCTGGTGCTGCAGCTCTTCGATCTTCTCATTGTGGAATTCGATCACCCTGCCGGAATCGGTGCAGACCATATGGTCGTGGTGATCCCCGCGATCCAGCTCAAACACGGAGTGGCCGCCATCAAAGTTGTGGCGCATAACCAGGCCGGCGCTCTCGAACTGGGTCAATACCCGGTAAACGGTAGCCAGGCCGACATCCTCTCCCGCCTCCAGCAGCATTTTGTACACATCCTCAGCACTCAGATGCTGCTCGCTGGCGCTTTCCAGCAGCTGCAAAATTTTGACTCGCGGCAGGGTGACTTTGAGGCCCGCTTTGCGCAGTTCCTGATTTTCATTCGACATGAGTATTAGTTTCCGGATGTGTATGCTCGTAATAATCGTGTGCCGCCTGTCGGCAGGCGTACAGTTCGGGTATTATCCACGCCCAATGAAGGTAGCGGAACCCCACTGGAGTTATCACGCTGATAGTCGCCACAACCGTCGGTGAGTATTTACTCACCCAGCACAGTGGCGTAGCGGGAAAGGCCGCAAGGATAGTCAGAAGATGTTCCCGGGAACTATCTCGTATTATTGGCGACTATCTCTAGATCGGCGAGATACCTCTTCAGGTACGGCCTCGACCAGTACGACCTATATTAGGTACGGCCTGAAACAAGGGATAGTGCCTCTGCCTCCAACCGGGGTAGCGCTGCCAACTACGGACCAATAAAAATTCAGATGGAGCATTCAATGCCATCAGCTGTACGAATTCTGTTCATTGCCGGCCTTTGCAGCCTGGCCACCGCCTGTAGCCTGTTTAAATTCCCCGGTGTACACCGTATCGAGGTCCAGCAGGGCAACATCATCACCCAGGAGATGATCAACCAGCTCAAGCCGGGCATGACCCGCCGCCAGGTGCGCTTTGTACTCGGTACCCCACTGCTGGAAGATACCTTCACTCCCAACCGCTGGGACTACATCAACCGGGTCCGGGATCCCGACGGCAAAGAGAGCCAGAAGCGCTTTACCGTCTACTTCAACGGCGATCTGTTGATCGAAACCAGCGGCGACTGGCAGCCCACCGGCTGGCCCTGATCCCCGCGAACACCCGCCGGAGCCTGCTTCCAGACTCCGGCAATAATTATCCCCTGGGGATCTACTCCCCGTGCGCCTGCCGCTTGGCCTTTTCCGCCCGCTGCTTGCGCGCCTCTTTCGGATCTGCGATCAGCGGTCGATAGACCTCCACCCGATCCCCCGGCTGCAACACATACTCCGAAGCGACCGCCAGTCCCTTGGTTCCAAGCGCCTGACCGAAGATACCGAGCTTCGCACTGGCCGGGTCCACCGCCGGATATTCCCGGGGAATACCGGACAACTCCAGTGCCTGCAACGCAGTCGTACCCGGTTCCACCAGCAGGCTGATCAAGCGCTGCTCGTGCGGCAACGCATACACGACTTCAACGGCGATGGTTTTCTGGCTCGTCATTCTTTCTGTCCATAAATCTGCTTGGCGCGCTCACACATGGCGTCCACCATCTGATTGGCAATCCCGCTGAACAGTTTGCCCGCCGCAGCGCCGAGCAGGCGATTCTGGGCGCTGAATGCCAGGCTAAACGCTACCTTGCACGCATTCTCAGCGAGCGGAGTAAACGTCCAGCAGCCATTGAATTCACTGAATGGGCCATCCACCAGCGCCAGCTCCATTTTTTGCGGACGCTGCAAGCGATTGCGGGTAACAAAGCTCTGACTGAAACCCGCACGGGAGAGATCGAGGCGCGCCTCCAGGGTATTTTCATCCTGACGCAAAATTTCTGCCCCCCGGCACCCGGGCAAAAACTGCGGGTAACTGGCGACATCATTCACCAGGTCAAACATCTGCTCGGCACTGAACATCACCAGAGCACTGCGTTCAATTTTTGTCATCGTTCAAAACTTGTCGGTTACTCAAACACTACTGCCCAAAGGCATTTTTTTGCCTATCTTGTGTCACACGGGCAATTTTCGTCCACGCTGCTACTCAAGGCGGATAAATCCTGCAACAATCGGCTCTTTATCCGCCCGCGGCATTCCGGGCTGGCGCGGCCGTGTTGCTCGATCCGGCCGCTCGAATCATTCAGACGACAAGAATAACAGGCAAGCGAGTAATTTATGTCCGCAGCTAGAGAACATTTTGGGTCCCGCATTGGGTTTATTCTGGCTGCCGCGGGTTCCGCGGTAGGTATCGGCAACCTGGTGTCCTTCCCGGTCGCCGCCACCAAAAGCGGCGGTGGCGCCTTCCTGCTGATGTATGCGCTGTTCGTTTTCCTGATCTGCCTGCCGGTGATGATGGCGGAACTGGCCCTCGGCCGCAAAAGTGACAAAGATCCGGTGGGCGCCTACCGCCAGCTCTCCGGCGGTTCGAAACTGTGGCGCATTCCCGGCTGGATGGCCCTGATCACCCCGTTCATGATCGCGGTGTTTTACCTGGTGGTCACCGTCTGGGTTCTGGGTTACTTGGTGGAAACCCTGATGGGCAACCTCTCTAACCTGACCAGCAAAGATCATTTTGACAATTTCATCAATTCCAAGTCGGTGTTCCTGTACCTGATCGCACTGATGCTAATTGTCAACGGCGTGCTGTCCAAAGGCGTTAGAGGTGGTATTGAACGCGCGGCCAAAACCCTGATGCCGCTACTGTTTGTGATGCTGTTGGGCTTGGTCGCCTTTGTATTGACCCAGGAAAACGCCATCATCGGTGTCAAGTACTACCTCATTCCGGACTTCAGCAAGCTCAATACGAGCATGGTGAGCAAAGCCATGGCCCAGGCCTTCTTCTCGCTGTCGCTGGGCATGGGTATTATGATTACCTACGGCTCCTACATGAAGCGCCAGGATTCCATCCCCGGCTCCGCCCGCTCGGTGGCCATCACCGATACCCTGGTGGCGTTTACTGCCGGCCTGCTGATCCTGCCAGCCATCTTCCACTTTAATCCAGAGGTAAAAATCAAAGAACTGGAAGGGGGGGCCGGCTTAATTTTCAACTTTCTACCTAAAATTTTTCTATCGCTGCAGAACACCATCGGCTACGGCGGCGCCAGCGCAATTGCAGCCATCTTTTTTTTCCTGGTGTTCGTAGCTGCCCTCACCTCGCTGGTGTCGATCATCGAGGTTCCGGTTGCTACCTTGCGCGATGAACGTGGTATGGACCGCAAGAAAGCGATTTACACCATCGCCGCCATCCAGTTTGTACTGGCCTGCGCCTGCGCCATGTCTTCTGGTATGGCCGGGTGGCTCACTAGTTTTGTGACCATCGGTGGCAGCGAAAAATCGTTTTTTGGCTTGGTAGAACTCCTGTTTTACGACACCATACTGCCCCTGAACGGCTTTCTGGTCTGTGTGTTCGTGATCTACAAATGGAAACGGGCCAACCTGGACCGGGAGCTGCAGGAAGGTGACCCAGCATTCGCCGGCTCTCTATCGCAGAGATACGTCAATTTTGCTCTGGGCACCTTTATCCCGCTGATCCTGCTGCTTGTTTTCATCATCACGGTGGCAGACAAGTTTTTCGGGCACAAGTTTTTCTAGAGACCAAGCATTAGTTGTACTTATGGCAAAAAAGAAGAAAGCCCCCACTTCCAACACCATCGCCCTGAACAAAAAGGCCAAGCACGACTATTTCATTGAGGAAAAGTTTGAGGCGGGCCTGGAGTTACAGGGCTGGGAAGTGAAATCCTGCCGCGAAGGCAAGGCCCAGCTCACCGACAGTTATGTGCTGTTCAAAAACGGACAGGCGTGGCTGCTGGGTGCGCGTATTCAGCCACTGAGCAGTGCCTCCACCCACTTTGTGACCGAGCCCGACCGCACCCGCAGACTGTTGCTGAACCGCAAGGAAATCGCCAAGATGATGGCGGCGGTGGAGCAGAAAGGGCATACCTGTGTGTGCACTGCGCTGTATTGGAAGAAGCACCTGATCAAGTGCGAAATCGCCCTCGCCAAGGGCAAGGCCCTGCACGACAAGCGCGACACCGAAAAAGAACGCGACTGGAACCGCGAGAAGCAGCGCCTGATGCGCCATGATCACCGCTGATCCGGCACAAGATTTTAAAGAACTCCCTGTAGGAGCCTGCCTGCAGGCGAACCAAAACACGTTCGCCTGCAGGCAGGCTCCTACAAGAGCAAACCGCACACAAGAATAACGACGAGACTTACCATGAGTGCACCGCGAGGACAGTTCACCTCCAACTTCGGCTTTCTGATGGCCGCCGCCGGCTCTGCCGTCGGCCTCGGCAATATCTGGGGGTTTCCCACCAATGTCGCCGCCAATGGTGGTGCCGCCTTTGTGGTGGTGTACCTGCTTCTCGCGTTTATGCTCGCCTACCCGGTGTTGATGGCGGAACTCTCCATCGGCCGTCACGCCCGGCGCAACATGGTGCAAGCCCTGCGCGGCATCTCCACCGGCCCGGTAAGCCGCGGCGTGGGCACCATTGCCGGCTTTAGCGGCATCATCGTGGCTTCCCTGATTCTCAGTTTCTACGCGATTGTCGCCGGCTGGATGGTGGCACACCTGGCAGACCCGTTTGCCACCCTGATGGGGGCAGAAGAAAGTGCACAGTGGCTCACCGGCAACAGTGCCGCGCGCAACCTCACCTTTACCGCCATCTTCAGCGGCCTCACTATGCTGATCATCGCCAGCGGCGTGGAGAAAGGGATCGAGCGCTGGTCCACCCTGTTGATGCCGGCGCTGATCATTCTGCTGTTACTGCTTATCGCCTATGTGCTGTTCCAGCCCGGTGCCATGCAAGGGCTGGAAGCCTACCTGATCCCGGATTTCAGCAAGCTGTCACCGCAGCTGATGCTGTCCGCCATGGGCCAGGCCTTCTTTTCCCTCTCGCTCGGTGTCGGCACCATGCTGATCTACGGTTCCTACCTGAGCAAACAGGAAAGCCTGCCGCGCCTCGGCGCACTGGTGACACTGATCGACGTGGGCATCGCCTTCACCGCCGGCCTGCTGATCCTGCCCGCCATGTACGTTGCGCAGGAAGCCGGCACCCAGATCTACTCCGAAGCGGGCGAGCTCATCGCCGGCCCCGGCCTGATCCTGCAGGTACTGCCGGCCCTGTTCGACACCATGGGCCACAGCGGCCTGTTCGTCGCCATCGCCTTCTTCGCGCTGATGTTGATTGCGTCCCTGACCTCTTCCATTTCCATGCTGGAAGTACCGGTGGCCTTCGCCATCGAAAATCTGGGTATGAAACGCAAGCCTGCGACCCTGCTGACAGGACTGGTCATCTTTGCCGTCAGCAGCCTGATCATCTTCAATTTCGACGCTCTGTTCGGACTGGTGGTATCCGTCAGCACCGAGTATGGCCAGCCGCTGCTCGGCGTGGTGCTGTGTGTGTTCGCCGGCTGGATCTGGCGACGTGATCAGTTGCTCAAGGAGCTGCAGGAAGGCCACCCGCACATCGAACAGACTCTGTTCTGGAAGATCTGGCCCTGGTACGTGCGCATCGTCTGCCCGCTGCTGATTCTGGCCGCCTTCGTACAAACTATGCTGTAATTGCCCTTTGAGGGCCGCAACCAGCGGCCCTCCCTGTTGGTGATGTACCCTGCCTACCATGCCCCCGAGAAAGTCTCCCCCCAGATTCCGTCAAAGCCCCACCGCTAAACCCACGGCAAGCCAATCAGGCAAAGGCCAACGCAGCGCCCAGGTTCCGCGGGGCAACCCCGAGATCACCATCGAGCGCCTGAGCCATGAGGTGCGGGGTATCGCCCGACACCAGGGTAAAACCCTGTTTGTGGACAACGCCCTGCCGGGAGAAAAAGTCAGGATTCGCTACACCGCGAGCCGTGCAAAATTTGATGAGGCCGTGGCGATTGAGATTCTCGAACCCGCCGACAACCGCCGCACGCCCCCCTGCCCTTACGCAGAAACCTGCGGTGGCTGTGCCCTGCAACACATGGCACCGGAAGCGCAGATCGAAGCCAAGCAACAGATCCTGCTGGAACAATTGCAGCGCTTCGCCCGTGCGGAGCCGCAAACCCTGCTGCCACCGCTTGCCGGTCATCCGCTCGGCTACCGCCGCAAAGCCCGCCTGGGTGTGCGCTACGTAAAGCCGAAACAAGGCGGCAAACCACAGCTGGTACTGGGCTTCCGGGAAAAAGGATCCAATGACCTCACCGACATAGAACAGTGCCCGGTACTGCCTGCAGATTTTTCCGCACTGATCCCCGCCCTGCGCACCGTCGTAGAAACCAGTGAGGGGCGTCGCAGCATCTCCCATATCGAGGTGGCCATCGGCGACGATGCCACCGCGCTGGTCATTCGACACCTGCAACCGCTGTCTGAGCGTGACCGCCAGCACTGGCTCGACTTCGTCCAGGTCCACCAGTTGCACCTGTACCTGCAGGGCGGCGATGACACCGAAAAAGCCTGGCCGGCAACCGGTCCCGACCGGCTTGTGTACGAACTACCCGCCTTCGGCGTGAAATTGCAGTTTCACCCGCAAGACTTCATTCAGGTCAACCTCGAGATCAACCGTCTGATGGTGGACCGCGCCCTGGAACTGCTCGATGTACAAGCGGAAGACCGGGTACTCGACCTGTTCTGTGGCCTCGGCAACTTCACCCTGCCCCTGGCCACCCGCGCCCGCGAAGTCGTCGGCGTCGAGGGACTGCTGGCACTCACCGAAAGGGCGCGGGAAAATGCCGAAGCCAACGCACTGCACAACATCCAGTTCCAGGCCGCCGACCTCACCGGCGACTTCACCCGCAGTCCCTGGGCCAGAGGCGGCTTCGACAAAATCCTGCTGGACCCACCCCGCACCGGTGCGCTCGAAGTGGTGCGCAACATCAGCCACTTCAATGCCGCGCGCATCGTCTACGTCTCCTGCAACCCCGCCACCCTGGCACGGGATGCCGCGGAACTAATCCAGCGCGGATACCGTCTTAGTAAGGCAGGCGTAATGGACATGTTCCCCCACACCACCCATGTGGAGTCCATCGCCCTGTTTGAACGGCAGTAACTGGATGGTCACTAAATTTCGTCACCGCCCTATGGCGGCCCGTGACCTTCAGGTATACTCGCCGCAACGCAAATGCGTTTCGTACTGAGCTGCTTCACCGCAGCCGCACAGACAGAGTTTCCGGGGATGACTTGGATTCGACGTTGGTGGCGAAACCATGGGTGCATGCCGTGAGGGTAGCGAATCACGTAAATCCAAAGCTGCAATTTATTAGTTGCCAACGACGACAACTACGGTGCCCAACTGGCTGCTTAAGCAGCCCGTGAAGCACTAACTAAGGGTTCGCCCTTAGCGGCCTTCAGTAAGGTTCCAGTACCGCGCTGCAGGCTGTCATACAGAACTGGATCGTCCTGAAGCGTACCTGACGTGGATGGCCTAAAACTTATTCAGGCTCGCTCTTCACGTCCTGCCCGCTGGGCTGTAAAGAGCTAAATCAATAGGCGGAACTAAGCATGTAGAGCCTCTGGCAGAGTGCTGACGGACGCGGGTTCGACTCCCGCCATCTCCACCAAATCACTGTCTCAGACAGACTCAAAAAGCCTCGAAAGCCCAGTGTTTTCGGGGCTTTTGTGTATCTGGGGCATCTCAGTTAGTCTAATGCAACCCGTCCAAATCCAACCCCAGTTGGCCGGGTTTATGGACGGGTTGAGCCCAGCGGCACCGTCCAACCCGTCCAATCCCGGAAGGAAGGCGTAACCATGCCGTTGTCAGATACCAAGATACGGGCTCTGAAGCCCCGCGACCGCAAGTACATCGAGGCCGACGAGAAAGGGTTGGCCATCGAGGTCACCCCCACCGGGTCCAAGCGCTGGGTATTCCGATTCCGCCTCCACGGCAAACGGCCAGAGATGGCGCTGGGGCTCTACCCAGACATAAGCTTGAAACGGGCTCGAGAGCTAAGGGACGAAGCGCGTAAGTATGTCGCCGAAGACATAGACCCCCGCGACGTAAAACGCGCCCGTAAAGAATCCGCTCTGGAAGCCAACCGCAACAGCTTTGCCGCAGTCGCTGAAGAGTGGTTTGCCGCAAAGATGGCGCACCTCTCCAAGTCATCCAAAGACCGCGCTCACCTTGCGTTGAGCCGCGACTTGAACCCCTATCTGGGCAAGCGCCCGATTTCTGAAATTACCCCACCGGAAGTACTGCGCTGCCTGCGCCGAATCGAAAGCCGGGGGACTCAGGAAACGGCCCACCGAGTTAAGCGTGTAGCGAGCCAGGTATTTCGCTTTGCCGTGGCCACAGGCAAGGCCGACCGCGATCCCACTACCGACCTGACTGGGGCCCTCACTCCCACCAAGAAAAAGCACCTTGCCGCGATTACCGATCCCGCGGAAGTGGGCCGCCTGATGCTAGCCATAGAGGGGTATCAAGGTACCCCGGTAGTGAGAACCGCCCTCAAGCTGTCCCCACTGCTGTTCTGTCGACCGGGAGAACTACGGAAGCTGGAATGGTCGGAAATCAATTGGGAAGCCAGCCAGATAGAACTGCCAGGCGAGAAAATGAAAATGGGTGAGCCGCATATCATCCCGCTGGCGGAGCAATCACTGACTCTGCTGCGGGAGCTGGAGCCCCTCACCGGGCGCGGCAAGTACGTTTTCCCATCTGCCCGAGGCATGAGCCGCCCCTTATCCGATAACGGTGTCAGAACGGCTCTGAGGTCGCTTGGCTATGACAACGAGACCATGACCGCACATGGCTTCCGCGCGATGGCCAGAACACTGCTAGACGAGGTTCTGGGCTTCCGGGTGGAATACATCGAGCACCAACTAGCTCACGAGGTGAAAGACACCCTCGGCCGCGCATATAACCGCACCAAGCATTTACCTCAGCGCGCGACCATGATGCAGAAATGGGCAGATTACCTGGACAGTCTGAGAACTCAGGCCGGAGCGGGAAACGTGATCACAGCAAAGTTTGGCGGCCAATAAGAAACAACCGAATTTCAGCGCCTAGGGTAACTCTTAAAAAGCCGCTCCCCTTGGTGACCTGGTGCTGAACCTAAACAAGGAATCCTCTTTTAGGGAGAGAGAATGAAGCCTAGGTACAAGTCCCGTGAATGGCTGCTCTTGGAAGAAGCCGCGGAATACCTGTCTAAAGAACTCAAAGAACCCTTTGGTGAAAGAGACATGCTCGCCCTTCTGCTGGAAGGCACCCTCCCTATTTATTGGCATCTACACTGCCACCACGCGGAAGAAGCCATTCCTGGCACCTGTTTCAAGGATCACAGTAACTACCGGGAGGGCCATACCCCTTATTGCGCATTCCCAGCCCCAAATGGCCGCTTCGAAGAGCTTTCTGGCCCCCATGAAATATTAACGGGCGACGACCCAGAGCTGAATCGAGCAATAATTACTAATATCCATAACGCATTGTTCAGGAAAGCTACTCCCATCTCTGAAGCAGAGGTCGCCGTCACAGATAAAGAGGGCACATGGTGGCGGTTGCTTAGATTCGAAAAGGGATCATCTGCAACACTAAGCGGACGGCTTAACTACTCAACGGTAGTAACACTTCCACAACTGGGGGAGATTGTCGTTTTGCCTTCCGACGTGGAATCTCTTATCTCAAGCCTAACACCAGGTATGGCTACTCCTGCAATCGTATCAGAGGCTCACCAAAGCCTCACAAGGCCTCACTACTGGGGAGAGGACCTGCAAACATTGGCCAGAGCGGCTGATAAATTTTGGAAGAACGCAGACCCCGGTGATCCGACAACCTTCCCTAAAAGCAAAGACGTAATTGCATGGCTAGAAGAGCGTGGCATCTCGGGAAGAGCGGCCACAGCGGGAGCTGCAATGCTCCGCCCATCGTGGGCAAAGAAAAAGTAGTGACACATCTCTCGCCCCACCACATCTAGCTTTCCGCCATAGTGTCACATCCCTAGTGACACTATGGCATATCCTCCGCTATTCATTTGTCCAAGGTTGCCCAATAAATTGCGTGTCGGCACATAGAAATCTAAGGAGAGCCGACACATGAATTCTGAAAACCAGCTACATCTAATTAACCCTCACGCCATGTACCGCGCCAAAGACTGCGCCGATCTGTTTCGCGTTGGACTGAGTACATGGTGGGGGTGGAGCAATGACGGGAAAATTGAACGAGGAATCAAAATTGGACCACGCACCACAGTATGGACTGGGGAGTACTTACTGACTCTCCGAGAAGGCTTCATCAGCACAGCGCGTAAGGAGGGCTAATCATGAAAAAGTCTCCTCTCCCACCGGCACAGGGCGAATCCGATAAAACAAATACCACAGTCAACATACAGCCAGCCAAAGACCCGACCAAGCTGGAGCGTGTGCTGGCCTACCTAGCCACCGGGCGCAGCCTCCACCGCTTTGAGGCGGAGCAGGAAGTAAACGACCACTGTCTGCCCAGCACCATGAGTAAGATTAAGCATGACTTGGGTATTCCTTACCTAGTGAGATACGAAACGCTATCCGGCTGGAATGGCCACCCTACACGGATCGCCCGTTACTGGCTGGAGCAAGGCGAGCACGCACAAGCCTGGCAACGAGTTTTTGCAATGCGCAAGCGCCGGGGAGTATCACCATGAAGTGCCCAAAGTTCGACAAGTGTAACGCCCCCATCTGCCCATTCGATGATGAACGAGACAAACGTGCCTACATAAAGGGCGAGCGGGTGTGCATGTACATGCTGGAATATGTAAAGCCTGGCGGTGCAGAAAAAATTCGGGGGACTATGGGAGACATAGGGGCGGATGCAATAGGCAGGGCCACCCAAGGAGTAGAAAATCGCTGGAAGCCACTACTCCGGCGGCTGTGGACTGCCTCCCAGACACCGTCTCGGCTTGGGGCTTCGTCATGAAAGCTGTCG
This sequence comes from Microbulbifer bruguierae, assembly GCF_029869925.1. Classification (NCBI taxonomy): domain Bacteria; kingdom Pseudomonadati; phylum Pseudomonadota; class Gammaproteobacteria; order Cellvibrionales; family Microbulbiferaceae; genus Microbulbifer; species Microbulbifer bruguierae. The sequence continues at coordinate 3,802,768 of NZ_CP118605.1, read as the reverse complement.
TGGAGATAGAACAGCCGATCACTATCCTCATGGTCGTAGATACCTACTCAAAGCGGGAAGCACGAGCTCTGGCCACTCAGACACTACAGGGCACCACTGAAACCGCCCCCGAGGCGGTAGGCAATCCAGTTGCCGAGGCACCCTGTATCCGTCGTGTGCGCAAGCTGGGGGTGTAATGGCCAGGGGATACAAGCAAGGAAAGCGGCGAAAGGGGAGCCCGCCGTTTTCCGCGTTTCCACGCCAGATGCTAGAACACCCCAATTTCGCCGCGCTCAGCTATAGAGCAAAGGCTCTGCTTTTTCCAATGGCTAACCAGTACAGGGGGAGCAACAATGGGGACCTTTGCGCAACCCTCAAGGTATTGAAGCCATACGGCTGGACCAGCAACGACCAGCTAAGAAAAGCACTCAAAGAGCTTCTGGAGACCGGATTTTTGATACTAACCCGCCAAGGACGGCGCCCAAACGTAGCGAGCTTGTACGCGATCTCCTGGCAGGCGATTGATGAGTGTGGCGGTAAACTTGAAGTGAACCCGACAGCGGCGCCCCCGCATACATGGAGGAACCCTTGCGCGTAAATTTCGATTTTCCGATGTCCGCGGTGCGGCCCACGCTAGGCCGCCAGACGGCCCAGCGGGGGGAAAGTTTACCCTCCCCCTAGGCCGTCACGCGGCCCAGTATTCGGGATTTCCCCCCATTCACTAGGCCGCCACGCGGACACCTTTATAGATATATACCATGTACCCGTATGGCAACTAACTAGCTAGAGGGAGCATACGAAACACAGAGTGGCTGAATGGCCCCTTAGCTATGACGTGTGGCAATGGCGCCTGTGACCGTTAACACAAAGAGGCAACCAGAGGGGTATATAGAACGCCTAACCAAAACTAAGGGTGCGGGTCCTTCCTCAAGGGTCCCACTTAAGGGTCCGCAGCAGCGCATTGATCCTCTATTTACGACAATTTTTTTTTGGGGGGGGTTGTTGGTCATAATTTTATTCACATCCATTGATATCGAAAAAAAACACCAATTTTAAAGTGTGGAAGTCTTTCTCACGTCCAGCTTAGAAACTCGACAATGACCAACCCTGCCCCTAGCGCAAGGGTGGTTATTCCTGGACGGATAGCAAGATATCAAAAGCGCATAAACACCACGCCGCACGTAATGCCTACATTCTTAAACCAAAAAACTAAACATCCAAAACTGACATTTGCGCACACCCTCCTGAAAGTAATTAATCTGGTTGGGGTGAAATGTGCTCAAGAGCTAGTGAACGAGCTAGATGACTCGAGAAAGCGCCTCGACATCTCTGGTTGCTATTTGATCAGTTATCTATAACCTATTTTGAATATTGGCTTTTTTGGAGGGCTTGAAGTTGCAGCTCAGTAAATATTAGCCAAATAGATATAGCACCATTGATCATTTAATAACCGGCTAGGCGAAAAGTAGTGCAAGATTCAGTAATGATTCAAAAATTTTCGGAAGTTTGGCGTGCATTGAAAAATGAAAGCGTGAGGGGAAGCGTCATAATTGCTGCAGCCGAAATCGAAGATCAGCTTGAAGAATTGTTAAAAAATAGATTTCTGCTTTGCTGCGAAAGTAGTGACTCACTTTTTGATGGCGGAAATGCGCCAGTTGGTACCATGTCATCAAAAATTGAATTGGCATATCGCACAGGTTGTATTGGTCCACAGCTTAGAAAGAGCCTTCACATACTAAGAAAATTAAGAAATGATTTTGCTCATTTATCGCAAGAAATAAGCTTCGACACTCAATCAGTCAAAGATAGAACAAGAAACCTTCTAAAATTGAACTCTGATTTTGTGGAACTGATTTGGACTGGCACCCGCGATGACATTTTTTCAGTAGCTGGCATAACAGAACCACCAAAATGCGAAGACTACTTCAGCGATATGCTAAAGAATGCTGGTTATCGGCATACCTTCGAAATATGGGCGAGTGCTGTAGCGGGGTCATTGGCTGAAAAATGCTCTGAGATAGAGCGCTTAGAAGTTGTTGGCGATGCCTAACAAAGCACTACAAGCCGTAAGTTTACTTTGCGTGCCTTTTGCGCGGCTATTGCGGCTATTGCGGCTATTGCGGCTATTATTTGCGCACACAAAGCAAGCCGTGGTTTCGCACGGAATTATGCCCTAAGGAGATAACTTGGAAATAAATGATATTGAAAACCATGGATATATAAGGCTGATTGAATTTGCAATTGCCAGAAAGAGATTTACGAAAAAAGAAGCGTACTCAAGCTGCGGGATAAGTAACACGGATTTTGATTTTATAAAGCATCAGATTTTCTCTTTGAGTGCGGCCCAGGAAAGCTATATCAGCGAAGAAGAAGAATATGAGTGGAAGCTTTCACCTGAAGCTTTTTTTAACTATCTACAGTTTCAAGAGTTCAAACATGCCGTAAAATCATCAAAGCAAGCAAAATGGATAGCAATCGCATCTATAGCTATCTCAGGCGTCCTGGCACTTGCATCAATATTTACTAGCTTTAATGCTTAGCGCCGCAAGAGACGCAGCAAGGATCAGTTATGCTACGCGCCCGGCGCCGCTGAAATGAGCGTCATACGCTCCTTAAGTACCATGCCTCTCAACCCCTTCTTTTTATAGATCGGGATACAGAGTTAGCAACCCCCGGAAATATCTTCGATTCACGGTTTTCTCATGACGCTACTAACTAATGAACAGGAACGGAAAGAATTGGTTTCCGCGCTAATAAGAGAAATGGAAGCAACTGCTCTCGATATGCGTGCGTTAATATTAGCCATGCCTCCTGAAGACCTTCTTGGATACATTTACGCTCAACGCTTGATGAAAATGAAGGATGGCACCGGCAACCATCCCGAACAGCATGACGTAAAAAAGCCTGATGACACGATTAATGACTCACAGTTTCTGCTCGAATACGTTCATGCGGTATTAGCATCAGATTCGGCAGCCGAAGAAATCGAATTCGATGAAACGAAATGCACAGAGTTGTTCGCACTAAGCTCTAAGCTGAAAGAGCAAGCCATGTCCTTTGCCATGGTCTCGTCTGCTGAAACAGGAAATCAGGATTTTGGTCCTAAGACAGCGGACATTGAATTCCACATGAAATCGACATGGGTTTTGCTAAGAGGGAATCGCTATCAGGTCCTAGAAGGTGAATTCTATAGCTACGTGCTTGCGCCCCATGATGATGTCTTGAGAGAGGTCTATGGAGTTGGGGCAACCGAGATTGCGGACGGTTTCCAAGATATGGCTAATGCTACCCGTGCAGGCCATGTGAACGCCATGGAAGAAATGATGAGACAGTTCGAATCGGCTCATAACTTTGCTAAGGAGCGGAACAAACCTCTTGAAGAAGTTATGGAGGCATGGGTTTCAGAAAATGAAGATCAATCGAAAGTCGCTGGACGAGCCATTGACGACATGTTTCGTGGTGGGGTTGCCAATGTCAGTCGTCACACGAAGTTACCGCCAGAACTATTGGCAGATCTGGCATATCAACGAGGCGAAGAGACTGAGTTCTTCGCTAAAGGCGACTTCTCTGGAACACCTTACAGGACACTACCCGTCCGCAAAAAGCCGCTAATCCAACTTGAATCCGACTACTACGCGGTCGACCCCTGCTTTACCCGAGACGCAGGTTATCGTGCACTTCTCTTTAATCTTCTGCAGAAAAAACCGGACTATAAGCACTCTTTCAAAGACCGCCAGAAGACAATGAGCGAAGGAGCTTTTCCAGACATCCTCGCCGATCAGCTGCCGGGAGCGACAATCTACCAAGAAGTTTATTATAAAGACCCCATGACTAAACAGTGGACGGAGAACGACACGCTAGTCTTGGTCGATGATGTGCTCTACCTCGTTGAAGCTAAAGCCGGCGCAGCAGCAACTATTGCTTCCCCCGAGATCGATTTCAAACGGCATGCCCAATCAGTTCAGGACTTAGTCCTTAAGGCTTATAGTCAATGCGAACGTTTCTTTAATTATCTAGATTCTGCGGATGAAGTTCCGCTTTACACTAGGACGGGCGGAAAATATGAAGAGTGTGGCCGAATTCGTCAATCTGACTATCGCTTGATGCTCCCCATTGGATTGACAGTCGAGTCATTCTCTCCCTTTTCTTCTTTTTGCAAGGATCTGCCTCAGATTGAACCGCTTCTCGGAAAGCATGCGTTCATCTCAATGTCAATTGACGATCTTTTCGTACTAAAGCGTGTGCTACCGACGCCAGGAATATTTTCTCACTACATGGAAGTGCGTCAAGCCGTTGCCGGGATGAGAGGCTCTCATCTGTTTGATGAGTTTGACCATCTTGGCGCGTACATAACGAAGAACCGCTTTGACGAAGACATTGCTGACCAAATGAGAGATGGTGGCGCGAGCTTTGTGGTTTGGAATGACATGAGCAAAATCATCGACAGAGCCTTCGAGGGTGAGAGCTGGGAAGACAATCCAATTCCGATGCAGGATTTCCCTAAAGAATTGATCAGGCTTCTCGGAGCTCTCAACACTACCCGATCAAAAGGATGGCTTGGAGCCGAGAGTCTTATCCGTAACTATGGCGAGCAAGAACGTAACGATCTTGCCAAGCTTTTGTCGGATATAGGAAAAACGGTAGGGCAGCATCCCGAGCGCTACTTCGCATTTTCTGGCAATGATCAACCACTATTCGTCTGGATGCAGAGTTCAGAGCATCCAGTCGAATGGCAAAAAATCAATGACAAGGCAAGCGCCGTTGCACTGTCTACAAAGGCTAAGGAGGCTGTAGGCGTATTTATTGAGATTGGCAACGGCGACGCCTATACAAAAGCTGAATGCTTTAAGGCTAATGCTCCTTCTGTGCAGTCTGAAAAAAATGCCCACATTTTTGAAGACGCTAAACGCATCAGTGAAAGAATCTCAAATGTAAGTTCACCACAGGCAGTAGCTTCGTCGAAACCCATTCGCTCAAGGAAAGTAGGTCGTAATGAACCTTGCCCGTGCGGAAGCGGAGCGAAATACAAGAAGTGCCATGGACGCTAACAGTTAAAGAATCCAACCCTGCCTACGGCTTTTCGCTAAGCGCTCGACAGGCTTAGACTGTGTCATACCGGTCCCTCAGGAGCATCTGCACCACTCGAGCTAGGGGCCAGTACTCTCACAAAACATTAGGCACCTGACATGGATGGACGGGTTTAGTGACTGGTTCTGAAAGACACTGATAATGAAATCTTTATAAATCAATAAGTTGGAGAAGCTTTTCAACTCCCGCCATCCACCAAATTAAAAAGGCCGGTTACCGCAAGGTAACCGGCCTTTTTAATTTGGTGAGCTGTCGCGAGTGGAACGCTTAGCGAGGGTTCGATCAACGCGCGCAGCGCGTTAAGACAGCCGCAGGCTGCCCCGCAGGGGTGAGGAGCGCAAGCGACGAATCACTCCCGCCATACGGGCTAGCAGTGCCCTGCTCCATTTTTTGACGAAGCTACTCGCAAAGCGCAGAGACACTCCAAGTTTTAGACTTCACACATAACAGTGTTAATTGAAACGTCAAAATTTTACTCTGACCCCAAAATGCAGGTAGCGAACCACAAGCTGGTAGAACGGCTCGCCGATCATGCCGTTCTCGTCGGCAAACAGCACGGTGTATTACATCCCCTCGGGAAAGCCGCTGAGATAATTTTCCAGAGAGGGGGAAAAGCGGAAAATCAGAAAGCTCGCCGGATCATCGGGCAGCATGATGATCGCGGTAAATAGCTTTAGCAGTAGCAATAGCACGGTGATGACCAACAGGGCCAGCGGTAGCTTAAGGTTTGTTAAGGCCATGCTTGTTCCTCATCCTGTTGAGCTTGTCCATTATCAAGTTTCCCGAGTGGTGCAAGACAATACTGTCGAAATCCCAGTCGGAGACCAGCTGACTGACCTTTGGACTCTTCAAGCCCCATTAGGAGCGCTCAACCACACTATGCTTTTTATTGATCGCATTCCTGGTCTGCATCTCCTTAGATGTTGGAGACATAAAATTTCCTTATTTAAGCGATTCTTTTGCACTATCGTCCCAACTGAGCTTTTCAGTACCCGATACGGAACCGCGCTATTTTATACACATATTCATACCCTTTTCAGCGCCGCACCGCCCAACGTCAATGTTTCCAGAACTCTCGACGATCAGTAATCTCACACTTTTCAAGATCTAACAGTCGTCAGAGAATGGCTACGCCAAGCAACGCCATATTTGACCTACGCGTAGGTTAAACAGCTCGGCTAATAAGCAGAGATACAATCAGCTCAGCAAACGCCAAATTACTACCGCACCACAAATGCCTTCAACTAGAGCATTCCCTTCGGCATTGATGTAAAGGAGACAAGCCACCCTGCGACCATCCAGGAACGTGTCTATAGCTCGCCAATCTGGTACACCCCGAATTAGCACTGGGTGACGTAGGAAGTCAGTTGGAGATCCCGAGGAGACAAGAAAGCATGGGCCCTTTAGACAACTTTTCGACTCCCGCCATCGAATAATCAGCTCGCTACCAAGCTTCATTAAGCATCTCGGTTAAAAGATATTCCTGCCAAAACTTTACTCTGCCCCCAACTTTCTCTAACAGAATTTCCGAAGCAATAGGCGGGAACTTCAACAGACCTGTATATCCAATCTTCACAACCAATGAAAGATATCTACTCTTAAATTAATTATTCGCTGCAAGCTCAGGAAAGTACAAAAAATCTGAAATATGTGCAGGCAACAGCAAACAGATTCCCCGGACAAAGTCAGCCAATAGCGCGTGACGTTGCTTTTTTCCGATCTAGCTACAGAAACCACAGGAGCCCAATCGCGATGAATCGGAGGATTTTTAAACCTGTTGCACGGGTATTGACAGCGACGGTGCTTTTAACTGGCGCATTGTTTACCGGAATTGTGGATGCGCAGGACAAGAAACCCAATATCCTAGTCATTTGGGGCGACGATATCGGTCACGACAATGTCAGCGCCTATCACCGAGGCATGCTGGATTACAACACACCCAATATCGACCGTATCGCGAAGGAAGGTGCGCTCTTTACCGACCACTATGCGCAGCAATCGTGCACCGCTGGCAGGGCCTCCTTCGCGCTTGGGCAAAATCCGTTTCGCACAGGTCTTTTGACGATTGGTATGCCGGGCGTTGACCATGGCGTACGCATCGAAGACCCGACCCTTGGTGAGCTGCTGAAAAACTATGGTTATCAAACAGGACAATTTGGTAAGAATCATCTCGGCGACCTGAACAAGTATTTACCGACGGTGCGTGGCTTCGACAGGTTCTACGGCAATCTTTACCATTTGAATGCCGAGGAAGAGCCTGAAAACTACGACTATCCCAAGGAATTTAACGGCAAGAGCTTTCGTGAACAGTTCGGCCCACGCGGGATGCTGGATTGTGTGGCGACCGACAAGGTCGACACAACCGTGGAACCGCGCTGGGGCAAAGTCGGCAAGCAGAAATGCATCGACACGGGCCCGCTCACCGTCGAGCGCATGAAGACCGTTGAGGAAGAGGTTACCGCCAAGGCGCTCGAATGGATGGAAGCTGCGGTAAAAGCGAACAAGGCGTCGGGTGGTGAGAAGCCCTTTTTCATGTGGTTCAACTCGACACGCGGCCACGTCTGGGTACACCTGAGCAAGGAGCAGTATCATAAGACCGGCAAGGGCGTTTTCCCTGACGCTATAGATGAACTCGACTGGGAGACCGGCCAACTGCTCGACAAGCTCGATGAACTGGGTGTAGCCGACAACACCATCGTGCTGTGGTCCACCGATAACGGCGCTGAGATTTTTACCGGTCCGGACATGGGCGGCATGCACGCCTTCCGGGGCGAGAAAGGTCTGACCACCGAGGGCGGCTTCCGTGTTCCGCAACTTATCCGCTGGCCCGGGCATATCAAGCCGGGCAGCATCTTCAACGGCATTACCTCGCACATCGACTGGATGCCGACCCTGCTGGCGGCGGCCAACGGTGGTAAAGACTCCGGCATTCAGGAAGCGCTGAAGAAAGGCGGCTTCAAGGCCGACGGCAAAACCTTCAAGGCGCATCTCGACGGCTACAACCTGCTGCCCTACCTGACCGGGAAAGCGGAGGACAGCCCGCGTGACAGAATTTACTACTTCGACGCGGACGGCGGTCTCAATGCCGTTCGCTGGCACCAGTGGAAAATTACCTTCACCGATATGTCGGGTAATCTCTCGACGGCCTACCATAACCATACAAGTTGGCCGTACATCACCAATCTACGCCTCGACCCCTACGAGCGCTGGCAGGACCAGGCGGATATGTATATCCACTGGTTTGGCAAGCGCATGTACCTGATGGGGCCCGCGCAGACACTGGTGAAAGAGGAACTCGAGTCCCTGAAGGAATTCCCGCCGGCCCGTGGCTCTAGCCTCAGCCTCGGCGACCTGCTGGATAAAATCCAGTACGCGCCACCGGGTCAATGAGACCGGAACACGTAGGGTAAACCGGATATGCCCGCTCGATGACACGATAAGAGTATGGACGCAACAAGACATGAAGCTTACGCCAGTGTGTATGGCAGTCGCCCTCGCGATCTCCTCTACCAACCTTTGGGCTGCCGGCGAAACAACAAAGGGGTTCTCCTACGACAAGGAACGACTCCCTAGTGCCAAACCCTGGACTTCTCAGCCGCTTCAAAATGATCCCGCCGAATTTCAGTTCGTCGTCATCGGCGACCGTACCGGAGGCGCCAATCAGGAAGGCACCTTCAGACTCGCGATCGACCAGCTCAACCTGCTTCTGCCCGAGTTTGTCATCAATGTCGGTGATCTGATTGAGGGATACAGTGACGACAAGGCGGAACTGAATGCCGAGTGGGATGAAGTGGACAAGCTGCTGGGCGAGCTCAAAATGCCGTTCGTGCGCACGCCCGGCAACCACGACATCGCAAACAAAACCGCGCAGCAGGTATGGAAGGATCGGCATGGCGCCACCTACTACCACTTCGTGTACAAGGACGTGTTGTTCATGGTTCTCGATAGCGAGGACCCGCCCCGAGCAGCGCCCGAAGGGATGAAAGAAAAGCTGGACCTGTACAACAGGCTGCAGGTCGAAGACCCGGCCAAGGCCAGGGAGATGCTGGCGGAGTTTATGTCTGACGAGGCGGTGGTCGCCGCTCTCGGCAAGCCCGTCGAGTTTGGCGAAAAGCAAGTGGCGTGGATCAAAAAGACTCTCGCCGACAATCCGGACGTGCGCTGGACCTTCCTGTTCCTCCATGAGCCTGCCTGGGAGAATGCGTCCGCTAGCTTCAAGGCGATCCAGGGAATGCTCAAGACTCGCAAGCACACCTTTCTCGCCGGCCACCTGCATTACTACGACTACGATTTACTCGATGGTTCCGAGCACATCACGATGGGCCCCGCCGGAGCCTCGTTCCATCAGGAAGGGCCCGGTAACGTGGATCACATCATGTGGATAACCATGACCGAGGACGGCCCCCAGATCGGTAATATCGCCCTCAAGGGAATCTTTGATCGCAAAGGACTCGATCCAGAGTTATTCGGTGCCTATGACCGCAAGGGCGCGGATGACAAAGAGAAGCCCAAAAAGCAAGAATGATTTGAACGGGCGAATAACAAGAACGCACTAGCCGAAAACCGCCACCAGGGTCTCCTCCGCCTTATCGCATTCCCCAAAAAAGCTAAAGTGGAATGCACAGCAGCAGATCATTGCGAGGACCCCACCATGATATTGATAGAGTTTCTGGTGGTACTCATCTTTATCTACATTGGCGCCAGAATAGGCGGGATCGGGATTGGCCTGGCAGGTGGGGCTGGCGTTATTGTTCTTGCTCTGCTGGGCGTTCCCACCAGCGAATCATTTATCCCCGTTGACGTGATCCTGATCATTATGGCGGTGATCACTGCCATAGCGGCGATGCAGATTGCCGGTGGCATGGATTGGTTAGTGGGCATAGCCGAAAACTTCCTGCGTAAACACCCAAGCCGAATTACTTTTTACGCGCCTTTGGTGACCTACCTGATGACACTCATGGCGGGCACCGGGCACACGGCCTTTTCCACCTTACCGGTCATCGCCCAGGTGGCGAAGGAACAGGGTGTACGCCCTTCTCGGCCACTGTCCATCGCGGTGATTGCCTCGCAAGTTGCCATCACTGCTTCTCCTATCTCGGCGGCTGTGGTCGCCTTTGCTGCCATGCTCGCCCCCTACGGTATCGACTACCTGCAGCTACTTGCCGTATGCATCCCCAGTACGTTTCTCGCCTGTATGATTGGCGCCTTTGTCGCTGGGTTTATGGGCCGTGAGCTTAAGGACGATCCCGTTTACCAGCAGCGCCTGGCCGAAGGGAGTATTCGTGCACAGAGCTTGCATCAACAGGCACTGTTGCCCAGTGCAAAGCCTGCCACTCTTATATTCCTGACGGCGTTACTGGTCATCGTCTGTTACGCCGCTGCGATTTCGGATTCCGTTGCGCTTATTCAAAACCCGCCTCTCGGTCGCAATGAAGCGATCCTGTCGGTCATGCTTGCCGCTTCAGCAGTGATCGTTTGTTTGACGAAAACGGATGCGTCGCTGATACCCAATGCAGCAACCTTTAAATCCGGTATGACCGCCTGCGTTTGCGTATTGGGCGTGGCATGGCTGGGTTCAACATTTGTTGAGGCTCATGTGGAAGAGATTAAACACACCGCCGGTAATTTGTTGTCCCAATATCCCTGGATGCTGGCGCTGACATTGTTCTTTGCGTCTATGTTGCTCTACTCCCAAGGCGCAACCACCGTCGCCCTGATGCCTGCCGCACTGACGATCGGCGTTGCACCACTGACTGCCGTCGCCTCCTTCGCCGCGGTGAGCGCACTGTTTGTATTGCCCACCTATCCGACACTGATTGCCGCTGTGGAGATGGATGACACAGGTTCAACACGTATTGGTCGGTTTGTGTTTAACCACCCGTTTCTAATTCCCGGCGTAGTCACGATTGTTTCCGCCGTCGTGCTCGGTTTTGCTTTCGGGAGTGTGATTTTGTAGTGTCTGGCCTGCCTTTCTGACATAGATTCCGGCATAGATCCGAAAGCTGATCTGTTCATCCGATGACGGTGAACTAACACTGCTCTGTTGTGGCGAGACCAGTTGTTGGGAGTTTCGAAACCAGGATGCAGGTACCCGATAAATACATGGCCGAAATACATGACCGAGAACAGACTCATTGACTCCCAGAGGGCCAGGCAGTCCAAACAGAAAGCGTGACCAACCAGTACCGCAACTGCAAGAAATACTTTGACTTAGCCCAACTAGGGGCATACAGTGGCCTCAGTAAAAAGTAAGTCTCTTGTTTAAATCCTCAGTTTCGTCGCATCCGTTTTACTTCGTCCTGTAGCATCTAAATTCCAGTCTTTTTTTGCTGTCCGTGCCTCTAACGGCATATCTTTATTTGTTTACAGGAAATTATCATGTCTAAAACGACAACCGGCACTGTTAAGTGGTTTGACGAAACCAAGGGTTTTGGCTTTATTGAACAGCAGTCTGGCCCTGATGTTTTCGCGCATTTCAGCGCGATCGCAAGTTCTGGCTTCAAAACCCTGACTGAAGGTCAGACTGTTGAGTTCTCCGTAACTCAAGGCCCTAAAGGCCCGCAAGCTGAAAATATCGTTTGCACCTGAGCCAACCAGGCTCGCATACAGCCGGCCATATACCGGTCCGCTGCTGAGTGGCCTTAGATGCCACTCAGGTTGAGATACCCTCTCTAGATACACTCCTAGTCGTTATCTCATCCTGAAAGACGGGCATTCAGACTGATCACAGTATGAATGCCCGACTGCAATACCCCTCAACTTCGTTGAGCAATCTCCGCCTGCATACCTTGCCGAGTAACACCTGATCTGTCCCTACATATCACTCAAGTTTTTACCAAGCGCAATCTTATTGGCGGTTTTCCCAAGAGGAAATCATGAGTAAATCTCCAATAGCTGCGTTTAATCCGCTGGACGCCGAAAAATACAGCAACCCAATTCCCGCGCGCGAGTTCATTATGAGCTTGCTCGAAAAAAACAAAAAAAAGCTTGATCGGGAGCAGCTGGCGAATGCCCTGCACCTGTCCTCTGACGAAGAGAAAGAGGCTCTGCGCCGCCGACTGCGCGCAATGGAACGCGACGGGCAAATTCTTTTCGAGCACCGCAAAGGCTACAGTCTGGTCAAACAGGAAGACCTGTTGATTGGGCGCGTGATCGGACATCCGGACGGCTTCGGGTTTCTGAGCAGTGACGCATCCGAAGAAGATCTGTTTTTATCCGATAACGAAATGCTGACCGTATTTGACGGCGATCGCGTGCAGGCTCGAATCAGTGGCACCGACCGCCGCGGCCGCAAAACCGGTGCTATCGTGAAGGTCCTCGAGCGCAACACCAGCCACCTGGTTGGCCGTCTGCAGCTTGAAGATGACCACTATTTTCTCAAGCCGGAAAACACCCGGATTGCCCACGAGATTGACCTTGATCGCGACCAGTTGATGGGCGCCAAGCCGGGCCAGTATGTTTCCGTAAAGATCATCGACTTTCCCAACCGTCGCTACAACGCGTTCGGACGTGTGACCGAATTACTCGGCGACGCGATGGGCCCGGGTATGGAGATCGATGTCGCCATCCGCAGCCACGATATTCCCCACCATTGGCCGAAGGACACCCTGCGCTCAGCAAAGCAGCTCGGCCATAAAGTGCCCGAGGCGGACAAACTGCACCGTGCAGACTTGCGAGATCTGCCGTTTGTGACCATCGATGGTGACGACGCCAAGGATTTCGACGATGCGGTGTACTGTGAAAAAGAAGCCTCTGGCCGCTGGCGTCTGTTCGTAGCGATTGCCGATGTCTCTCACTACGTTGCCCCGGGCAGCGCACTCGACCAGGAAGCGCAGAAGCGCGCAACATCCGTGTATTTTCCCGGTCGTGTAGTGCCGATGCTGCCGGAATCCCTCTCCAATGGTTTGTGTTCGCTCAATCCACAGGTAGACCGGCTGGTGATGGTCTGCGAGATGACATTCAGCAAAACCGGGAAAATGACCGCTTACACCTTTTCCGAAGGTGTTATTCACTCCCATGCCCGGCTTACCTATAACCAGGTGAACGCCTTCATCACGGCACCGGATTCCGGTCTGGGACGGCAGACGGCTCGTAAACTCAAAGACACGGCGCCACATATTCACGCGCTGCACGGGCTATACGCGGTTTTGAAGAAGACCCGTGCAAAACGCGGTGCAATGGATTTTGAAAGGCCGGAAGTACAGTTCGAATTCACCGAAGACCGCAAGATCGAGCGGATAGTCCCGGTAGTCCGCAACGATGCGCACAAGATGATCGAGGAGTTTATGCTGAGCGCCAATGTCGCTACCGCAGACTTCCTCAAGCGGCAGAAGATGCCGACCCTGTATCGCGTGCATGACGGTCCGCGAGACAAGAAGCTGACCAGCTTGCGCGCATTCCTGAACGACAAAGGGCTCAAACTGGGCGGCGGCAGCAAGCCTTCGACGGCGCATTACGATCAGCTACTGAGTAATATTGGCCAGCGCGCCGATGCGCAGACCATCCGCACCATGATGCTGCGATCCCTCAGTCAGGCGGAGTACAGCCCGGATAACCGCGGTCATTTTGGCCTGGCGTATTCCGCGTATGCGCACTTCACCTCGCCCATTCGCCGCTACCCGGACCTGCTGGTGCATCGAGCCATTCGCTCGGTAATCCGCCGGGAAAAACAGCGCAATCCGCTCCGTCGGGCACTAAGTTATGTCTTCGGTGCGAGCAGTGCACCAGTACAGCGATTCGAGCACGCGGCACCCCTCGCACCCGGAAAAAGTTACCCCTACGACAAGCCGGCCATGCAGACACTCGGGGCACACTGCTCCAACGCTTCACGCCGCGCGGACAAAGCGAGCTGGGATGTAGAAGCCTGGCTGAAGTGCGAGTTTATGCAGGAATTTATCGGTGAGACGTTTTATGGCTTTGTCGGCAGCGTTACGCCCTTTGGCCTGTTTATCGAGCTTGAAGATCTTCAGGTTGAAGGTCTGATACACATATCCGCGCTCAAAAACGATTTTTACAACTTCGATGCAGCCACGCAACGTCTTGTTGGCGAGCGCGACAACACCAGCTTTGCCATCGGCGATGCCGTCGAAGTGCGCGTCGCGGCGGTCGATATGGAACGACGTAAAATCGAATTTACGCTGGCCAAATAGCAGCAGACACGAAACCGGCCAACTGCCCTAAAGTGAGAATGCCCGATATCGGAGGATAACGGGCATTTTTTGATTTAGCGGTCTGGAATAATTACGAAAATTAAAGCTCATTCAGGTTATTCATCAACTGGTAGAAGAAGGCGATAGAACGACCATATTCGCCCACCAGAATACGTGCATTAACTCCATGAAAACCTGCGAACTCTTTCATCGATTCGAGCTGTATACCGGTGGTTGTGTAAACAATCGGGGCAAATGGGCACGGACTCGTCAATCACAAAAGTGATTTCTTTAATACCGCGCCGGTATCATTCGGGGAACACTTTCTCGTTATTACCGCGTCGCAGGCGACTGAAGTACTGCAGCTCCCAGGGCCTTAGTGCCACCAGCAGGCTGGAGCCATAGCGCTCGTCCAGTGCGAGAGCAGTGTCCGCATCGTGCAGTTCGTCGAACTGTTGCAGTAGCTTATCCATTTTCTTCATCAGTTCGGCATTCGCCGCCCGCGACAGCATACCGGTGCGGAATACAAGCTTTTCCCCCGGACCGGCAAAGCTGGATGCCAGGAACTCCGGCTGCACTTCCTTTTGAAACAACCGTTGGATAGGCCCATTGGGACGCCAGCGGAATTCTTTCGCCACAATCACCCGGTAGCGATTTAGCGGCAACAGCTCGATCAGCTTCAGCCGATCGAGACGCGCGAGTAACTGGATGCACTCGGTCTCACTCAACTCGTAGGTCTCGAGTATCTGCTCAATGGACCAGTAATTGAGTACACATACCGCCATCAGTAACAGGTGGGGATCGGCCGCCACTTCGCGCTCCTGCTCGTCACTGAGCGTGGCAATACCCCGTCGCGCTTCTGCCGCTTTGCGTACCAGCTCGGAGAAATCCAGGCCGGCGATCTGGCACAGCGATTCAAGCCGCGCAATGGACAGGGTGCCGCCGGTAAACATTCTTTTGATACTGCTTTCAGACAGCGCCAACTGACTGGCGATCTGCGCGTACGTAATCCCCCGTGCCTTCAGCTCGCGCTTCAGGGTTTTCATCAAAGCCTGTACCTGACTCATCTCGCCGGATCCCTGTGTATTCGAGTACGACCGCCCCCTAAAAGTATCACTAAACGATACTTTTCGGTCCGTTTTACGGAACTCTAACGGATACAGGTGATTCCTACGAGCCCTTGCCGATAAATTCTCCGGCGATGGGAGCCACTTCGGCTCGCCATTCCATGCAGCCCGAAACGGCATACGGAGGAACCGACAATGCGACGTTTATGGAACAACCCTATCGGCTGGTGCCTGTGTTTAATTCTGAGTGCAGTGGCGCCCCAGTTGGCCACCGCCGCTGGCCTGCTGACACCGACCGACAGCAACCTGCCACAGCTCGAGATCAGGGAGCACCATGTCAATGTGGTGATTGAAGACGGCTACGCCATCACCGAGGTGGATCAGACCTTTGCCAACCCCCACGACCAACAGCTGGAAGCCGTCTACACCTTCCCGGTACCGGAGAAAGCCTCGGTGGGTGAATTCACTTTCTGGATCGACGGCAAGCCGGTTACCGGTGAAGTGCTGCCCCGAAAACAGGCGCGCGACCTGTATGAACAGGAAAGGTCCCAGGGCAGACGGACCGCGCTGACGGAGCAGGATGAATATCGCAGTTTTGACAGCCGTGTCTATCCGGTACTGCCCAATGACACGGTGCGAATCCGCCTGGTCTACATCCAGCCGGTACATGCCGAACTGGGTATCGGACGCTACGTGTATCCGCTGGAAGAAGGTGGTGTGGATGAGGAGCGCATGGCATTTTTCACTTATCAGGCGCATGTGCAGGAGGCGTTCAGTTTCAAACTGACCATGCGCTCGTCCTATCCTATCGACCAGTTCCTGTTACCGGCGCACCCGCAGGCGCAGGTGCAACGCGCGTCTGATCAGGAGTGGCAGGTATCGTTCGCCAACACCGCGGGTGCCACGGCACTGACCAACGAAGAAAGCGGAACCACAGCGCCCGTCTCCGCGACCGCTGCCACAGGTACTGGCGCATTTACCCTGGACAGGGACATCGTCGCCTACTGGCGGCACCAGCCGGGGCTCCCCGGTGCGGTGGATATGGTCACCTACCGCGCCGAGGGCAGCGATCGCGGCACCTTTATGCTGACGCTGACCCCCGGGGATGATCTGGGTGAAATATCCGAGGGGAGAGACTGGACTTTTGTGCTGGATCTCTCCGGTTCCATGGCCGGGAAATACCACAGCCTTGCCGAGGGTGTGCGCAAAGGGTTGGGAAAACTGCAGCCGCAAGACCGCTTCCGAATGGTGTTGTTCAATGATCAGGCCCACGAACTGACCAACGGCTATGTTGCGGTAAACGATGCCAACGTGGCGCATTACCTGCAAAAATTGGAAGCGGTGCAGCCAGACGGTGGCACCAATCTGTTCGCTGGCCTGAAAGCGGCATACCGGGGACTCGACGCCGACCGTCCCAGCGCGGTGATCCTGGTAACCGATGGTGTCGCCAACGTAGGCGTGGTCGCGAAAAATGCGTTTCTGGAATTACTCGAGCAGCACGATATCCGCCTGTTCACCTTCGTCATGGGCAACAGTGCCAACCGCCCCCTGCTTGAGGGGATGGCAAAAGTCTCCAACGGCTTTGCCATGAACATATCCAATAGCGATGACATCTCCGGACGTCTGATTCAGGCAGCAGACCAACTGCGCCATGAATCTTACCGGGACCTTTCACTCACCATTTCCGAAAATAAGTCGGGAAACAAGTCCGGGATCAAGGTGCGCGATCTCAGCCCTGGCCGAATCGGCACCCTGTATCGCGGCCAGCAGCTGATCGTGTTCGGTCACTATTGGGGCGATGGCGCGGCGAAGCTCGATATTGAGGGCAAGGTTTCAGGCCGTCAGGTTCATTACCGCTCCGACCTCCAGTTCCCGGCAACCGATACCCGCAATCCCGAGCTGGAAAGATTATGGGCGTATGCCGCCATAGAAAACATCCAGAATCGCATGGATTATCTGGGCCACGACGCCGACAGCGAAGACGCCATCGTCGATCTCGCGGTGGAGCACGGACTGGTAACCCCATACACCTCTATGGTGGTCGTGGAAGAATCGGTATTCGAGCAACTCGGTGTTGCGCGTAACAATAACGCCCGCGTAAAACGGGAAAGGACAGCCCGCGAAAATCGCGCCGTGGCACCGGTACAGGACAACCGCCAGGACAGTGCCCAGCCCGCCTTCAACAGTAACCGCGCCTACCCGCGCAGCAGCGGCGGATCCGGTGGACCTGTTCTGATTTTGCTGTTGCTCGCCCTGGTCATGGCGCGCTTGCGGTCATCCAGGAACGCCACAGGTAAATAGTCAGCCACCATGTAACCGGGGCCCTCAAGAGGCCCCGGAAAATCATGCACATAATTCAGCTAACCGGCAGCAGAAGAACTATTTCGCTCCCACCAGTAACAATGCCGTGAAAAATTTGGCGACAGCCTGCGGTTTTCGGAAAATTTCGCAGTTCAAACTTTCAGGTAGAAATATCTCCCGCCACCAAATCGGAAACCCCTAAAACAACAAAGTAATTTCCGATATTGAAACTATGCACGCAAGAGAATTGGCAATACTTTTTGTCCAGATCAAAAAAAATGACAATAAATTACATTACTTAAAATAGTCACCAACGTTAAATCCTCCCTTTTGATCGAAACCAGCTCTCAATTTAAGGGAGACACTATTCTCCTTACCTTTCGATAACTATCAGGTTGTCGCACATTGATTGCCACCCCCAACCGCCATTGATACTGTTGCCGGGCACACTGAACGACCACGCTGTTCCGGTCATTCGAAAATAAAAATTGCGAATGGACGAGCAAAGATCATGAAAAAACTTTTTTTACGCCAAAACGTTTTATCCACTGCCATTTTCTCCGTGGTCACTGCGGCTACCCCGCAGGTGCTGTTCGCCGCGGAAGAAAATGCCATGGAGGAGATTGCCGTTGTCGGCTCCCGTATTCAGCGCAATGCGGAATTCGAGACGGCAACACCGATTCAGGTAATGGATCGCGAGGCCATAGAAAAATCTGGCTACACCAATCTGCAGCAGATGTTTGAAAAGAATCCGGCGGCGGGTAACGGGACCTTTTCCACGCGCGGAAACAACCAGGACTCCACCGCCAACGGCGCGGCGGCAGTCAGTCTTCGCGGTATGGGCGCCGATGCCACCCTGGTGCTGGTGAACGGGAAACGGGTGGCCATCAGTGCGTTTGCCGAGAGCATCACTACCAACTTTGTGGATATCAATAGTATTCCCATCGCGGCGATTGAACGGGTGGAAGTACTGAAAGATGGCGCCTCGGCCATTTACGGCTCCGATGCGGTGGCGGGCGTGGTCAACCTGGTACTGCGCAAAGACTTTGAAGGGGCCGAGGTCGCGGTCGATTTCGGCGGCGCCGATGGTTACGACGAGCAGTCCGTGTCTGCGGTCTGGGGTGTGAACGGTGACGACTCAAACATCACCCTGATCTTTGATCACCACAGTAACTCGACCCTTGCCAGTGTGGAGCGCAAAGGGTTAGACACCGCCGACCAATCCTTCCGCGGCGGTATGGACTTCCGTTCCTCCCGCGGCTATCCCGGCCGTTTTATTGTCGACGGCGAAACCACCATTGACCCCAACTGCCCCGAGGGCAGCGCTTTCGGCCAGACCTGTGTTTACGATTACGGCCCGTGGACGCTGCTGACACCGGAAGCCGAGCGCACCGGACTTCTGATGCTCGGTCACGCACAGCTCACCGACAGCGTCGAGTTCTTCAGCGTAATCTCAGTGCAACACAATACGTCGATCGCTCAGGGCGCGCCGACACCCCTGGACGAAGATGCCGGGCTCACGGTGCCCGTCGATCACCCGGACAATCCGTTTACCGGCGCCAGCAGTGTCAACGTCGGCCGCTACCGCACCGTCGATGCGGGCGCGCGCCAGTGGGATATCGAAACCGATAACCTGCGCGGTGTGTTTGGACTGCGCGGAACCATTGGCGAATGGGACTGGGAAACTTCGGTGCAACGCTCGCGCAGCGAATCCACCCAGAGCGGCGATCGCTCCCAGGGTTGGGTGCGCACCGACCTGCTGCAACAGGAAATTGACGCGGGCCGCTACAACCCCTTCGGCGGGGTACAGAATCCGCAGTCGGTGATTGACGCCATCACCACCAGTTTGGTGCGCCAGGGTAAATCCGAATTGCGCAGTTTGGACTTCACCATCAGCGGCGAACTTTTCGATACCGCCAATGGCGCTATTGCCATGGCCGCCGGTCTTGAACGCCGGGAGGAAAGCGCGTCCGATATCCCCGACGACCAGTTCCAGCGCGGCCTGATTTTTGGCACCGAGTCGGTGTCCGCCGCGGCGAGTCGGGATATCAATTCGGCCTTCGTCGAGTTTGCCATTCCCCTGGCGGCCAACCTGGATCTGACCCTCGCCGGCCGCTACGACGATTACAGCGATTTTGGCAGCACCACCAACCCAATGATCAACCTGCTGTGGACCGCCAGTGATGCACTGTCGCTGCGCGCCTCCTGGGGTACCGGTTTCCGCGCACCGTCTCTGGCGCAGATCGGCCTGGGCCCGTCCCAGGAATCCCTGTTCTTTATCGACACCTATGGCTGCGCCATCAACGAGGCCTACTGTGCCAGCACCGACTACAACATCGTATTTTCCGGCAACGAGGATCTGGAGGCGGAAGAGTCCGAGTCCTTTAATCTGGGCGCGGTAATCAAGCCGCTCGACAATATGCAGCTGTCACTGGACTTGTGGCGTATTACCCAGGAAGGCAAGATCGATGCGGTACCTTTCGGCTACCTGTACAGCCAGTTCTGTAACGACCAGAACAGTAGCGTCTGCGTCCGCTCTGCAGCGCTACCTGGCGAGTCGCTCGGTTCCCTGCAATCCATCAACAGCGGCTTTATCAATATCGGCGAGCAGAATGTGTCCGGGATTGACCTGAGTATGGTGTATTCGGCGCTGACGGTCGCCGGTGGCGACCTCGGCCTGCGCCTCGACTACTCCTATCTTGCGGAGTTTGAGCGGGTGGAACTGAATTCCGCCGGTGACGCTTTCGTAAGCCGGGAACTGGCCGGTGAGTACGAGTATCCCGAGCACCGCTGGGCGGCCTCCGCCGACTGGGCTCGCGATACCTTTGCCTTCACCCTTGGGCTGAACTATATCGGCGAATTTGAGGACACGCCCGATATCGACTTTGATGGCACCCTGGACTACGACACCAACAAATCCCGTATGGTGGATTCGTTTATGACCGTGAACCTGCAGGCCCGTTATACCGGCTTTGAAAATCTGGTGCTGAGCCTCGGCGCTGACAACGCCCTGGATGAGAAGCCCCCCTTCGCCATCGGTGACGGCGACTCGGACCTGTACGGCTACGTATCCAGCCAGCACGATCCGCGCGGTCGCTTTGTCTACGGCAAGGTGACGTACAACTTCTGACGCCTCCTGCACTGTGGCATTGATCCGGGGAGGGCTTACGCCCTCCCCATACCTTCACTCACCATACCTTCACTCACCATACCTTCACACCCCTTCACTCACCATATCTTCACACCCCTTCTCTTCCCGGGCTTCCCGCGCCGAGAATACCGAAATGACCGTACGCTGCTCCCCGGTACTCCTCCAGGTGGTGGCGAGAAATATCAAATTCTATTGCCTGTGCTCCTCTATCCTCGCTGTGATACATCGACATCCAACAATAAGAACTGTGAAAACCTCCAGAGGAGCGTCTGCGGTGAGCGAGAAATTTGATTTTGACCAGGTCATCATCGGATCCGGTTTTGGCGGTTCCTGCAGTGCCCTGCGCCTGAGCGAAAAGGGCCACCGGGTGCTGATGCTGGAGAAAGGCAAGCGCTGGAAAGACAAGGATTTCTCCAACAACTCCTGGAACATCAAGAAGTTCCTGTGGGCTCCCAAGCTGGGGCTGACCGGCACCATCCAGGTGAGCATGACCAGCAAGGTGACCGCGCTGCACGGCGCCGGTGTCGGCGGCGGTTCGCTGATTTACGCCAATGTGCATCTGATCCCCACCGACGAGGTGTTCGAGTCCGAGCCCTGGTCGCGGGTACACAAGGACTGGAAACAACGCCTGCTGCCGTTTTACGGCCTGGCCCAGCGCATGATCGGCGTAGCCAAGAACCCCTACGGCAACGCTGCCGATGAGACCCTGAAGGAAACCGCCCGCCGCATGGGCCGTGAGGACTCTTTCCAGGTGGTGAACACCGGTGTGCTGTTCCCGGAAGATCCGGAAGACAAGAGCGGCAAGGACCGCGGCGACCCCTATTTCAATGGCGATGGTCCCGAGCGCAACAGCTGCCAGCACTGCGGCGGTTGCATGATGGGCTGCCGCCACAACGCCAAGAACACCCTGGAGAAAAACTACCTTTGGTTTGCCGAGCGCAACGGCGTGGAGATCCGCGCGGAGAGCGAGGTCACCCGCATCGAGCCGCTGCCCAATGCCGAAGGCGTGCGCGATGGCAGCGCCGGGTACGAGCTGACGGTACAGAGCTCCACCGCGTTGCTGTTCAAGAAACCGTACAAGATCCGCACCCGCGGTGTAGTGGTCTCCGCCGGTGTGTTTGGCACTATCCCGCTGCTGCTGAAGGCCCGCGACAAGGACCGCACCCTGCCGAATCTCTCAGCGCAGCTCGGCCGCCAGGTGCGCACCAACTCCGAAACTCTGATCGTCGCCACCAGTGACTACAAGGATAAAAACGGCAAACCGCGGGAAGTCTGTGAAGGCCCCGCCATCACCAGCATGTTCGACCCGGACGACGAGACCCGCATCGAGATCGTGCGCTTTGCGCCCTATGGGGATTTCAACTTTGCCCTGCAGAGCGCGGTGCCGATTACCGAATCCAACGGCCGTGTGCCGCGGCAAATCAGTATGCTGGTCAGCATGCTGCGCCAGCCGCTCAAGTCGCTGCGCATGCTCAACCCGGTGGGCAAGTCCCGCAACAGCATCATCTTCCTGGTAATGCAGACCAAGGACAGTTTCGTGCATGTGAAATCCGGCAAGTGGCCGTTCCGCTGGCGTGTGACCCAGGAAGCCGGTGACTCGCCGCTGTCGAACTACTTCCCCATCGCCCATGAGACCGCGCGTCACTATATCGACGCTGCCGGCGGCGGTACCGCCGGTAACGTGGTCACCGAAGTATTGACCGGTGCGCCCAGCACCGCGCACCTGATGGGCGGTGTGGCCATCGGCAGCAGCGCCGACAATGGTGTTGTGGACGACACCGGTGCGGTATTCGGCTACCAGAACCTGCGCGTTATCGACGGCTCACTGATTCCCGGCAACCTGGGGGTCAATCCGTCGCTGACCATTCTCGCCCTGAGTGAATACGCCTGGTCGAAGGCGCCGGTGTTCAACCGCGAGCGCGCGGAAAAAATCACCCCGGTGCGCTTTTCCGAAGCGCTGCCTGGCAATATGTCCGCGCTGACCGGTAGCGGTGACCTGCACGGCGTCATCTGCCGCAGCGGCGTTGCGGATA